>JBAYJP010000002.1:0-278561 GCA_041665025.1 Candidatus Magasanikiibacteriota bacterium | reverse complement strand
TCCAGTCACAAACACATCAGGGTCGCCTATTTTGATTTCTGTATATGCGCCCTTATCACTTACCTTATATGCATATGATGTATTATTTTGATTTTCAACAAACACATCACTCAAGATAACTTCACGTGTTCCATTGTCTGTAGAATAACGCACGGGGATATTGCGAAATATCCCATGTCTTTGTTCAGATCCAAAATTATAGGTGATTGTCTCTTCCACCAATAATGTTGCATCAGGGTTAATTGTAATACGCGCGTCAAAACGCTTGATTTCTTCGACCGCAGACACGCTTTGTGTTTGTACGACAATGCCCCATACTAATACGGCAATAAAAACAGCTATTTTTTTAGTCATATGCAAAGTTAGTTAAACAGAAGTATAGTATCATAATTGCAAAAAACATAAAAATCGTCCCATTTAGCGGGACGGTTGTATAAGTTTCATTTTTTCTACGCGAGATAATTTCTTTATATGCGCTTCCTCTACCTGTGCCAATGCCCGTGTCTTACATTTTTTTGAGTACACTAATATCACTGGTCTACGAGCGCGCGTATATCTTGAACCGCGTTTTGATGCATTGTGTTCTTCAATTCTTCGTTTCACATCAGTCGTAACACCGGTATAGAGTGATCCGTCCGCGCATGTAACAATATAGAGATAATACATATATATACATTGTATCACAACAAATAAAAATCGTCCCGTTTAGCGGGACGATTTTTTATTACGCATTATTTTTTCTTTTTCTTCACTTCTTTTTTCTTTGCTACTGGTTTTTTCTTTTCTTTTGATTTAACGGTCTTTTCTTCTTTTACTTCCTGTTTTTCTTCAACAAAACTTACAACTTCTTTGCCTTTTTTATCATCCTTTTTCTCTTTTTTTTCTTTACTGATTTCAGTATATGCGTGTGAACCAAGAATAGCTAATATTCTATCGAGCTTATTATTAAGCGCGATGAATTGATCTTTCGAACCACTGTCTCCTCTGCCACGTGGGCCTGCGTCATTTTTACTAAAACATTCTCTGCAATATACCGGTTTGCCACCTGATGGTCTAAAAGGTACTTCGCATTCATTGCCACATGTGGCACACACGGCTTCAAACATTTGTTTTTCATCCCTATCAGAACGTTTGAAACTATTTCCTCCAAATTTTCCTGAAGTTGAAGCAGGGCCTTGTTTCTCAAAACAATTGCTACAAAACACAGGTCTATCACCTGTCGCTCTAAATGGAATCTGGCAATCATCACCGCATTTACTGCAGACTGCATCAAACATGGGCCTGTCTCCACCCCGTGAAAAGCTTTTTCCACCAAAACTTTTTTTACCAAAACTTCTTCCGCCTGGTCTGAAATTTCCCATAGTATATTCGTTACATTATTAAGACCGGGTGAGTGTACTCTATTTCATGATAAAAAGCAAGGGGTAAAAGCAAGAAAAAGAGAAATTGACAGTATAGTATCACTATGATAGGCTTATCTACTTCCTAAACAGGCCTGGATATGAGGGTTTAGTATACTAAATCATCGTGTCCCGGGTCCGGTTAAAGAGGCATAAGCCCAACCGCACCCAATCCAAAGGTCCCGCGTTGGGCGGGAATGGCGCCAAAGGAGGGCGTCAGACATGCTCCAGATATTGGTGGTGGATGCGGCACTGCTCGAGCGTACCGAACCAACGGTCGTCCTCCGACTCGGTAAGAAGACGGATCTCGAGACCGTCTTCGTCTGCTTCGAGAAGGAGATCGACCCGAGGAAGGCATCCCAGGTCGGCAGGGCGGTTCGCAACGCATTGCCGGCAGGTGTCGGGGTGGTCAGGTGGCCGAGTCCGGTCGGGGTCTCGGAAGCTGCCATCCAGACGCTCCTGATGGGCAACCACGTCGAGCACGCCGATGTCGAGAAGGTCGCCGTGGTCCTGCTCTGCAGGAGGAAGGATGCCATTTCCTTCCTCCGCTCCCTGCGAGTCCGCCCGGCACCGGGCGCCATGAAGCCCGGTTCGAGCCTCCCGGCCAATCCCGTGGACCTCCTCCCCGGGATGGTCGCGGCCGTCTGGCCGAACGGCTCGCAGTTCGAATTCGAGATCCTCGTGGCCTCCACCGCGGCGTAGAAGCCCAACTGGCTCCGCCCGAAGTCCCCGCTCATTTTGGAGAAACCCATGCCGGTGGTCAAACACGTCATCAAGCGCCGCATCCCGCGACGCAACCGGCAAAATCAAAAATCCTGTACCAATTGGTACAGGATTTTTGATTTATATCTTTCTACTATCGTACGCCCAATGCAAGAGCGCCTGTCGTTGTCTTCGTCTGCACGTAAAATCTGCTTTTACACAATTGTTTTGTACGGCGCGCCAGTGACGCACGAATGCTTTCCACCGTTTTATTTGCCTCTCATCTTCACCTGGAATTCTACGACCCATATAGTATCTGCAATACCATTGGAACCATCCATGCGGATCATCCTTATAAATCCACCCCTTGTCTTGCCATACTTTGAGGGGTTGGCTTGCCAATACGCCAAAATAATTGCAGTCCTTATACTTTTGAGCGTCAGGTGAGAGTTTGACACCTTTGAACCATTCCTCGGGCAAATCGTGGGGAATAAGTCCTTTTACGCCAATAAAATATGCTCCACCAAACACGCCGATTTTGAGCATTTGGCGCGGGGTAAGTTGTGGTCTAAAATCTGGATGAAAATGTTTCCCTGCAGGCTCGGTAAGCTTGTATGTATAATTTTTTTGAAAATTGTCTGAGTAATGAATCGCATGATGTGCCATAGCAATTTATCAATTATGTTTTGCATACAAAAGAGACATGTCAGCAGTTCCATAGATGTGTTCAAGAATAGTGGACCATTCCTCGTCTGGAATAAAAGAATCTAACACTGGATATTGTATCAGATTTTCTCTTTCTCTATGTTTGTGTAACGCCTTACCCAAATGTTCTGCAACGCGTTCAATTTCTCCGACATCATTTCTTGTGCACGCGTCTTCAACTTGTTTGATTAATTTCAAAATACTTGTGTGATCACGACGCGCAATATAGGTTGGCCCTTCTTCAGTCGAAAGTCCAGTAAATTCATCAAAACGCGGGAAGAGAACATTGTCTTCAATATCAATATGTTTTTTAATATGACTATAAAATTTTTTACATAGTTCAAGAGCTTTCTGTGGGTTATGTTTTTCAGCCAAAAAATCTGACCATAAATGGTCAACATGGGCGTGGTCGGCATCCATAAATTCTTGTATATGCATACGACAAAATCTCAAATTAATTTGGCATTTGAATACTATTATCAACAATGGTAATAATAACAGTAAGCTCTTTTTTTCCTTCTTCTGTTCCAATTGATACGGTAACAACTCGTTCGTCTTTTTTCGCAGATACCACCGACGCAGTGCCGAGATCCATTGAGGCAGTAATGGTCCAACCCTGTTCTTTCAATTTATTCTCGTACAATTCTTGTGCGTCTTTGACGCTCTTGTCTGATTTTACAACCACTTGAAATCCAGCACCCGCGACATTTTTCATGGCAGACATGAGTTGCCCATCTATCACATACACATCACTTGGAAAATCTTGAGGCAAACTAACATTCTCTCCTACTTGCAATGAACCTTGCTGTGTCTGGATATTTACATTCTCGCCATCAACCTGGACTTTCGCGTCTCCACCAAGATTTTTCTCAAGCTGGCGTTCCATTTGATTTTCTACCAATGTTTTTTGTCCGCAACCAGACGCAGTAAAAATAAATGCCAAAACGCCAGCGAACACCAATGTTTTTTTGAACATAACATTAATAATTAAAATAAATTAAATTACTATTTACTCTTAATAAACCACTCCTTCACCACCGTCTCCGCCGGTTTGTTTCTAAAGCTCGCGGAAACAGATACGCGTGGCTTAACCTCTGGATCCAGTGCATCATCCCATGTAAAATTTCCTACATTTACGCGTGTAATATTCTGCGCATTTTTTAGTGCGTCAAAAAAGTAATTGTACGCGTCTGCTTGTGCTTTGTAATCTTTTTGTAAACCCGCAATCGTAGGATTTAATATATCAAGATATTCTACCGGCCCATTATACAAACCATCTACATAACTTGATGGCGCAAAGAAAACAGAAATGCTAATACCCAAATTTTTTGCATCTGCATCAAGACCACTTACCATGTTCTGAATATCTTTTTGCATATTTGCTTTGTCCGCGCTCTGGTATTTTTCCAAAATCTTGTACACTTTCACTTCCACGATATCTGCTTGTTTGTAATAATCATATTTTTTCCAATCCTCTGCTCCGTTATTACCATCACTAAGTCCATACACATTGAAATCTACCATCACCTGTCCTTTGAAATTCTTTTTTACTTCAGCTATGAGTGTTTTCCACAATTCATTTGCCAATACTTCGTGTCCTGCAAACCGTGGATCTTGAAAACCCGGTGACACCGACATAATATCCACGCCCGCCGTACTATACATCTGTGCTTTTTCTACCATGCGCACTTGCCACTTGGCAAAATAATCGCGTATCCATTCTTCACTGTGCGTTTTGTTGAACTCTGCATAATCTTTTTGTACATCACCAGAGATATCCCCCTTCAATCCAGACAAAATAAACTTCCCAATATTTACAAACGCCAAATTCCGCTTGATCCCGATCTTCATACCACGTGCATGTGCTGTGTCAGCCAATTGTTTCAAATCACCACTGCTTATCGATTCATCGCGCATGTCATTGCCAAAAATTTCATCCACAAACTGATACTTCATGCTCGTGTAATCTGTCTCTCCTTCATATACCGCGCGATCAAAATCATGCACGTACACTTCCTGCGCGCCCAACTTCTGCACGCGATCAAACGAACTTTCAATATTTGCTTGAGTGGTTTCCATCATACCCATGTTGTAATTTCTCCCCCACGTATCATACATATTCACAGCTCTCACCTGCGGGAGCGATGACACTACCACCCCGGCAGTCTGTACATCTTCGGGCGTGTATGTATTTACACTATATCCTGCTTTGCACCATGGTGGCATGGGCCATGGGCCTTGCGGAGGACAGAGATTGAAAGCAAACATAGCACCAACGCCTGCGATTGCAAGGACGATGAGGATGATGAGAGTGAGGAGGAGTTTTTTCATAATTAAATGATTGTTAACTTTGACCGCCCAATCCAAAGGCTTGTGTATAAACCTTGACGCCGGCGGGATTTTTGTGATATAGTAATTATGTAGTAAGAAATTGCTACACAAGTAAATCCTTGTGTGTGGGGCTCCGTAAGGTTCCTCGTAAATAGCGCACAGGGTTTTGTTTTTTAAGGAAATAGTGGACTTATATCCACTATTTTTTGTTTAATCAAATTATAATAACTTTCATCACCGTGCTGCATTTTTCTATAAATTGCCCATGAGACAAAATCTACCACCTGCAAACTTTTTTCTTCGCTTGGTGTTTTGATATTCACCTCAATAGATAATTTGTGATTCTCAGCAACTTGATTCTCTAAATAGTGCTTGAAATTATGATTCAAAAATTTATTCGTTTCTCTACGAGAAGCAACTAAATTTATTTTTTCATTCAGAGGAACTAATTTTTTACTATATACTCTGTCTATCAAAATATTGGTAACATAGTTATACAAAACATGTTTTTCGTCTTGCAATTTGGTGTATACTTTTTTCTTATTAAGATAAATAGCCATTATTGAAATATCCTTTTCATTCAATAAATTTAAAATTTGGTTACGAACTTTTGGCTTTTCTTTGTGACAGTGCAAACAACCATGATGAAAAGCACGCTCAAGACGTGTAAAACCCTTAAAAAATTTTTTACAATTCTTTCAATTGGATCTTTGTGATTAACAAACAAAAAAGTAATAACAAAAACTGACGATGTTTTCTTTTTAGCAAAATCAAAACCTAAGTCTCCACTTTCATCTAAAAAAATGAAAGACATACAAATTTATTTAATACATGCTGTTTTATTCTACCACTCCACCCCTCTTTTTTCAACCAATTTCGCGGGGGTCGTAGGGGTCCTCCCCTATCTCCACCTTCGCTATCGCCTTCGCTAAAGCTACGGCGATCGAGAAAGCTACGGCGGACAAGTTAAAAAATCCCATTAAACAAAAACCCAATAATCATAATCCCCACCGTCACAATCCCAAAAAACGTGAGCAATAATTTTGTTTTGAGCACTCGTTTGAGCATCATAGCTTCGGGTAATGACAATCCCACAGTCGCCATCATAAACGCCATAGCAGTGCCTATAGGCACACCCTTGGCCACGAGTGCCTGAATAATGGGAATAACCCCGCTGGCGTTGGCATAGAGCGGTACAGCGATAATGACGGCAATAGGCACCGCGAGCCAACCAGCAGTAATGAGATAGGTTTGGAAAAATTGCGCGGGCACAAATCCATGAATCGCGGCTCCCACTGCCACGCCGAGAATGATATAGAGCGCGACCGAGCGCACAATACTCCATGCGCTTTTGGAAATCTTTTTTGCAATATCCCATTTTGTCAGAGGGGCTTTGTTTTTGCAACATCCACAACATTTTTTCTCTTCCTCTTCACCTAGTTCTCGCACATATTTTTCCATCTTCAGTTTGCCAATTACAAATCCCCCAATAACACCAATTGCCATACCAGCCACCACATACGCAAGTGTCAGTTTCCATCCAAACGCACCGATAAATAATGTCACGGCTATTTCATTGATGAGGGGCGAGGTAATGAGAAACGCAAACACAACGCCAAGTGGAATACCTGCTTGCAAAAATCCAATAAATAATGGAATAGATGAACATGAACAAAATGGCGTTACTGCGCCAAAGGTTGAGGCAAGAAGATAATCTGCGCCATACCATTTTCGTGAGATGAGAAATGTTTTGAATTTTTGAATAGGCAAAAAATATCTGATCACAGCCATGAGATGCGTGATAAGAATCAAGAGTACAAAAATTTTGAGGGTGTCAAAAATAAAAAAATTCAGCGCGTCTGCTGTGTGCGTGCCGGGGGTGAGATGAAAGATGTTGTAGGTTAGCCAGTTGGCGAGGAGTTCGAGAGGCACGAACATAAAAATTTGGATGTTAAAAGTAGCTGTATTTTACTCTTTTAAACATAGGTTTACAACTGTTTTCTTATTGACAAAATTAAATATTTGTACTAGTTTAGAGTCCTCTATAGAGGTGCTATCATAAACAGAGGAACGGGGGTGGGAAGTGATTCGAAGCGTCGGATCCATCCGCGTCGTGGTGTACAGGAAGTGCGGTATCGTCTGGCTGTCGCTCCGAGCCGGCGAGAAGCCCGGCGAGAAGATCGACATGCCCCAGACCGTGCCCCCCGAGTTCAGGAGGCACGAAGAGGAAGACCCCACACCGTCTGACACCGGGTCAGACGGGATCCTGGTCGACAAAACCTGGATCACGGGTCCCTGCATGGGGCGGCTTCACAACGCCGTCGCCCTGTGTCTGGACAGACTCGGGATCGGCGAGCTGCCGGTCAACATGCCACAGAGGACGATGTTCCCCCCCAAGGCCACCTAAGGAGACGTCATGCGCAAGTCGCGGACCAATCGAGGCCCCCCGCCTGAACCACTACATAGTGTCGATCGGGCGGGGCGGTCGACACAACATGTGAATATCCTGAAGAGGGATGTTTTTTATTACAAATTTATACGAGCAAATTAGTCACAATTTTTATCATCTTGTCTTTTTCTTTGGGATCGCTGACCGCGATAAGAAGCGACAAAGCAACAAGCGCGTTGTCATTTATTTTGCACTTCAAATTCAAATTAATATAAATGGTTCTATCTGGCTTGACGCGTATATGATGGCGTGTCTTTCGACCTAAATCGCCCAGCAATTGCAAAACATATCAACAATATTTATAAAACTAATGAATTGGTAAAAGACAACCTGTTCTATTTTGGAACAGGTTGAGGCTAATGGAAATACGTTTCCCTTCTTTTTGAGTTATCCGGAAATTCCGGATAGTTGAATTTTCTTTATCCAAAAAAGTACCTCTATTTTACTCTTTTGAAGGTTGATTTACAACGACTCTATGTATGCAAAATCTAAACTGGTCCACACTGGGTATAACCTGTGACTAAACGCAGTTGACAATAGTGTATGTTCTAATTCATACTGGATTTATATTATATTAACTTAACTTTTTATATGCTACATGCAAAAAAAATAGTCTCGGGTTTCTTGTTTTTATCCATTATTTCGCTTTCTTTGGTGCCAACATACCCCGCTTTCGCGGCAGCTTTTTTGACACTGGACAATTTTAGCGGACAGGCTACTACCGTCATGGCAAGCGGAGGCGGATGGACAGTAGGAGAGACAATCTCACTTTATCTTAATGCTGTTTCGGGTTCTCCTGTCACAACCACCGTTGTAGCGGACAATAGTTTTTTTGGACCAACAGCTGTACCTATCCCCGCAAATACCCCACAGGGTCCATTGCCCATTATCGCGGTTGGATCCATAAGCAATGAACAGCAAATAAACAATTATTATGTAGTGCCATTCAACGCAAACATAACGGTAAGTGGAAATAATACGCCCGGAAGTGTGTTATCAATTGATGGACAGGGTTTTGCACCAGGTGAAGTTATACAATTTGCTATGGAAGGTATTATCATGGGACAAATAACTGCTGACGCTGATGGAAATTTTGTAAGCGGTCAAGGTACGATTCCGAGCGTAACTGCAGCAACACATATTCTTCATGCCATAGGCCAATCTTCGGACGCTGATGCTGCCACCTATTTTTATGTAGGCGGATTTTATCCAAGCATCGCTCCATCAAGCTACTATCTTTTGCCAACACAAGTGCTTAGTTTTTCAGGCGGTGGATTTGCACCGGGTGAAATTATTGACGTTTTTGACGGACAAAATCAAACACCTCTCTCGTCTATCGCTGCCGATGGTACAGGGACATTTGCTGATGCCGGAAGTATCACCATCCCCTTGAGCTTTATGGGTACAAAAACATTTCGAGTGGTCGGACGTGTAAGTCATGGTACAGCTCAAACAGATATTACGGTCGGATCATTTATTCCATTTGCCGCGCCTTCCACATTTTATATATTACCTGGCGACGTGTTAACCTTTAGCGGTGGTGGATTTGCCGTGAATGAACCAGTAAAAATTTTTGATGGTGTGAGCCAAACTGAAATTTCAAATTTTATAGCTGATGCAGAAGGTAACTTTACAGATGCTGGGGCGATAACTATTCCCTTTGGCTGGACTGGCACCAGCCATACCTTTAGATTGGTCGGACAAATTGGCGGCGGCGTGACTGAAGTCATGCTTACCATAGGACAATTCAATTCACTCGTGTCTCCTTCGCTGTATAATCTCAATGCGGGAGAAGATATTAGTTTCACCGGCACTGGATTTTCTCATGGAGAGATAATCATGATTACCGAGGGACAAAACCCTGCAGTTCTTGCGACCGCAATCGCTGACGTAACTGGAGGATTTACAGACAGTGGGACAATAACTATTCCATTTGATTGGGCCGATAGCAGCCGCACATTCACATTAATAGGACAAAACAGTAACACACAGGCGACAGTCATTATTACGGTTGCAAAATTTTTACCACTTGTATTACCGTCCATGTATTATCTTCCACCCGGCTCTGAAATTTCTTTTACAGGATCAGGATTTGCCATGAATGAAACTATTGCAATTACAAATGGACAAGATGATACACCTCTGGCAACTATACAAACTGACGCAACCGGAGGATTTATTGATAGTGGCACCTTTGCTATTCCGTTTACATGGGCAGGTGTGCAATCACTTCATTTCGCAGGACAAAGTAGTCATGCAACCAGCGATCTCGATATTACCATAGCCGGATTTAACCCGCTCATATCACCATCAACCTATTATATTGCGCCTGGACAAACGCTTACGATTTCAGGAACAGGATTTGCGCCGAGTGAAGTCATTAGTCTAGCCATGAATAATAGTACACCTATTACTACAATCGCAAGTTCAACAGGAGATTTTACAGATGCAGGACCATTTGTCGCGCCCCTTTCGGGCAACGGTATTCATATTGTGGCAACCGGACAAAGCAGTGGCGTGAGTGCCACAGTTGATATTGGTCTTGCAGCACTCTATCCTTTGGTTACGCCCGATATGTGGTATGTGCCATCGGGCAGTGATATTACATTTTCTGGAAATGGATTTGCTCCGAATGAAACTGTAACAGCGAGTACAGATGATCAAAACTTGGGAACAGTTGCGACAGACATGACAGGTAGTTTTATTAACTTGGTGGTACCTACTGGATTTGGAATTGACAGACAAATAATCTACACCTTTACCGGAGCAGATAGCAACGCCGTTACACAAATAACTATAACCATCGCTGCGTTACAACCATTTATATTTCTTGACTCATACTATGCGTCTCCAGGAAGTACCATCTATGCCTCGGGCATTGGGTTTGGACCAAACGAACAAGTGTCGGTGTATATTGGAAATAGTGTCATGACCGCGACATCAGACAGCACAGGTATGATAAGTTCTACGCCTATTATTATTCCTCTCGGATTAACGGGCCCAGCAGCAGACATCACCATGACCGGAAATACAAGCAACGCAAGCGCACATACCATGGTTACACTGGCACCATTTTTGACGCAAGTCAGTCCCAGCACATGGTATACCACACCAGGAAGTGCGGTCGTGTTTACGGGAACTGGATTTGCGGCAAACGAACAGGTGAACATCGTGTTGAACAATATTGACGCAGGAACAGCACAAGCTGACGCGCAAGGAAATTTTGTATCAACCGGCATTACCATTCCTATTACATCTGCACAGGCCCACTTCGTACTTACGGGTACAGACAGCAACACGCCCACAACTATTGATGTAGGACTTGGCGGATTTACACCACTCGTAACACCGAGCACATGGTACGCGCCCGTAGGATCAAACATTATATTTAGCGGAAATGGATTTGCCGCGGGTGAAACAGTAAACATATCACTCAACGATACTCCAGTTGATCCGATAACTGCAGATGAGAATGGCGCATTTATAACACCACCCATTGCCATTCCAATTTCTGCTACTATCGCAAACTTTGTATTCACAGGTACCCTGAGCAATGTGCAAAGTGAGATACCTATAACATTGGCGCAACTCAATCCGGGCATACAACTCTCAACCTATTATGATGTTGGAGGGGCGCCAATTACGATAATCGGCATGGGATTTTCGAGCAATGAACAGGTAGCTATATTATTTGGCGGACAAAATCTTGGCACGACTCCAACAGATGTGAGTGGTAACTTCGCGTTTGACACAACCGTGCCATATCTCCCGGCTGGAAATCATGAGGTACACGCAACAGGCCAAAGTAGCGCTGTCAGTGCAATGGCAACATTTACTGAACCACAAGTATATGTAGGGGTTGAACTCGGATCGTATGCGGGCGCGCCAGGTTCAGCAGTTACTATTATAGGAAATGGATTTATACCTGGAGAACCCGTGGATATTATGACAGACCGAAGCGGTGCCACAGCAGTGTACAACTTTAATGCAGACGGCACAGGGGCATTCAATGATTCCGGATATGTCATTCCCCTTGATTATATTGAGGGAACACTGACCATTACCATCAAAGGACAATATAGCCTTACGCCCATACAAATAGTTTATTACGTCACCGGCGTATAAAAAAGTACATACAAAAAAACACCCTACGCTGGGTGTTTTTTGAAAAATACATTTTTTAAATTTTTTTCGGGAACAATACAGAAAGTATAATCGAGGCAAGCAGCGCAAGCATAATAATACCAAAAGAAATAAGAGACGAAATGTGAATATCAAAAATACCCGCAAGCATCTTGGCTCCAATAAACAATAGAATAAATGCGAGGCCTTTTTGCAAATGATGGAACCTATGGAGTACACTTTCAATCAAAAAGAATAACGCGCGCAACCCCATAATGGCAAAAATATTGGAGGTAAATACAATAAATAAATTCTGCGATATGGCAAATACCGCCGGTATTGAGTCAACTGCAAAAATAATATCAGTGCCCTCGATAAGGAGCATAATAAGAAACAAAGACGTGAACTTGAATGATCCATGCTCTTTGAAAAAGAATTTGCCATTATGATGATTCGTGGTAAAGGGCAAAAACTTGCGTGCGGTCTTTATAATTTTATTATTGTTAAAATCAATATGTTCTTCTTTTTTATCACGCAATAATTTGACACCCGTGTAGAGCAGTATGGCGCCAAAAATATAAAGCACCCAATAAAATTGATGGATAATATATGCGCCGGCGCTGATAAAAATGCCACGAAAAACTATAGCGCCGAGAATCCCCCAAAACAACACGCGGTGATGATATTTTTCTTCTAATTTGAAATAGCTAAATATGAGCATAATAACAAACAAATTGTCTACCGAAAGCATCTTTTCAGTCACGTACGCACTCATAAATTGAGCTGCGAGTTCTCTGCCCATGTATACAAAAATAAGAAAGCCAAATGCGATAGAAATTCCTACCCAAAATAATGATTGTATAAGTGCCGGCTTAAATTCTACGGTGTGGCTTTTACGATTGAAATAGCCCAAATCAACAATCAAAAATAACAAGACGATCCCCGCAAACACTATAAATAAATTTGTTTGAACATCCATATATACTTATAGATTAGAACGTATATAAAAAACCGGCGTAACCGGTTTTAATTAATGTCGGATCAAAGCATCGAAGCGCCTCCATGTGCATGGAGGACCTGCCGCTTGTTGCTCCCCAACATTCAAGGTATGTAAAGTATACAATTACTATTTAACTTTGTAAATAGTTAAAATTGGTCGAGCGAATATTATCAACAAAATTCATTTTGAAAAATATAGTTCCTATGTAATTAACGACGAACAGCATATTATTTGCCGTTGTGGTAGTTGAACGTGTTGGAGAAGATATGACTCCAACCATGTCTGTACGTTTTGCGTCTTTTTTTTCTGAAGTAAATATGGCTCGCGGAGGATCTGTTGTTTTCCCTGTTTCGTGATTGTAGTCAGCCATGCTCTTCATGATAACATCATAATCATACCGGTAAAAACTGCCTCTTCTCATGCCAGGTTCATGCACGATAAATTGTCTGCTATTCTCATCATAACCCACAAGTACAATCACATGAAATGACTCGGGTGTATTGGAAAATGGGATGCGTTTATTTTGCAAACTGTACCCATGATGAAATGTCATAACGGGTCTTCCTGCACGTAGCTCTGCTTGTATATCTCTCAAAGCTGGATACTCTACGACTTCCGCTTTAAAGTAACGCGCAAGACTATGCACCATATCACCAGTTCTCCAGGCATTTGAATCGTCATTATCTCCATACCGTTCATCTTGGTAATCAAAATAAGGTTGCATGCGCTCCTTGGACGTCCTGTGCCCTATCACACCTCTTCTGCCCTCATAGTAGGCATCTATCATCACAATACTACTCTCCTCGCATGCTTCACTATACGGCCTCACCCATTTTCCATCGGGAATTTGGGTGGCAAAAGGTACCTCAAGTCGTACAACTTTTTCTACTGGCTGAGCTTGTGCATCCACGGTAGATAGCAAAAAAGCAACTACTATAAAACCAGCAACGCAGACGTGCTTTACGTATTTTTGTAACGTATTTTGTTGCATACACAATATTTATACTATATATGTATGATATACAATTTTGCTCTCTTTTGTCAATACCACGACAACAAAAAACCGCCCTATTTGCATGGTGGTGTATTACGCAAATATATGGACGGTTTTTATTAAAACTACATTCCCAACAAATCCTGAGGTAAAACCCATTTACTTATGGCCATGGCGTTGCAGGCTTTAGCTGCATAACCTGCTTCTTCAACGGTAATGGGTTGACCACCATAGTCATACGACCACGCAATGCTTTCAGAAACAGTACCCGGAGTAGCCTGGCAACCCCCCAAATCTGAATATGGACAGGCGTCAAGAGAAAAAATACCTTCTTCACATGATAATCTCATGCGTTCTTCAGTAAATACTGAACCCACAAAATCAATACACGTGCTTTTACTCTCAATAACATTACAACTTCCGCGAACTCTACGTGCGGAATTGGTTTCTTCTATTAAGGGCTTTACATCTTCTTCGTAATCAACCGACTGCTGATCAGGCATATCTCCGCTACAACCAGCGCCAAGTAGTGCAAAAAAACAGAACACACATCCAGTTATATTAAATAATCTTTGTGACATACAAAAAAATTATTTTACGGGTATTATTTTTGAATCTGGCATAGCCCCATTTACATCATTGTTCTTATACAAATCAGGATCAATGGTCCGCGTAAAGCAAGTTCGCCCTATCTCATGACTCCAATTTTGAGCATATGCATCATATGGGGAAGTATACAATCGAGAAACTTCTCCGCCTATTTTTCCATTGGTACTTGTACTCTCAAACGTGGCACACAATTCAAATGACAAATCAGTCAAAGCTCTATATTCATACGATTGCTGTGTTGCTGGATCAGTGGGAACTGAAAACCCCGTGATACTATTTTCCACATTACTTAATTGTTCAGGTAATTTTTCTTTTTGCACCCAATGATTCACTACTTCGCTTTGAAGCATCTGAAGATGTTGCACTCTCTCATCATCAAATCGGCGCGCCCGTTGTTGTCCTGGCGTGCCAATGATAAAAAATCCAACTACGATACTTGCGAGCACCACAACAGAAACAACGCCGGCAAGAATCTTTGGTACACTCGTTTTTCCATTCTGGCGTTTCAAATCCCATAAATAATATCCAAATACCGCGGCTGCAACCAACAGTACCACAACAACCTTCAACACAAAACGCATGGTAAGTTCGCCACTCAAAAAATTATACACAAATGTCATGAGGTCAATGATAATCGTAATCGCCGAAATAAACAGCGTAAAATATACAAGCCACTTGCGAAGTTTCAAATTTCTCTTTTCTGGTGTTTTTGCCAAATCACGCTCAAGCATCCACGACGTAACTATGTACGCGATGACGGCAATCAATAAAACTGAAGTGGACCAACGAACGCCATTGGCAATATTCGTGAAATAATAGTTGAGTTTATCAGGAAATAAAGCATTGATATACTGAATGTACAGCGTAATAAAACCAACTACACTCAGATAAAATGTGACAATATTGAACAGATGCAAAAAAACATCTTTGGGCGTGCTTCGCAGTGATGTAGAATCCATACAAGTTATATTAAAAATATGAGGTAAGTATAACACGACAGTACTTGAATTGTACACAACGCAAATTCATTTCATCTCACTGGCTCATAACCGCCACTTACACCATGTTTTGATAACACAATTTGCCATAGCTGTGCTTCATGGGCGCGAAAAAGTCCTGCGCATGACAGCAGATAATAGCGCCACATTCTATGAAACCGTTCATCATACGACGCACATAAATCTTGCCATGCTGATTCGAAACGCGAGTGCCAAGCCATAAGCGTCTTATCATAGTAGTGTCCAAAGCTATGCCAATCCTCTATAATAAATTTTTTTTCAATCGCAGTAGTAATTTGTTTCGCGGACGGCAGCATAGAATTTGGAAATATATATGTACCAATCCAAGGATCCGTGCCGTGCACTGACTGATTGCTGCCTATGGTCTGAAGCAAAAAAATCCCGTCGTCTTTAAGGCAACGTCTTACTACATCAAAATACGATTTATAATTTTTTACGCCCACGTGCTCAAACATGCCAAGAGAAATAATATGATCAAATTGTCCATCAACTTCACGATAATCCTGCAATCTAAATTCAATGGGCATATGGGCATAGCGCTGTTGTGCATAGGTAAATTGTTGTTTTGAAATAGTAATACCGGTAACCTGGGCACCATATCGCTCCGCCGCAAAACCAGCAAAACTGCCCCATCCGCATCCAATATCGAGCACTTTGTCCCCTGCTTTAAGTCCAATCTTTTTGCATACCAAATCAAGCTTGGCTTCTTGGGCTTCGTCGAGCGTCATGTGATAATCGCTGGCTGGCGATTTCCAATATGCACATGTGTATGTCAGACGTTTATCAAGCATGCGTGAATACAAATCATTGCCTGTATCATAATGCCGTTCACCTACTTGATATGCACGGCTCCTACGCCCGAGATTAAATACATACGCGCGCAAAAAAGTTAACATAACTACTGGAGTAAGCTTAAAATGTTCCCGAAGATCTGCATGCAGAGCACGGTATACCATCTCATCAATCTGCTCACAGTCCCACCACCCATCCATGTATGCTCCTCCAAGTCCCAGCGTTCCTTGCGAAAGAACGCGCCTATACGTTTTACTATCATGCACCTGAATATCCCATGGACGATTTCCATTAATCTCTATATCTGCCTTCTTTGCAAGTGAAGTAATAATTTCTTGTGCATTAAACATATGGTACCTATAAATATATAATTTACTGTAACACCTCACATTGCTTTTGGTCAAATAAAAACTCCCCCGTACTACGGAGGAGTTTATTTTTATCTGGGCTAAACTTATTGCGATGGCTCTGATACAAGAGGCGCAATTTCTGGTTCTCCGAGATGCAATGTATGCTCTTTGGTACCCGTACCCGCAGGAATAAGCCGTCCAATAATAACATTTTCTTTCAATCCTTCCAAATAATCCATCTTGCCCGTGATTGCGGCATTCACCAGTACACGCGATGTTTCCTGGAATGATGCAGCAGAAAGGAAGCTTTGGGTGGTAAGAGAGACTTTTGAAATACCCATAAGCATTTCACGTCCTTTTGCCAAACGTTTTCCGTCTTTCTGCGCTTGTGCATTGGCAATAAGCAATTGGGATTTTTCTACTACTTCACCTGGCAACAGGTCAGTATCACCCGGATTTTCAATAAACACGCGACTAAACATTTGTTTGATAATAATTTCAATATGTTTATCATTCAAACGCTGACCTTGAGACGCATAAATTTCTTGGATTTCAATGAGGATATAGCGCTTGACTGCATCTTGCCCTTTGAGTTCAAACAATTCTTGTAAGTCTATAGCACCATCGGTCAATTGCGCTCCTTTTTCAACAGTGTCTCCAGATTTGACCCAAAGCTTATACCCAAGCGGTACGACATATTCTTTCGTAGTGTCCCCTTCATAGGTCAATACGAGTTTACCATTCTCAACACTAATATTACCTTGGTATGGAGCAAGAATTTCTTCACCTGAACTTCCGCGGATAACCAGTTTATCGCCTTTTTTCACTTTGTCGCCATCCTTCACCTTGGTATCATCTTCTTCATACAACTCATAACCAATCTCATCTTTGCCTGAATGGTGTACTTTTATAATCTTTTGTCCGCGACGTCCTTCAAAAATCTTGCGCCCGGTTGCACTGGTAATCACTTTTCCATCTGCGTCTTCTATTTCTACTGTTCCCGCAACTTCAGACAAAACAGCTTTTCGTTTTGGCGTGCGAGCTTCAAACAATTCTTCAACGCGAGGCAAACCTTGGGTAATATCTCCGCCCGCGACACCTCCCAAGTGGAAGGTACGCATGGTAAGCTGTGTGCCTGGTTCACCAATTGACTGTGCGGCAATAGTACCCGCAGCAACACCTTGCTCGACGACTTTACGGTTGCCGAGGTCATATCCATAACATTTTGAACACACACCTTTTGCCAGTTTGCACTGCAAAACTGAACGTACATGAATTTCATCTATTCCTAATTTTTCAATCTCACGCGTCGCTTGTTCAGTAACCACTTCACCCTCTTTTACAATCACTTTATTCCCTGACTTCACGCTTGATAATACAAAACGTCCGAGTACGCGATCGGATAATTTTTCTCCCATTTGTTCAGACTGTTCTTTGGTAAATAATTCTCCCATCGTGTCTCCACAATCTTCTGCGCGGATAACCACTTCTTGTGCAACATCGACAAGACGACGAGTCAGATAACCAGCATTTGCCGTACGAAGAGCCGTATCAGACAAACCTTTTCTTGTACCATGCGAAGAAATAAAGAATTCAAGCACATCAAATCCTTCTTTGAAGTTTCCTTTGACTGGCAATTCAATAATGTCTCCGCTTGGAGAAGCCACAAGCCCTTTCATAGCAATCACCTGTCCCAACTGTCCTACATTACCGCGAGCTCCAGAATCAATCATGGCAAACACGGATTTGTCTTTGTCAAGAATATCTTTTGATTTAGATAACAATTTATCTTTGGTATCAGACCATATTTCCAATACTTTTGCATGGCGTTCTGAATCAGTCAGCAAACCTTGCGCAAATTGTTCTTCGACCAAAAGGATTTGACCATCTGCGAGTCCGAGCAATTCTTGCTTTTCTGGAATGGAAGGAAAATCATCTTTACCAAGCGAGTATCCTGACTTAGTGACATATTTAAATCCAAGCTCTTTGATCTTGTCTAGGTATACTGCTGTCTCTTCCTGTCCATAAAATTCAAGCAATAACTGGATGATACCACTTAATTGTTTTTTGGTAATTGTTTCATTGTAATAGGGTAACTTATTTGGCAACACTTCGTTGAAAAACACACGACCGACACACGTCTCTACCAAATTCTTTGTGCCATCAGGAAATTTGCTCATGTCATCAAAACGAACTTTGATGCGCTCTTTGAGTGTGATAGCACGAGTTTTATATGCGTAACGCGCTTCGGTAATTGAAGAAAAATATTTTTTAACTTCAGCAGTATCAGTTTCATTATATTTGGTCAGATAATAACAACCAAGCGCGATATCTTGCTGCGGAGTAATTACCGGATGTCCCGTGGCAGGCTTTAATAAATTCTTTTCAGATGCCATCAAATTTTCTGCTTCCCACTTTGCCTGTACGGACAATGGAAGGTGAACAGCCATTTGGTCTCCATCGAAGTCTGCATTGAACGCAGGACATACGAGTGGATGCAATTGGATTGCTTTACCTTCTACCAAACGTGGTTTGAACGCCTGTATGCCAAGACGGTGCAGGGTCGGAGCGCGGTTCAAAAGCACGCGAGTTTTCTTGGTCAATTCTTCCAAAATATCCCACACTTCTGGTGCATTACTTTCAATAAATCGGCTAGCGCTGCGCACATTGTGCGCAAGTTCGCGTTTAATAATTTCTGACATGATAAATGGCTTGAAGAGTTCAAGCGCGATAATTTTTGGCAAACCACATTCATGAATGCCGAGGTGCGGACCAACGACAATAACAGAACGTCCGGAATAGTCGACGCGCTTGCCAAGCAAGTTCTGACGAAAACGTCCTTGTTTACCTTTGAGAATATCAGCGAGCGAACGCAGTTGGCGTTTTTGTCCGGTTGAAGCGCGAACAGTCTTTGTAGCACGGGCATTATTGTCAATAAGCGCGTCAACGGCTTCTTGCAACATGCGTTTTTCATTGCGGCAAATAACTTCTGGCGCGTTGAGTTCAATAAGACGCTTCAAACGATTGTTGCGGTTGATAACGCGTCGATACAAATCGTTTAGGTCTGACGTAGCAAACCGTCCGCCGTCAAGCGCAACCATGGGGCGTAAATCTGGCGGAATAACTGGCAAATTAGTCAAAATCATCCATTCAGGACGAATATCATTTTTCGCCAAACTCTTCAATAATTTCACACGACGCAATAAACGTTCGCGCTTTGCACCTTTGCTTTTTTTGATTTCTTTTTCAAGACGGGCAACAGTTTCGTCAATATTGAGTCGTTCGAGCAACCCTCTAATAGCCGCGGCTCCGATGCTCGCTTCAAAAATATGTCCATAACGCAAGGATAATTCCTGGTAATGCGCCTCTGAAATAATATTCATCATTTCTATTTCTTTGAGTTCGTCATCTGCTTGTTTGAAATCTTCTTCAAGTGCGGATAATTTTCTATCGTGTTCAGTAGTCAGTGCATCAAGTTCAGCTTTGGAAGCATGCCCACTTTTTTGTCCAAATTCATTTTCAATTTGTTTCTTTTTTGATGTATATTCTTTTTTCAAAGCATCGCGTGTTTCTTGTCTTTGCTGTTCATCAACATGTGTAATGATAAATGAAGCAAAATAAATAACTTTTTCCAAAGCTTGGATAGACAAATCAAGCACCAGACCGGTACGCGAAGGAATCGTGCGCAAAAACCAAATATGCGAGACTGGCGTTGCAAGCTCGATATGACCCATACGTTCACGACGTACGAGCGAATGAGTAACTTCCACGCCGCATTTGTCGCAGACAATGCCTTTGTAGCGAATTTTTTTGTATTTGCCACAATAACATTCCCAATCTTTGGTAGGCCCAAAAATTTCTTCGGCAAACAAACCGCCTTTTTCAGGTTTTTGCGTACGATAATTGATGGTTTCTGGCTTATATACTTCACCATATGACCATTTGCGAATGGTATCTGGTGAGGCTATTTTCAAGCGCAACGCATCAAAGTTCATTGAATGTAGAGTGTCGCGTGCCATAGTAATTGGTAATTAAAAATTGGTAAATAATTAATGTACTGTATATTACTCAACACGTTCAACTTTTTTTGGTCGCTCTCCATTTTCTGTCGCAGTACCATAATCACCTGGGCGTGCATCGCTCACATGAGCTTTCATTTCTTCGACATGCGTGTATGTTCCATCTTCCATGTGCTTCAATAATTCTACGTCAAGGCAAAGTCCTTTCATTTCACGAACCAACACATTAAATGATTCTGGAAGATTGATTTTGGTTATCAATTCACCCTTGATAATAGCTTCATATGCTTTTGCACGGCCTGGCACGTCGTCTGATTTAATCGTCAAAATTTCTTGCAACGTATGCGCGGCGCCATATGCTTGCAAAGCCCATACTTCCATTTCTCCAAAACGCTGTCCTCCAAACTGCGCTTTACCTCCCAAAGGTTGTTGGGTAATAAGCGAATAAGGACCAATGGAGCGTTGATGGATTTTATCTTCAACCATGTGATTGAGTTTGAGCATGTAGTTGTACCCTACTGTTGTCTTGTGGTCATATGGTTCTCCGGTTCTGCCATCAAACAATTGCAATTTGCCATCCACCGGGAATCCTGCTTTTACCAATTCTTCAGTAATTTGATCTTCAGTAATACCATTCAAGACTGGTGTTGCTGCTTTGTAACCAAGGGCATTTGCCGCAAGCCCGAGATGGGTTTCAAGCAACTGACCCAAGTTCATACGAGAAACAACACCCAGTGGAGACAAAATAATGTCAACAGGAGTTCCATCTTCCAAAAATGGCATATCGCCAGCAGGCACTACGCGTGAAATAACACCTTTATTTCCATGGCGTCCTGCCATTTTGTCACCAACTTGAATTTTACGAAGGTCAGCAACCGTTACTTGCACTTGTTTGATAACACCTGGTTGAAGTTTATCTCCTTCTTCTGCAGAAAATATTTTTACATCAATGACTTTCCCCTGCTCACCGTGTTCAAGGTAAAGTGAAGAATCGCGCACATCGCGAGCTTTTTCACCAAATATCGCGCGCAACAATCGTTCTTCTGGCGTTAATTCGGTTTCACCTTTTGGTGTAATTTTTCCTACCAAAATATCGCCTGAATGAACTTCGGCGCCAATACGCACAATACCTTCTGCATCAAGATTGCGTAATTTTTCTTCACTCACATTTGGGATATCGCAAGTCACTACTTCTGGTCCAAGCTTCGTCTCGCGGACATCAGTGGTATAATCTTCAATATGAATGGAAGTAAAGTTGTCTCTACGTACAAGCCGGTCTGAAATAATTACCGCGTCTTCGTAGTTGAAACCATCCCATACCATGTACGCAACAAATACATTTTGTCCGAGTGCAAGTTCGCCGTCTTTGATACTTGGTCCATCAGTCAAACGGTCTCCCTTTTTCACTTTTTGATTAACAGTAACCACCGGACGTTGGTTGATACAGCTCGATGCATTTGAACGTACAAATTTATTAATCTGGAATTTATGATTCATTCCTTTCTTGTCAGTAATTTCAATCCGTTCTCCATCAACATACGTGACCTCTCCGTCTGCAGGAGCTTTGAATACATACCCACTATGTTCAGCAGCGGTGCGTTCAACACCAGTACCGACGAGTGGAGGTTCTGGCTTGATGCATGGTACTGATTGCCGTTGCATGTTTGTACCCATGAGTGCGCGCGTCGCATCATCATGTTCCAAAAATGGAATAAGGCTGGTTGCAAGCGACAAAATTTGATTTGATGCAACGTCAAGATACTGGATAGTTTCTGCTTCAGTGACCTGAGCTTCGCCATGCACACGAGCTGGCGTACGCTCATCCAAAAAATGCCCCTGTTCATCCATGCGTGTCGTGGCGCTTGCGGTGACTGTTTTTTCTTCTTGAAATGAGTTGAGATACACAATTTCGCTCGTAACATGAGGCTTGATTTTTACATGGGTAATCTTTTTTTCTTGTTCGAGTTTTTTTGCAATTTCTTTTGTAATGGTTTCCCCTTTTTTCACAATTCCCTTAACATCATCATCTGAAACCTCGCCATCAGTAAAGCGAGATTCATTTGCAACTTCATGCAAAACTTTGCGATATGGAGTTTCCAAAAATCCAAAACGATTTATTTTTGAAAAAGAAGATAAGTGGCCAACAAGACCGATGTTTGGTCCTTCTGGAGTAGCAATAGGACAAATGCGTCCATAGTGTGTACGATGCACATCACGGACTTCAAACCCTGCTCTATCACGTGATAAACCGCCAGGTCCTAAGGCACTAATACGGCGTTTATGTTCGAGTTCTGCCAATGGATTTACCTGATCCATGAACTGTGAAAGCTGAGAACTCATGAAAAACTCGCGCATGACCGAAATAACGGGGCGTGCGTTGATAAGTTTATTTGGGGCAATGGTATCAATATCCATGGTGCTCATGCGATCTTTGATAATGCGTTCCATGCGCGCAAGACCGATGCGGAAACGATTTTGTACGAGTTCACCAACCCCGCGTACGCGGCGATTTCCCAAATGGTCAATGTCATCTGGCTCTTCTTGAGTCACATTGAGACGCACTACTTCGCGCAATACTTGAACCAATTTTTCTGGAGACAATACGCGTTCTTGTTTGTCATCAAATTTTTCTTCAGAAAGTCCTAAATCAAATTTAGTATTAAATTTGTACACACCAACCTTACCCAAATCATAACGATCGAAATTGAAAAACATGGCATGGATCAAACTGCGTGCGTTGTCTGTCGTAGCCAAATCCCCTGGACGAATTCTGCGATACACTTCAATCAAACCTTCTTCTTCATTTTGCGCAATATCTTTTTTGAGTGTTGCATCAATAAAATCAATATTGGGGTGGTTGTTTACATCTTTGAAAAGTTTGGTAATAGACTCACCGTCTGAATAACCAAACGCACGCAAAAGAGACGTAGCTGCTACTTTACGTTTACGATCTACTTTGATCCACATCACATTATTCTGGTCAGTTTCAATTTCTATCCATGCTCCGCGGTTTGGAATTATTTTTGCTCCATAATATCTGCGTCCGCGAATGACCTCTGCCGTAAAGAATGCTCCCGCGCTGCGAATGAGCTGAGACACGACCACACGCTCAATACCATTGACGACAAATGTACCGCGCTGTGTCATGACAGGAACATCACCCAAATAAATTTCTTGTTTTTCTTGTTTATTAGTCCTCTTATTTGCAAGACGCACATTCACGCGGAGTGGCGCTTCAAATGTGGTATTTTTATTACGGCACGTAATCTCATCAAACTTTGGCTCATCCAAATAATAATCTTCAAAATATAATTCCAAATCGCGTCCGGTAAAGTCGGTGATAGGAGATAATTCATCAAACAATTCACGAAGTCCATCTTTGAAAAACCATTCATACGAAGATTTTTGCACCTCAATCAAATCCGGTGCATCTATGGCATCACGATTCTCGGTAAAAAACTTTCTCTCAAGAGTTTTTAACGGTTGACGTTTGTATGTTGGCATAAAAAAATGATTATGTTCGAAATACGAAAGCTGCGAAATATCCGAAATAATATTTTTCGTACTTTCGTATTTTTCGTATTTCGTACATGACTATAGATAACAAAAAATCCCTTTTTTGAAAGGTTTTTGTATTGCAAAGCTATTTGTCGAGAGAAATTGCGCGCATGTGGTGCCGGGTATTTCCGCCCCAAACGAAACCGAAGGAACGAGAAAACCAGTTTTAAGCTTATTTGAGCTATTTTTCACCCATTTCTCGTGAAGAATTCAATAGCCTCATTAGGATACCTGAAAAAAGGCCCCTTGTCAAATAGAGAACAAGTGGATAACTATCTGTCAAGAAGCCCTACTTTTTATCTAATTTAAGCCTAAAATAAACAGTCCACTACCAAATAAGCCATATTTTGCCACAACTTTATCCACAATTCATACCGAACACGTATATACTTTTACCCTTTATAAGCTCAGATAAAACCATTGATTATACTCTTCTAAGAGTTGGAAGATTGTAAGATTACAAAGATTGCCAGCCCAAGGCTGGTCCGCCTCGGGTGGAAAAGATTAATATCAAATAATTAATAATTTTCTAATATTTCTTCAATTTTCTTTACCTTCGGCGCAATAACCACCTGACAGTATGCTTTGTCCAGGTTCCGGGCAAAGTAATTATGGTGATATTCCTCTGCTTCGTAAAATACATCATTTTTTTTAACTTCAGTTACAAGAGGCTTTTGATAATTATTTTTAATTTGCTCAACATAGCGCATTATAAACTCTTTTTGTTCATCAGTACTATATAAAATAATAGATCTATACTGTGTACCCACGTCATTCCCCTGCCGATTTAAAGATGTGGGATCGTGTATAAGAAAAAATAGCTCAAGTATTTTCTCAAGTGGAACGACAGCCGGGTCAAATTCTACTTTTACAACTTCAGCGTGCCCTGTATCGCCTGCACAAACTTCTTCATAAGTGGAATTTGGTTTGCTGCCACCTGCATAGCCTGGCTTCACGCTCAAAACTCCAGGCACACGTAAAAATGCCGCTTCTGTACACCAAAAACATCCACCACCAAGAATAATTGTCTGATTTTTATCCATAATACTTTCAGTATATCAGGCAATACATGTGCGTCAAATGAAAATCCATTCCTCTTTAAAAGAAAATATGCTACAATATCTGTGTTTATTGCGTAAGATCTTACGCAACTACTTATCTTCCCTATGTCCCGCAGACGCAGACAAACTGGATCGTCTTTTAATCCAACTCTTTCTCGCGGTATCATCGCAGTTCTTCTCATGGTATTTTCAGTCATCATCATGCTTAGTTTTTTTGATAAGGCTGGCGCAATTGGCATCATGCTCGATGAATATCTTCTGAGTTTCCTATTTGGATCTATCCGCTATGTTGTGCCTGCAGTTATTCTACTACTCGCAGGATTTTTGTTGCGCTCGGGTGAATATCATTATCGTCCCATGCATGGTATGGGCGCTATTTTTTTATTTTTTGCCCTGTCAGGCATGATGCACATGCATTTTGAAACAGGAGACATGTGGCAGCAAGCTTTGGATGGATTTGGTGGCGGGGTATTTGGTATGCTCGCATGGCCTTTGAAGCAATACACTGGCATTATTGCCGGATATGTCATTCTAGTTGGGCTATTTATTATCGCACTCTTTCTTATTTTCAATGCGTCTCTCTCTGCATTTATTTTATTTCATCAAAAAATATTATCTGGCCTTGGCTGGTTTGGCCACTGTATTATCAATATCACAAAAAAAATATATCAACCAGTAGCGGGAACTCAAAAAATTAAAATCAACGGCGACTATAGAGAGACAAATGATGAAGATGAGAACGAAAATGAAGTAGTTGAGAATGACGAAGAAATAGAGGAAGAAGAGCCAAAACGAAAATTTATAAATAAACAAGTAGGTAACGAATCTCACGAAGAAGATGAGGAATCTGCTGAACAAGAAGAACCAGAGCATAAGCCATCTGATGTCTGGTCAAAACGAGTAATTATAAAAAATTTGCCACCACTAACCCTCTTGTCTGACAAACGAGGGAAACCAACGAGTGGCGACATCGTGGCAAACGCAGAAATCATCCAAGACACATTTAGCCAATTTGGCATTGGCGTTACTATGGGTGAAATACGGGTAGGACCAACAGTAACCCAATACTCACTTAAACCCGATAAAGGCGTCAAACTCTCACGCATTACTGGATTATCAAATGATTTAGCGCTTGCGCTTGCTGCTCATCCAATTAGAATTGAAGCGCCAATTCCTGGCAAACCGCTTGTAGGTATTGAAGTGCCAAACGAACGCGCCGCACTGGTGTCAGTAAAAGAATTGCTTGAGTCAAAAGAGTTTAAAAATCGTCAGCACAGTATGATGATAGCACTTGGAAAAGATGTGGCCGGAAAAGTGTGGTTTGGAGATCTACCGCGCATGCCACATTTACTGATTGCCGGCGCAACTGGATCTGGAAAAACGGTATGCGTAAATACCATTATCATGAGTTTGTTGTTTCAAAATACCGCAGAAACACTACGCATCATAATGGTTGATCCCAAACGAGTTGAACTCACGCTCTACAATGGTATTCCGCATTTGTTAACTCCGGTCATTACCAATGTCCAAAAAACAGTGAACGCGCTCAAATGGACCATTGGCGAGATGGATAGAAGATTTGAAGTGCTTGCCAGTGTTGGATCGCGCGATATACATTCATACAATGCAAAACATCCGGATAACAAAATGCCACATATTGTCTTTGTCATTGACGAGCTCGCAGACCTTATGGCATCAGCAGCAAATGAAGTAGAAGCGGGCATTATTCGACTTGCACAAATGGCACGCGCAGTTGGTATACATATTGTTGTTGCAACACAACGTCCGAGTGTTGATGTTATTACCGGACTTATGAAAGCAAACATTCCTGCACGTATTGCCTTTTCTGTTGCATCACAAATTGATTCGCGCACAATACTCGATTCTCCGGGCGCAGAAAAATTATTAGGTCGCGGAGATATGTTATTCCAAACCGCAGAACTCAGTAAACCAATTCGCATTCAAGGAGCATTTATTTCTGAAGAAGAACTCAAAGATGTCGTGGATTATCTCAAGGGTGACGAAGAACCTGAATATGATGAATCAATCACGGGCCAACAAAAAAGCGGTACTCTAAATTTATTTGGCGGAGCAAGCGATGATCGAGACCCGCTCTTTGACGAGGCACGCAAGGCTCTGGTGCAAGCGGGCAAAGCAAGTGCGTCATTTTTACAACGACGATTAAAAATTGGATATGCACGTGCCGCTCGTATTTTGGATGAACTCGAAGAAGAAGGAATTATAGGACCAGGCGACGGTGCAAAACCTCGTGAAATTCTCGTGACAGAAACTGAGGTAAATGATACAATGGATGCAGGAGCAGAATTCAATGCGTTTGACGCACCAACAAAAAATGAAGTGGCAAAAGATGGAATAACTGAAGAAGAATTGGGCGATCAGGAAGATGAAACTATTGATGAAGGAATTGGCGATGAAATCGTAGAAAAAGAAACAGAAAATGAAGATAATAAATATTAAAAAAATACTAAACAGATATTCCGTTTTCGTCCCGACCCAGTCGGGACTACGCCGGATAAATTGGATATTGTGATATTGTTTTAAAATTCAAAATTCGAAATTAAAAATTAGTCAGGTTATGTCCCCCATGTTTTCCAAAAAATGTCTGATCCCGAGCAAGCGGGTTTGTTTGCGTTTGAAATCTCTGCGTGATGCGTCAGGTATATCACTTGAAGAACTTGAGAAAAAAACAAAAATTAGTAAAAAATATTTACAAGCAATAGAAGAATGTAATTTTGAAATGCTCAAATATTCTGCTGTCTACCAAAAAAATTTCATAAAAAAATACGTGAGTGCGCTTGGTGAAGACCCTACGCCATTTATTGAACAATTTACAGAGGAAGAATTATCGTACAAACCGCGTGCCACACAGCAGAAAAAATTCTTATGTTCCAAGTGGCATTTACGCAGTCTCCCTCTTATCATACGTTATGCTCTTGTGGGAGCCGCGACATTATCTCTTGTTTTCTATTTAGGCCTCCATGTAAAAAATATTTTAAGACCTCCAAGCCTTTCTGTTGTCGAACCTACCGAGGGTATGGTGACGCAAAAAAATTCTATACAAGTCACTGGCACAACAGAGCCTGAAACAAAAATTACTATCAACGGAGAAAATATTAATAACGACGAAAAAGGAAATTTTGAACAAACTATCCTTTTGTCTCCGGGCATTAACACATTGGTTATCAATGCATATAATAAACATGGAAAGAATACCTCTGAAACACGCCATATCATATACAAAAATATTGACTATATTACCTTGGCACCAAGCACTCAAAATACCAATTGACACTAATTTGGCAACCAGGTACAATACGTGGCGGGAGAGGCATTCCTCTCTTTTTTAAACTGAAACATAACATACCATACTATGGCAACAAAAGCTGAAAATCCAAAACTCCAGGCAGCCCAGACTGCTATTGATCAAATTAAAGAACGATATGGCGAAAATGCCATTATGCGTTTTGGAGAAGCAAAAGCAAGCAATGTAGATGCGGTCTCAACTGGTTCAATTTCCCTTGATATCGCACTTGGTGTCAAAGGCGTCCCCCGTGGAAGAGTTATAGAAATTTTTGGTCCTGAAGCAAGTGGAAAAACTACACTTGCCCAGCATATTATTGCAGAAGTCCAAAAACTAGGTGGAATTGCAGCATTTATTGACGCCGAACACGCGCTCGATCCTGACTATGCACGAAAGATTGGCGTTGATGTCGACGCTTTGTATATTTCCCAGCCAGACACAGGAGAACAAGCACTTGAAATTTTGGAAACATTAGTGCGTTCAAATGCTGTTGACGTGGCCGTAGTAGATTCAGTAGCGGCACTTGTTCCAAAAGCAGAAATCGAAGGTGAAATGGGAGACCAGCACATGGGTTTGCAGGCACGCCTCATGTCACAGGCACTTCGCAAACTCACCGGCATTGTAAGCAAAACAAAAACAGTTGTTATTTTTATCAATCAGACCCGCATGAAGATTGGCGTGTTTTTTGGAAACCCTGAAACAACCACTGGTGGTAATGCGCTGAAATTTTATTCTTCGGTCCGTATTGAAGTTCGACGCGCCGCACAAATAAAACAAGCAGAAAAAATTATCGGCAATCGCGTGAAAGCAAAAGTAGTAAAAAATAAAGTCGCCGCGCCATTCCGCACCACTGAATTTGATATTATGTACAACGAAGGAATTTCTGTTTCGGGCGACCTCATAGACACAGGGGTATTGCACAGAGTAGTCCAAAAATCCGGCAATAGCTATTCATTTGGCGAAGAAAAACTTGGTGTTGGACGTGAAAAAGCAAAAGAATTTTTACGCGCAAATCCAAAACTTATGAAAGCAATACGCGAAAAAATTTGGGAAGCGGTGGAACGTGGTGAGGCACCTGAGGAAGAAAAAGGTAAAGTTGGAGAACGGGAGAGTGTAGAGGAGTAAATTTAAAAAACCATCCTCAATGCGGGTGGTTTTTATAAAACGAAAATGCAATAAATACCGTATGGTGAGATCAAATATTTTTTCCAACTTAATTGCAAAATCACCTACTTCTTTTACGTATTTTGTTGGTGGTCTAGAGATACAGAGCAGTCATGTCTTATTTTCCGAAGAAAATGTTGAGGTGATGTTAAGCCCGATAATAGAAAATGATGGTGAACATATTATGCTCTCAATCCCTAATAATTCTCCGCTGTGCAGAGAAGAAATTGCAATTATAAAAACAAAGATTATCTTTAATTTTAAAAAGAAATTGCTTTTCAACCGTATTTTTTGTGATTCTAAAATAAAAAACATTTTGGTTTCATTAAGAATTTTTTATCCAAAAAATATACTCTTTGTTAGGCCATGGCCCACAAATGATCACAGAATAAGAAAAAACTCAATTGCTGAAAAAGAAAGTATAACCATGGACAAGGTGGGTTTTTCTGAATTTAGCACTTTCTGCAATAAGTACTCCCTTTTTTGCAAAGGAATTGACGGAAAGGGCAAAGACATGGAATTACTTACAGGACAATCGAATTCAAAAGAATATCACATTATCAAACGACTTAACAATTCTTGGGAAAATAAAGATATTATTGAATGTCTGATAGATCTTATAATTGCTTTTGATAGTATCTTTGGGGAACGACACGAATCAACATACAAAGTTGCATTGAGATCTGCTTTCTTTATTGGAAAAAGTGCACAGGAAAGAAAGACCATCTTTGAGTTCATTAGAGTGTTATATGATATTCGTTCGCGAATCATACACGAAAATAAAATTATTAAGGAGTTAGAGGATGAAGTAAGTAAATCGGTTAAAAAAAAATTAATTTTATTTGATGATGTGACTGATTTCATGACAGCTAGTTTTAAACTAGAATATTTATTAAAGAAAGTTTTACATAAAATGATTTCTACTGAGGTACATCTCCCAAAAAATAATAATTATTTTGATGCGCTACTTTTTGAAAATTAGTAATATAGAAAACTAAAAACCGACCTCGTGGTCGGTTTTTAGTTTAAATCCATTTAAGTCAGTCTAAATCAATGCTAATAAACTTTCTCCACTTCCACACCCGTATAATAATACTTAATCAAACTCTGCCAATCGGCACTTTCTTCTTCCGCGCGAATGGCGGCATCACGCGCGCTCATACCAACACCATGGCCATTCATTTTTCTTCCGTCGCGTTTGTCATACGTTGCGTCAACTGATGTAAGCCATGGCTTTGTCTTGCCGCCCCAGACCTCTGTCCAACTCCGCGTACGTCCATCACTATTGCCATAATATGGGGTAATAACAATATCTGACGGGGTTTCCACATTTGAATCTGCGTCATAGGTAATCATATACCCTCGCGTTTGGTTAGCGGCATCGACCACGCGCGGCATTAATTTTTCACTCACATATCCCAAATACAATTGATCTCCGGTATGAGCCACAACATCGAAATACCGACTGTCATGCTTGCTACTATATTCTTTTATATAAAACGCATATGTGCGTGCGGCGGTAAGAAGTGCTTTGATATATTCAATAGGTGATGCATTTGAAGTTTCCCCAATACCTGCCACATAATCTTCAAACATAAGTTCATTGATGACATACAACGTCTTTGCATCTTCGGTCTGGCGCAATTCCATAGCTCCGCGGTACTCATTGAAATTTGCTTTTGCTTTCCACGATACCAAGCGCTCATAGTTGATCAGAGTGAACACTGCACGCCAATTATTTTGAGGAACTAAACGAATAAATTTTCCTGTAGAAAATGACACATCCCCGCTCTTGTAACCATATATGCCATTATTAAATGTCAGTGTTGCTTTTGTATTTACTGGTAATTCTCCAACCTGCGTTTCGCCATCATACACCATATATGTGTCATCTGCAGAAATAAAATCAACCTTTGTCCCCGGGTCTCTCCACAGTCCAACTCTAATTTTTGGTTCTTCTGCCAAGCGAGGAGCTTCAATAGCTACGGGCGTTCCGTCATCTACGTAATTAGGCGCATTCTCAGTAACATTTACTGACACACTTGTCTCTGACCCCGGGATAGTAACTCCATCAGTTTTAAGTGAAAGTGACAACACATACGTCCCCTGTTTGCTTGGCGTTTTTATAAAAAATTCATGGCGGATTACTTTTCCTGATGAAATTTCTTCAGAGACTTCAGAAACGATTGTGGGCGACTTCCAGTTGTCATGTGCAAAACTTAGTTGCCGTACGTCTCCTGCTAGGCCTGCCGAAGCACCGCTCGTCAATGTATAATTTTTCCACGAACCTTTTCCTATGTTTTGATATCCTATTATTACTGGTATTGCTTCACCGCCTCGAGCTGTAAATGATTTTTTATTTATCAAAATACGTTTTGCCTGGTAATCACCTGAAACCGGAACTTTATTTTCTGTAGTTACATCTGAAAATATTTCTTTTGGTTCAACCACGTGTATAACTGCGTAGAAATAACCTCCCTTTACCCACGAATATCCATCTGCCGCAAGCCAAAACTTTTCTGTGTATGTCCCTGTTTTTTCTGGAGCTTTTAATTCTAATGTAAGTTCGCCTGTTTGCCCAGGTTTCACCACTCCTTCAATTTTTGCAGTTTGTCCTGCCTCAAGCCAATTTGAACTTTTGAAAATTGATGCACGGTATCGAGGTTCCATGGTATATGCAGAAATATACTGCTTGCTTCCACTGTCCCACGTCTTCGTACCTATATTCTTGAATGTATATGTGATTGCCGTTGTCTTTCCCGCTTCAATGATAATAGGATCAGGCACAGATTGGCTTATATATTTTACTGCGTAGCCTTCATCGCGTACTTTTACTTCTGGTAATGAGGCTGCTTTTAGGCTTTCAACATTAAAAAACAAACTCAAAATAAGGATAGGGAACAACAAAAGGGGTATTTTGAAATATCTTTTCATAAAAAATCAGTTAATACACACAGTATATCATATGCAAATCCTGCTTTCAATTAGTTGCTATTCTTAGCCAAAAATGCTACACTGTATCACGTAGCACGTAACACATATCACGTAACAATTATTTAAATTTTTCAAATGTGTTAAGTGCTATGTGTTACGTGCCAACATGTCTCTCACCCGCCAAGTCGCCCACAACACCATATATCAACTTGTAGGAAAAGTCATTTCCACATTTTTTGGTTTATTGGCTATCGGCATGATGACCCGCTATTTGGGCACTGAACAGTTTGGGTGGTATATAACCGTGATTACATTTCTGCAATTTATCGGCATATTAATAGATTTTGGCCTTATCCCAGTGACAGCCCAAATGATGAGCGAACCTAATTTTGATAAACAATTTTTATTCAAAAATTTACTTACCTATCGCCTGGTTACTGCTCTTATTTTTCTAGGAATAACACCATTTGTTGCCTGGTTTTTTCCGTATCCTCTTGAAGTAAAAATTGCGATAAGCTTTACCACTATTTCTTTTTTGTGCATTTCTATAAATCAAGTTATCACCGGCCTATTTCAATCACGGCTCAAAATGCACATACAGACCATTGCCGAAAATATCGGAAGAATTGCTTTGGTTGCTGGCTTATACTTGGTTATTACAAAGGGCTTAGGTTTTCTGCCAATCATGGGTATAGTCACATTGGCAAGTATGGTGTACACATTAGCCTTGCTCATTTTTACACACAGAGAGACCCCTCTCGGTTTTGCATATGACAAACAAATATGGAAATCCATCACGCATAAAATGTGGCCCATTACTATTTCCATTATTTTCAACGTCGTGTATCTCAAGGGCGACACGCTTATTTTGACGGTCATGCGCTCGCAAGCAGAAGTTGGGATGTATGGAGCGGCGTATCGTGTGATTGATATCATCGCACAAATGGCAATGATGATCATGGGTGTCATGTTGCCGCTCCTGGCATATTCATGGTCGCGCAACCACAGAGAAGATTTCAGACATCGCTACCAAATGTCATTTGACTCTATGATGCTTATTGCAATCCCGACAACCGTAGGAATGGCAATACTATCCACAAAAATTATGCGCCTCGTGGCTGGTAATAATTTTACTGACGCGGGAAACATACTTCAAATTCTTTCGCTTGCGGTTCTTGGCGTATTTGTGGGAGGTGTATTTGGACACGTGGCTGTTGCAATAAACCGGCAAAAACAAACTATGTGGATTTATATTTCAGATGCAATTATTACATTAATTGGCTACCTCATATTTATTCCACGCTACGGATTGTCTGGCGCCGCATGGATGACGGTCTTTTCTGAATGGTACGCAGGACTGCTTCTATTTATTACCATAAAATACTACAGTAAAGAACAGGTGCAATTAAAAACATTTGTAAAAATTGCATTAGCAAGTATAGCCATGGGGTCAGTCTTATTTTTATTACAAAATTTGCACGTTCTCACACTTATACTCATAGGTATATTGGTATATGGTCTTGTACTCGTAGGTATAGGTGGAATTTCCAAAAAGACGTTAAAGGAAATATTAACCTTGCATGGGTGATATGATCTCTTTGTACATACTGTTTTTCTTATTTTTTGCGTTTATCACTTTATACCGTTTCCACCACGGCCTATTTTTGTTATTTCTCCTATTACCCACCTATCTCATCAGGTTCGACATTGGCCTCATTCCGACGACTCTTCTTGAAATGATGATCTGGATTCTATGTATTATTTGGCTAATAAAATATAATCGCTCAATAATCTTCAATCTTAAATCTTTAATCTTAAAATACAAAACCTTCTTTATTGCCTCTAGCGTATTCTTACTCGGAGCTACAGTCGCGGTATTCTCTTCACTACATTTAAAAGAAGCCGCCGGGGAATGGAAAGCGTTTTACATAGAGCCTTTTTTAGTGTTCTTGATGTTGGTTACGACCATAAAAGATCAAAGACCAGGGAACAAGGAACAAAAAGAATCGTCTAACTCGGAAAGACAAAATCTCCCGTTCCCTAATCCCTATTCCCTTTTTTCCAAAACGACCAATATCATCGTTTTATCTTTTATCCTATGTGGTCTAGCGACATCTGTTTTCGCAATATACCAACACTTCACCGGCTGGATGGTGCCGTGGAGCTTTTGGCAAAACGGTAATAGTTATCGTGTGACCGGGTGGTATGGATATCCAAATGCAGTGGCATTATTTTTAGCACCGATTGTGCCACTGGCAATTTATTTGGCAAAAACCTACTACTTAAAATTAATAACCAAGAAACAAGAAACCCTAGACCCGGGCCTAAGGGCAAATAAATCTCAATCACCACATCACAAATTTAAAAATTTTGAATTTGGAACTTGGTTATTATTTGTATCTTGTATCTTATATCTTATCACAGCTCCACTCGCTATATACTATGCTAAAAGCACGGGTGGACTCATTGGCCTTGCCGCGGGAATTGGTACTCTGCTTCTTATATATAAAAAAACTCGCTGGCCCTCAGTTATTATTGGTCTTGTAGGTATAATAAGCATACTAAGTATTCCACAACTTGGGAATATAAAACAAGAAGTCTTTGCCCAAGATCGTTCTGGCCAGATCAGAGTTGCTATGTGGGGCGAAGCACTTGCGCTCTTGTCTGATCGCCCCATACTTGGCGCAGGTCTAAGGTCTTATGTGGATCGTATCGTGCCTTACCACACACAAGTGAATGGAGAAAACATCGAAATATTTCATCTTCAACACAATTTATTTCTCTCCTTATGGATTAATATTGGCTTGGTTGGTCTATTTGGTTTTATCTGGATTCTCATTTCAATATCTAACATCCAATATTCACTATTTAAAAAATACAAAAAACTCCCGACCTTACATTATTTTCTTATAAGCAGTATTATAATTATGCTTGTCATGGGACTCGTTGACACACCCTATATGAAAAATGATTTAGCGGTTTTGTTTTGGGGGATTATTGCATTGTTACTAATTTCATCATATGAAAAACTGGAAAAATTCACAACTTAAAAAATTAGCCAAAGCATTTCTTTCTCTGAAAAAAGAAGATGATATGCTTAATTTTTTGCGCGACCTTTGTACACTTGAAGAACTCGAAGAAATGTCACGGCGCTGGGAAGCAGTACACATGATAGACAAAGGTGTACCCTATAGAGATATAGCCCGGAATACAGGCTTGAGTACGACCACAGTCACACGGATCGCGCATTGGTTGAATCATGGGGAAGGCGGCTACAGAAAGGCCTTGAAAAATGAAAAATAGACAGATGATTAAAATGGTCATTTTTTATCCACATTCCCTATTTGACAAAATTATATAAATGTATTATTGTATTAATACATTATAACACTATGAACCTAACTAATTCTTACAACATATCACACCATACAAACGACCTCGGGTAATCTACCACGGGTAGTTTTACTTTGAGGTCAAAATCGCTATAATAGGCGATTTTTTGTTTATTCTACTAGAAATCTCTATGGCGGTGCTCATGGTGCAACGGCCAGCACATCAGTTTGTGGTACTGAGAATATGGGTTCAACTCCCATTGGGCACCCCCATGGAGATTTCTCCTAATCTTATCTTATGAAATCACGTCTTCATACTGCCGAGCATATTCTCTACACCGTACTTAAAAATCAATATGAAATAACAAGCAAGGCACTGGAATTTAAAAAAGGTTCGTTCCGAGTTGTCTATGAATGTATAACTGATATCCGTAACTTAGCACAAAAACTTCAAGATGAAGTAAATGCAGAGATAGAAAAAGGGTATAACGTAATCAATTATATTCTGCCCAGAATTGGGGCTGAAAAAATAGCAGATGTAAGCCTAATTCCCGAATCTGTATCAAACATATCTATATATGAAATTGAAGGATTCAATAGATTGGCGTGTGCAGGCCCGCACGTAAAAAATACAAAGGAGATTGGCACATTTACAATCACAAAAATTCAAAAGAAGGGACAAAATATTTATTCAATTTCTTGCATGATCACATAATCATATGCAACAACAAAATCTAAAAATTGCTATACAGAAAAAAGGTCATCTGCGTGATGAAAGCTTATTATTTCTTAGAAACCTTGGTTTTGATTTTGATATGGAAGATAAAAAACTATCTACCACATGTCGCAAGACAGGAAATCAAATAATCTTTCTGCGTGATGATGATATTCCGACATATATCAACAAAAATCTAGTTGATTTTGGAATTATTGGAAGAGATGTTCTGGAAGAACGGGCGGAAACCACGTGCATTTCAAAAAATCTTACATTCAGCGACTGTACATTGGTAATCGCGGTACCACAAAACAGTGATATAACATCGGTACGACAATTACAAAATAAAACTATTGCAACATCCTACCCTAATATCTTTAAAAGGTTTCTAAAACAACAAGGCATTTATGCCAACATAGTAGAACTCTCCGGATCAGTGGAAATAGCTCCGTCCCTTGGTATGGCCGATGCGGTATGTGATATAACCCAGACCGGCAAAACTCTTAGAGATAATGGACTTATTATCATAGACAAAGTTATGGATTCCCAAGCCATACTCATAGAAAGCCCCTATGCAAATGAAAAAAAGAAAGAATTCCTAGAATTAATAAAAAAATATGACAACACAAGAGACCGTCAAACAGATAATTGAAAACGTCAAAAAAAATGGTGACACGGCATTAGAAGAATATGCGCTCAAATTTAATAATGCAAAAATTGATACTCTTAAAATTTCTCAAACACAAATTCAAGATGCATACAAAAAAGTTGATACTGAAATAATGAGATCACTTAAAGTAGCCATAAAAAATATTACTAAATTCAATAAAAATATCTTATCTGTTCGCGAACGTCCAATCCAAACAAGTCCGGGGATTACCTGCTGGCGTGAATTTAGACCAATAGAAAAAGTCGGATTATACATCCCGGGGGGACGAGCAAAATATCCTTCAACGGTCTTAATGCTCGGCATCCCTGCAAAGCTTGCCGGCTGCAGCGATATTATTATGTGTTCTCCTCCGCCCATTGCCGCAGTAACACTTGTGGCAGCTGATATAGTCGGAATAAAAAATATATACCAAGTCGGGGGAGCACAGGCTATTGCAGCGATGGCTTTTGGAACAAAAACTATTCCGCAGGTTTACAAAATTTTTGGACCAGGAAACAAGTATGTGACTGAGGCAAAAATACAAGTAAGCAACACGGTTGCGATTGATATGCCTGCAGGTCCGTCAGAGATTGCTATCCTTGCCGATGAAACTGCAAACCCTAAATTTATTGAAAAAGATCTAGCATCTCAACTGGAGCATGGGCCCGATTCTGTTGCAATTCTCATTACGTGGGATAAAAAACTTGCACAAAAAATAAAAATTGGAAAAGTTAAATTAGTTCCAAACATGACTGAAGCGATAAAACTGGTCAATGAGATTGCGCCCGAACACTTAGAAATTATGGCAAAAAATGAAAAACACATATTATCAAAAATAATAAATGCTGGATCAATATTTTTGGGAAATTATTCTCCAGTCTCAGCTGGCGACTATGTCACGGGACCAAATCATACATTGCCAACTGCCGGATGGTCAAAAACATATGGAGCTTTAAGTGTGGAAGACTTTGGCAAAAAAATAGAAGTACAGAGAGTAACTAAACAAGGATTAAAAAAGATAAAAAATACTATTACTACAATTGCACGGGCCGAAGGACTCAATGCCCATGCAGATAGTATTGAAACAAGGTTCTTGAAACAAATATGAAAAACTTGGCAAACCAAAACATACAAGTTATGAATCCATATAATCCGCCAATTGAAGGCAGGCGTTATTTTGATGGTTGTTTATTGGATTTCAATGAACGGACAACACCTTATGGTGATGTAGTAAAAAAGGCTCTTGAAAAACTTACGCAAGAAAATGTATTCCAACGCTATCCGGAATATGGGGACATAAACGAACGAATTGCCCAATATGCAAGTACGCGACCAAAAAATATTATGATAATCAATGGCTCTGATCAAGGTATAGATATTATATTTAAAACATTCACCAAACCAGGCGACGAAGTCATCATACCTTCACCAAGTTTTGCTATGTTCTATCAATGCGCCGAGCTATGTGGAAACAAGATCATAACTCCAACGTATAATACGGACAATGGTTCATTCCCGCTTCAAGATGTGCTAAATGCCATAACAGATAAAACAAAACTTGTCGTGGTCTGTAACCCAAATAACCCAACAGGCACACAAGTGTCCCCGGATGATATTGAACGTATATTAAAAAAATTGAAAAATGGCTTGGTATACGTGGACGAAGCTTATGCAGAATATTCCGGAATAACCGCCATCCCTCTTATAGAAAAATATCCAAATTTGGTTATTACCAGGACATTTTCCAAAGCATTTGGACTCGCTGCACTGCGTATTGGCTATGTAATTGCGCCAGTACTATTGATTAGGGAGATGGCGAAGGTACGAGGACCATATGACATAAATATGGCTGGGTTATATACGGCAAGAGCAGTATTACAAAACCTACAACCACTAAAAATCTACATACAGCAAGTTATGAAAGTATCCAAACCAATGCTTGAACAATTCTTTAGAGAAAACGGGGTAATGTTTTACCCGAGCTCAGCACATTTTATATTGTTTAGACCAAAAAATCCTGCTCAGATATTTAACAACCTAAGAGAACGAGGATTTCTTATCCGCCCACGCAAGGGATATGGGTTTGATAATACAGTGAGAGTTTCCATGGGCACCGTGGGTCAGACTAAACAATTTATTGAAACGTACAAAAGTCTAATTAATCAGTAAAATCAGTGGTATGAAAACTAAATATGCATTCATAGATCGCGATGGAACATTGATTTACGAACCAACGCCTAAGGAAACAAAACGAGGTGATATCCCCTACCAAATTGATGCCATTAAAAAACTCCGTATTCTTCCCGGCGTCATTGACGGATTACACAAAATTATTGACACTCAATATACATTAATAATGACAAGCAACCAGGACGGACTCGGCACAACCATATACCCGCAAGAATGTTTTGACACGGTACAAAAACAACTAGTACAGATATTCAAACAGAATGGAGTATCATTTGAAACATTACTTCTATGTCCTCACATGCCCGATGATAATTGCAATTGTAGAAAACCAAAGACAAAATTATTTGATAATTTTTTAAGAAATCGTGACGTAGACAAAGAACTTTCATTTGTTTGTGGAGACAGAGAGAGTGATAGATTGCTGGCAAAAAATCTAGGGCTCAGATTCCTACAGACAGAGACGAACCAGAAGTTCACGCTTGAGAATTTCAAACTATAACCCATATGAAACAACGAAAATCTAAAATAAAACGGGAGACAAGTGAAACAGATATCTCCCTATCAGTAAATTTGGATGGCAAAGGAAAATATAATATACAAACGGGCATTGGTTTTTTCGACCACATGCTTGAATTATTATCAAAGCAGTCATTAATCGACATAAACATAATCAGCAAAGGAGATTTGGACGTCGATGAACACCACACAGTTGAAGATATTGGAATCTGTCTAGGACAGGCCATAAAAAAAGCACTGGGCAACAAAAAAGGGATCCAACGTTATGGATTTTTATTGCCTATGGATGAAACGTTAGCCGAGGTCGCGATTGATATTGGTGGAAGATCTTATGTGGTTTGGAATGTTAAATTTAGACGAGAAAAAATTGGTGATATGTCTACTGAACTGTTTGAAGATTTTTTCCGCTCAGTTGCAGACAACCTACAAGCCAATATCCATATCAATATAAAATACGGACGCAATGAACACCACATGGTAGAGGCTATTTTTAAAGCTTTTGCCCGAACTCTTAAAATGGCAGCAGAAAACGACCCGCGCATGAAGAATATATTACCAACAACCAAAGGAACACTATGATTACCATTATCGATTACAATGCCAGCAATATTGGCTCTCTAAAAAATGCAATAGGGCATCTTGGGTTTGAATGCTCTGTAACTTCTGACCCTAACAAAATTAAGAATGCAAAAAAAATAATTTTTCCGGGACAGGGCAGAGCCGGAAGTGCAATGAGAGAATTGAAAAGACGAAGCATTAATACAATTATTAAAAATATCAATGTCCCTTTTCTTGGTATTTGCCTTGGCATGCAGCTATTGGCTGATTATTCTGAGGAAGATGAAACAGAGTGTCTCTCAATAATACCCGGAAAAGTAAATAAATTTGCCGGCAGACTAAAAGTTCCGCATATAGGCTGGAATAGTGTACAAATAAAAACAAAGTCGCCATTACTAAATGATTTGAAAAATAATGAGTATTTTTATTTTGTGCATTCATACTATTTTCAATCACCTGAACAAGATATTCTTGGACTAACTGATTATGGAATACGTTTTCCCTCAATTATACAAAAAAATAATTTCTACGCGGTCCAATTTCATCCGGAAAAATCGGGAAAAGCTGGTTTGAGGTTATTACATAATTTTTGCGTACTATGATAATTATTCCTGCGATTGATATTTATAAGGGAACATGCGTTCGTCTTACACAAGGCGACTATTCTTGTGTTAAAACATATACCCGCAATCCTATGAGCAAAGCAATGGAATTCAAAAATGCTGGTGCTTCATGCCTCCATATTATTGATTTAGAAGGCGCTCAAATGGGTCGCCCCGTAAACAAAAAACTCATAATAAATATGACAAAAAAAATCGGTCTGCCTGTCCAAATAGGCGGCGGCATTAGAACATACAAAGATGCAGTCCAACTGCTAGATTCGGGTACAGACAAAGTCATTATTGGTACTTCAGCTATTGAAAAAAATAATCTGATACCTAAACTAATAAAAAAATATGGCACTGAAAGAATAATTATAGCTGTCGATGTCAAAAATAATGTACTTATGTCCAAAGGATGGCAGAAAACAAACAACGTATCCCTGAACAAGTTCCTGAATGTATTAAAACAGATCGGCGTTAACTATATTTTAGTTACTGATATTAAAAAAGATGGAACACTTACCGGACCAAACTTACCATTAATAAAAAAGATACTGAAATATGGCTTTAAGATAATCGCCGCCGGAGGAATTACCACAATTGGTGATATAAAAAAACTGGAGAAACTTGGAGTCTATGGCGTAGTCTTGGGAAAAACTTTGTATGAAGGAAAATTAAGCCTAGAAAAAATATTGCCCATTTTTTCTCCAAATAATCTGACAAAGAGAATAATCCCCTGTCTCGATGTAAAAGATGGAAAGGTAGTCAAAGGCATCCACTTCACAAAACTGACAGATGCAGGCGATGCAGTGAAATTAGCTCAATTGTATAGCCAAAGCGGGGCGGATGAACTCGTATTTTTGGATATAACGGCGACATCTGAAAAAAGAAAAACTCTCCGTGAACTGGTAGAAAAAATCGCGAAAAATATAAACATACCTTTTACCGTTGGGGGTGGGATAGCAGATATTAATGACGTAAAATGTTTATTAAACGCTGGAGCAGATAAGGTTTCACTATGTACTGCTGCAGTTCTTAATCCAGCATTAGTAAAAAGTATTTCACAAAAATACGGCTCGCAATGTTTAGTAATTTCTATTGATGCAAAAAAAACTGGGAAAATATGGATGATATATATACGAGGAGGTAAACAAAAGACTGACATAAATGCAATTACATTTGCTAAAAAAATGGAAAAACTAGGTGCGGGCGAATTACTCGTGAATAGTTTGGATAGAGACGGTACAAAAAAAGGATTTGACATAGAACTTCTCAACAAAATTTCTCGGTCAGTACGTATACCGGTAATTGCTTCGAGCGGTGCTGGAACAAAAAAAGATTTCCTCGATGTATTGAAACAAACCAACGTAGATGCAGTATTGGCAGCAACGGTTTTTCATTATGAAAAAATCAAAATCAAAAAATTGAAACGATATCTAAAGAACAATAACCTGCCCATACGGCTATGAAGACAATACTCAAAAAAATTAATTTCAAAAAAATGAGTGGGCTTGCGCCAGCTATTATTCAGGACATCTCCACAAATCGTGTTCTTATGTTGGGTTTTATGAATGAAGATGCATTTAGAAAAACCATACACACACAAAAAGTCTGGTTTTATAGCAGGACAAAAAAATGTCTTTGGATGAAAGGGGAAGAAAGCAAAAACTATTTATTTGTAAAAGATATCAAAATAGATTGTGACGCAGACACTATACTCGTAAAAGTAAAACCGGCAGGACCGACCTGTCATCTTCTTACTGAATCATGTTTTGACATACCACAACCAAAAGGGATAAACAAAAAATCCCAACCTGACATTGGCTTTATCGCTGAATTATTTAGTGTGATTCAGGATCGCAAAAAAAATATGCCTAAAAAATCCTATACCACTTACCTATTTTCCAAAGGACTACCCAAAATTGAAGAAAAGATAATGGAAGAAGCTGAAGAAGTCTGCCGAGCAGTTAGAGAAGAAACTAAAAAACGAACTGCTGAAGAAAGTGTCGACGTACTTTATCATCTATTCACGTTGCTAGTACAAAAAGGAATCAAACTAGAAAACGTATTAAAAGAAATTAAAAAAAGACGGAAATAACATTCCGTTTTTTTAACCATTGATTTTGTCTTAATTCTATACTAAAATAGCCAGGCATGGAGTGGTGTCTGAGTTGGTTTAAGGTGCCACCTCGTCACGTAGAAGAACGGAGGGATGCCAGAGCGGTTGAATGGGGTGCTCTCGAAAAGCATTAACCAAGAAATTGGTTCGCGAGTTCAAATCTCGCTCCCTCCGCTCTATACGTGATCGAGAAAAGTGGTGTGTCCGAAAGGGTACCGAGGGTTCGAATCCCTCCCTCTCCGCCAAAAAACTATCATAAATAATAAACACCTAAAAAAGTGTTTTTATTTATATAAAGAATCCTCAGAGCAAGCTCACGAGGTATTACAGTAATTTATAAAAAATTAATTTTAGCACCAAGCTGCGAGGTATATTATCCTGTAGTTACTCCTCGGCTCGGAAAAGTAAATGCGAATTTACTTTTCTCTCACCTGCGTCGTAAATAAAACATATTGACAAAATACATATTACATATCACACCTCACACCCTACTGGGCTATAATTTTTATACATTTTTTGGTACAATAAGATTTCTCTGTATACTATAGAAACACATTTTCTATGCCCAAATTTTTATCAAAAAAAGCTATCATCCTCTTTACCGTCTTTGTCGACGTACTCGGCATGGGTATTGTCATTCCTATCCTTCCCTATTACGTGAAGTCATTTGGTGTATCTGATTTTACCGTAACGCTGCTATTTTCAGTGTTTGCCGCATGTTCATTTGTAAGCGCCCCGCTTCTCGGCGCGTGGTCAGACCGCTTGGGTCGCCGCCCTATTCTTATTGCAAGCATTATTTCTACAGCAATCGGCTGGATTGTATTTGCAGAAGCATCAAGCATATGGATATTGTTTGTCGGTCGCATCATTGACGGGCTTGCCGCAGGAAATATATCAACTGCACAAAGTTATTTGTCTGACTTATCAAAGACAGACAAAGAACGCACGGCAAATCTTGGTTCAATCGGAGCTATTGTGGGCATGGCATTTATCGTAGGACCTTTGATAGGCGGACTACTCTCAACATACAGCCATGCGATACCTTTTTGGTTTGTAGGGATTATGGCAGGAGTAAACGCTCTGCTTGCGTATTTCTTCTTGCCCGAAAGCCATACAGAAAAACATGTGGGCAAAATAGATATTAATCCTATCTCGCCTATTGTGCGTGGCTTACGAAATGCAAATCTTCGTTCTGACTTTCTTGTTTGGTTTATTTTTGGTATTGCAATAACCGCGCATCAATCTGTCTTTGCATTGTTTCTCGACAAAGTCTTTGGGTTTGGAGCCGTAATTTCGGGTATTTCTATGACCGGTGTTGGCGTCGTACTTACCATCAACCAAGGATTTTTGCTTAAAAGTGTGTGGCTCAAATATTTCAAAGAAAACCAACTTGAACATGGGAGTATTTTTATACTTGCAATAAGTTTATTTCTCATGAGCATACCGTGGCTTGGCATATTTATAGCCGGAATTATAGGCGTAGCATTTGCTCAGTCCATATTGCGCGTTGTGCTTACGAGCAAAATGGTGAGTAAAAGCGACGGACGGCACGGCGAAGTCATGGGCGTCAGTATATCTATTTTTTCATTGAGCCTTATCATCGGACCTATAGTCGGAGGCGCCTTATTTGGCATACAGCCATATTATCCATTTCTTATTGGGGCATTACTTATGGTTGGCACATGGTTTTTGAGTAGACACTCATACAAAAAATCCATAACACCTGATCCAACTGATATATTTCCTCCCGCGTCTATTTCTTGATGAATCGTGTATTATAAAAATATCCCTACAAAGGATATTTTTAAATTGAAAATTTCTATTCAATTACTATCCTCTCATCTAATACCCTCACCCCTTGTCCTTTTGGCAAGACTGCAATGGGGTTGATATCCATTTCTTTTATTTCAGGAAAATCAATAAGCAACTGTGAAAGTCTGCCCACACATTGTACAAGAGCCTCGACATCAAGCGAAGATCCACCACGCGCACCATCAAGCATTTTCTTTGCTTTTAATTTGTCCAACATGCGATACACATCTTGCCTGCTCACGGGCGGAAGACAAAAGGCAACGTCTTTCATAACTTCTACATAAATTCCGCCAAGCCCGCACATGATTACATGCCCGAGACCTGGATCGCGCGTGCTTCCAATAATCATTTCGACACTGTCCGGCGCCATCTCAACCAGCAATACCCCATCCAATCTCGCCTCTGGCATTTTTTTCTTGACCACAGACAACATCGTGTCAAATTTATCTCCAACTTGATCGAGCGTAACATTGAGCATCACACCGCCTGCCTCAGTTTTGTGCAAAATATCTTCTGATACAATTTTCATGGCAAACAAAGAGCCAATGGACGGGGCAATTTTTTCTGCTTCTTCTCTTGTTTTAACCACGGCACTTTTTAACAACGGAAATTTATACGCTTCCAAGACTTTCAATGCTTCGGCTTCAGGAAATGATATCCTTCCTTGTTTTTTTGCATCTTTAAAAAACTTCTTAACAAATTTTTTATCAACATCAGTAAATACAAAGCAGCCATCATAATCGCGTTTTTTTAATTCGGCAAACTGTGTCAATGCTGCCAAGGCTTTGATTGATTGCTCAGGAAAACCAATAATGCAAACTCCATTTTCACGCATAAGTTTAATGGCTGGAGATACCATGGTGCCGCCGACAAAACTTACCACCACAGGCTTCACACTCTTTTTTTGTGTTTCTATGACCATGCGCGCCGTTTCTTCTATTTCTGTCATCGATTGTGGCGTAAGAATAATCGCGAGAGAATCGACATTCTCATCAGCCAAAAGAATTTCAAATGCTTTTTTGTACCTGTCTGCCTTTGCATCTCCGAGCAAATCAATGGGATTGTGGATATTTGCGCATTGAGGCAGTTGTTCCTTTAAAGTTTGAGTCGAAATATCTGATAATCTGGCTAATGTTAAACCACTGGCAATTGCTTCGTCAGTAGCCAAGACTCCCGGACCTCCTGCATTAGTTATAATCGCGACATGTCTGCCTTGCGGTAAAGGATTGTGAGTAAATACACGAATATACTCAAATAATTCAGAAATCCTCTCGGCACGAATAATGCCTGCCTGTTCAAACAACGCCTCATACGCAGCGTCATTGCCTGCAAGCGCGCCTGTGTGAGAAGCCGAGGCAGATGCGCCGTCAGTAGTTCTGCCTGATTTAATCACAATAATTGGCTTTGGATTTTTGCCGTGAATAATGTGCCGCGCTGTTTCAATAATTTTATTTCCATCGACCAGTTGTTCCACATACATCGCAATGACCGACGTCTCGGGGTCATCTGCCAAATATTCCAATAATTCTACTTCGCCTACGACTGCTTTGTTTCCCGCACTCACAAATTTTGAAAAGCCTATACCGACTTTTTGGGCATAATCCAAAACTGCGGTGCATAATGCGCCGCTTTGGGAAATAAATGCGACGTTACCTTTTTGAGGCATGACCATGGCAAACGACGCATTCATACTGTTTTCCGCATTGATAACGCCCAGACAGTTTGGCCCAATAAGGGCAATATCATGCTTTGTACAAATATTTTTTATTTCTTGTTCAGCTTCCACGTTGCCTGCCTCTCGAAACCCCGCAGAAATAATCACAACTCCCTTCACGCCTTTTTGTGCTACTTGTTTCATTACTTCAATCACAGCTGTCGCGGGCACGACAATAACTGCCAACTCAACAGAATCATTGATAGAATTAATATTTGGAAAACACTCCAAATCATAGAGTGTATCGGCCTTTGGGTTTACCGGATATATGCGCCCCTTAAACCCCTGCTGGACTAAATTTTTTACAATATCATTACCAACACTGCCGACTTTTGTAGACGCGCCAATAATTGCGATTGATGTGGGGTAAAAAATTGAATTGAGATTCATAGTAAAAAGAGATTCTAGTATACCCGCTCTTATGTGAATTATCAAGATTTTTTTGAGTAGAAATAGACCAAAAACTATGATATAGTACGCCTGCATTAAATTTTATCAATTCAAGCTATGCATCTCAATAGACCAATCAAACTTCTTTTGTATGGAGCCAATATATGGTTTTTGGGCGAAGGGATGCTCGGACCCCTTTTTGCTATTTTCACAGAAAAAATGGGGGGTGATATTTTTGATATCACGTGGGCATGGGCTACATACCTTATTGTGAGTGGAATTTTCTATATTATAGTGGGAAAATTTGCTGATGGAAAGAAAAACACAGAAAAAATCATGGTATGTGGATATGCGTTAAATGCACTATTCACATTTGCTTATTTGTTTGTATCTTCGCCATGGCATTTATTTTTTGTCCAGGCAGGGCTTGGCATTGCTGCAGCACTCGCTACTCCCACCTGGGATGCCCTATATGCGCGATATGAAGATAAACAGCATGATACGTTTGAGTGGGGGCTTGCCGAAGGCGGGGCAAAAATTGTCACCGGTGTAGCAGTAGTTATGGGTGGTCTTATCGTTGCATATTTCTCTTTTTCCACACTTTTTATTATTATGGGAATAATCCAACTTGTTGCGACAATCTACCAGGCCCAGATATTAAAAACTTCATAAATTTACAGTGTTTACCTATGACTTTTTTTCCACCTCCGGTTCCTAATGGCTACATATATGTTCCCTCTGACCTGTTTCTTAGCCATGGAGAAGACGACCGAAAAGGCGGACTGGCAACTGTTGCAAAAGTAAGCATTGAAAATCGTGGGGGAACACATTATCATATTATAGAGACCGAAGAATTTCCTGGCCTCACCTACAACTGGGAATTAGACCTCGGACCTCAACAAGAAAAATTGAAAAAACAATTTGGATCAGATCGTGCGCATTATGAGCCAGACACAAGGCCTACATTCAACTAAAAATATGTCACTTGCAAACATACAAAAAGAGCTCAGGTCGTACGCTGACCCGGTACGTGCAAAAAATGCGCTTTGGTTTTTTAAAACAAAAAAAGGACAATACGGCGAAGGTGATATATTTATTGGCGTTACCGGACCAACTATGCGGATTATCGCAAAAAAATACAAGGACATTGAACTCTCCACAGTTCAACAACTTTTACAAAGTCCGATTCACGAATATCGACAGCTTGCTCTACTTATTCTTGTATACAAATATCCCAAAGCAGATGATGTCACACGAAAACGCACATGTACTCTGTATTTAAAAAGCACTAAATATATTAATAACTGGGATCTGGTCGATATTTCTGCTCCCCATGTTGTCGGACGATATTTGCTTGACAAACCAAAACAACGAAAAATTTTATATACATTCGCACGATCAAAAAATCTTTGGAAAAAAAGAATCGCGATTATCTCAACATTTACGTTTATCCGTAATAATGATTTTAAAGATACACTAAACATCTCTGCAATATTACTTCATGACACTCATGACCTCATACACAAAGCAGTAGGGTGGATGCTCCGAGAAATTGGCAATCGTGATATACAAACAGAGGAAAAATTCCTCAAACTTCACGCTACACATATGCCAAGAACTATGTTACGATACGCAATAGAAAAATTTGATGAGAAAAAAAGAACGTCTTATCTGAGCATGAAGTATGCACGATAAAAATATAATTTCTAATCATGGCCATATGAAAAAATCTTTCATGTATAGTGCAGGAATCGCGCTAATTCTTATGGGTTGGGGATGTACGTCAGCAACCTCAAATATCACACCTACTTCCAAAAACGCACTAGACAATTCAGCAGATTCCTCACAAATAGCCAAAGACGATTTGATTCAAAAAAACCAAATTGTGCAAGGGACAGCACGATTAAGTAAAGGAGACCAAATTATAGTAAACGATATCTTTCTGTCAGAAGAACAAGTAAAACAAACGTCACTCACCGAAGAACAATTGGACGGGAAAATTATCAAAATGAAGGGTGACATTACTACCCAGTATTGTGATATACACGACCAATGTATTTCAAATGGTACAGATAATTACGTAAAATTTATACAAAATTTGGAATATATAAAAATCATTGAATAACAAACACGTATGAGGCTTTCTATCCTTTCTTGGAACGTCAATGGCATCCGTGCAGTCGGAAAAAAAGGATTTGCCGATTTTCTTATAGACAAAAAGCCAGATATTCTCGGTATTCAAGAAGTAAAAATAGCTGATACCATGCGTGAAAAGACTCAATTTGATTTTGGAGGATACACAGAATATTGGAACTCTGCAAAACGTCCGGGGTATGCAGGAACTATGACACTCTTAAAAGAAAAATCCGTGCTTGCAAAACGGTTTATAGGGCACACTACAGATACAAATCATATGGAATTCAATGGCGAAGGACGGATTCAAACATTGGAATTTGACGCATTTTACCTTGTAAATGTCTACTTCCCCAACACCCGACATGATTTATCCCGTTTACCATTCAAAGAAGAATTCAACGGCCATTTTTTAAAATATATACAAAAATTAGATAAGAAAAAACCGGTTATTGCCATAGGTGACTACAATGTTGCACATGAAGAAATAGACATTGCGCGTCCAAAAGATAATGAACAAAATGCTGGCTTCACCCCCCAAGAACGAAAGTGGATGACAAAATTTCTCAGAGCGGGATTTGTTGACACGTATCGAGAGCTTAATCCAAAAAAAATTCAATATACCTGGTGGAGTTTTCGCTTCAACGTGCGGAAAAGAAATATTGGATGGCGTATTGATTATGTGCTCGCAAGTAAAAGGCTTCTACCAAAAGTTAAAACAGCATTTATTTGGGACCAACAAAATGGCTCAGATCACTGCCCTATAGGAATTGAGATAGATATATAATACCGATCCCCCTGAAGATAGATTAGAGCCTATGTCAGTGTAATCCCTTAAAATCTGTGTAATCAATGTTTATGAATTATTGTTCTCTCAACGGACAACTCATACAGAGGGCTGACGCAAAACTAGCAGTAGACCATATCGAGTTTGCCTATGGTTTTGGTGTATATGAAAATTTAAAAGTTCGAAAAAAATTTGTATATTTCATTGACGACCATGTCGACCGTCTTTTTCATTCTGCGGAAGTAATAGGTTTAGACCATTTTTTGAAGAAAGACGAGATAAAAAAATGGATGTACAATCTTATAGAAAAAAATAATATCTCAGATTCAAATATAAAGATTATTTTGGTTGGGGGGAAAAGTGCTAAGGACGCGCTCTTGTATATTTTTACACTTGCACCAAAATTTGTAGAAAAAAAAGAATATCGGGAAGGTGTGAAAACAATCACATACCCTTATGAGCGCTTCATGCCTGAAGCCAAAACACTTAACATGCTCCCGAGTTATATTATTTTCAAAAAAGCGCAGGAGCAAAAATGTTTTGATGCATTACTTATCGACCATAATGGAAATGTAACCGAAGGGACGCGATCAAATTTTTTTACCATCAAAGATAAAAAACTCTATACCCCGCCAGTTGAAACAGTATTGGACGGAGTGACACGACGAACTGTTATAGACTGTGCAGAAAAAAATGGATACGAAATCATTGAACAAGAAATTGCACTGAAGAATATTTTTGATTTTGATGGAGCTTTCTTTACCAATACATCAGGAAAAATCGTCCCGATTCGTATGATAAATGAAACTTCATTTAACATGATTACCGACGAAATTAAAACATTACAAACATGTTATGATAAATATCTAGACGTTTACACAAGACAATATGCCAAGTAAAATCGCCCAATTAAAAAATGGTTCCCCTCTCATTTCACTTATCATAAGTAATCTCTTACCGCTCGCCGGCGTTTTGTTTTTCCGTTGGGATATTGCAACTATCTTATTTATGTACTGGTTTGAAAACATCGTCATCGGTATATGCAACTGTATAAAAATGGCAAAAGCCCAAGGAAAGACAATGACCACAGTAGAAGGAGTTTCCAAACCTGACCCGGACAAGCGGTTCTTTATTGCTTTTTTTCTCTTCCATTATGGATTTTTTACCCTCGGCCATGGCATATTTGTTTTTACTTTTTTTGGCATACCAGACGCAGGTGTTCTTTTCATCTTTCTGTCTATTATCTCGCTATTTGTCAGTCATGGTGTTTCTTACATACGCAATTTTATTAATAAAGGAGAATATAAAAAGGTCAGCCCAAAACTTTTATTTATACAACCATACAAAAGAATTGTTATTATTCATCTTACCATATTACTTGGTGGAGGAATCACAACGATAACGGGAAATTCATTAACGGCTCTTATTATCCTTATTGGGTTGAAAATATCTCTTGATATCTTCTTTCATAAACTAGAACATAAAAAATTTGAAAGCTCACCCTATGCACCGGAACTCGGACAAATTGGAAACAACGACTATTAAAAAATTCCAAAACAAAATATATTCTTACTACAAAAAAAATAAACGGGACTTCCCTTGGCGGAAGTCTCTTAATCCTTATCGAATTTTGGTTTCTGAAATAATGTTACAACAAACTCAGGTAAAAAGAGTGGCCGAAAAATTTCCTCAATTTATCAAAGCCTTTCCTAATTTCAAATCTCTTGCACAAGCTTCTTTAACGGAAATTTTAAGGGCCTGGCAAGGCATGGGATATAATCGCCGCGCATTATTTCTAAAAAAGATTGCAGAAATTGTTATACGAGATTATAAAGGAAAACTATCCGATAATGATGAAACATTAAAAAAATTACCTGGCATCGGGCCAAACACTGCCGCTTCTATCTGTGCATTTGCTTTCAACAAGCCAACTATTTTTATTGAAACAAATATACGCAGCGTGTTTATTCATGAATTTTTTTCAGACAAAAAAATAATTTCTGACAAAGATATTTTTCCTCTTGTAGAACAAACAATGGACATACGAAATCCGCGAGAATGGTATAGCGCGCTTATGGACTACGGAACCATGATAAAATCTACGCACGGAAATCCAAATATAAAAAGCAGACACTACGCCAGGCAATCAGCATTCAAAGGATCTAACAGAGAAATTCGCGGAAGCATCCTAAAACTTCTCACAAACCACAACACACTCACCAAGGGACAAATAATAAAAAAGCTGGGAGATGACCCAGCACGCATACAAAAGATATTACAACAGTTGTCAGACGAAGACATGATTTTCAACTTCAATTCAACATACTCTCTTGAAAAATAAAAAAACTAATTTCCTATAATATTTTCAGCTAGCTGTCCTACGGCATATCCAATAATAGCCGCGACACTTGCGAGAATGAGCATTTCAAGACCCGCTTTCCACCATTTCCGCTTGGTAAGTCTTGTTGTGCCAACACCAAGTGCAAACAACCCAATAAGCGTTATAATAATAGAAGTGATAATACCGGTCTTTATACTAAATACTAGGTACGGGATGAGAGGAATAGCACCGCCCGCAACATACGAAAAAAACATAGCCACTCCTTTTTTTACAGGATGTTCATCTACATCTGGAAATATGGCAAGCTCATGGCATGCCATCTCATGCAAAAAAAGGTGCCTACTTTTTGATGCCTCTTGTGCCATAGTATGAGCCAAATCGACAGGCCAACCATCTTTTTTATATATATCTTCCAATTCTTGTCTTTCCTCTTCAGGAAATTCGTTTAGTTCAATCCTTTCCTCATGCAATTTTCTCTTTTCAACGTCTGCCTCTGATTTGTTGGACAAATAAGAGCCAACTCCCATAGAAATGGATTCTACGGCTACCACAATGAAACCGGAAAGTATAACAGTAGAATGATTCTGTGTGGCGGCAGCAATGCCTGTCACTGCGCCAAGGGTAGAAACCATGCCATCTTCCATACCAAACACAACCTCGCGAATAAGAGACGTGAAAGGAGAAACGTGATGGTGTATAAAGTGAGGATTATAATGATGGCGTATGCTCATAATTCTTGTTATGATGAATGCACATACTATACATGAAGAATAAAATATTCTCAACTATGAATAACGCCAAACAAAATGCTAAAATTATTCTCAAAAAACTCAAACGCCTATTCCCCATTCCAGGTACTATTTTAAAATTTTCAAACCATTGGGAATTGCTCGTGGCAGTCATGCTCTCTGCACAAACCAGTGACGCGCAAGTAAATAAGGCTACAAAAAATTTATTCCAAAAGTACCCAACGTTACAACATTATGTGGACGCACATCCGAGGACATTTGAAAAAAATTTATCGTCGATAAACTATTACAAAACCAAAGCCAGACACATAAGACAAGCAGCAAAAATACTGCATGAGATACATGGCGGTGTATTGCCAAAAACCCTAGAAGAACTAATCAAGTTTCCTGGAGTAGGAAGAAAAACTGCACTTGTGGTACTTGGGAATGCGTATGGCATTATAGAGGGTATCGCGGTAGATACGCATGTGAGGCGATTAACTCATTTGTTTGGCTTGACTACACAAAAAAATATCAAAAGAATTGAGCAGGATCTCCAAAAAATTTTTCCAAAAGAAGAATGGTTTAACCTCACAAACCGTCTTATTGCATACGGTCGGACATACTGCTCCGCACGCTGTACCCATAAAAACTGCCCGCTTTTGACTGAAATCAACCTTTTAGATCAAAAATAGCTTAGATGACCTACTTATACCCATTCTTTCCACTGTCTGTCCACTTTTTCAATTGACACTATTTTAGTATAAATTTATAGTACATGTGGAGTATGTAAATACTCTGGTGTTTCATCGCTTACACCTACTTAGAAGCGAATAAGGCAAGTAGTTTATGACGACGAACGCCTAGAACTACTCGACGCTCACGCAGTTCTCCCTGGTAAACCTTCCGTAGGTGATACGGACTAAAGATTTGGGATTTCTGCGGGGACAGCCGAGTAGTTTTTGTTATTTGAAATAATATACCAAATCGTTTACAATGGGTGGCGTATGGCTCACACAGTTATCATAGAAAAATTAGTTTCAGGAGGACAAGGTTTGGCTCATTTAGATGGGAAGGCTATTTTTGTATGGAATGCTCTACCCGGTGAAGAAGTCGGGATAGAGTATATAAAAAATAAAAAAGACTTCGCAGAAGCAGTGGCTACAAAAATATTGAAATCATCGCCAGATCGTATTGAACCCGTTGATAATCATTTTCTATCCACAAGTCCTTGGCAAATGCTTAATGCAGATAAAGAAGATGAATATAAAAAACAAATCGCAATAGAAACATACAAACGACTGGGCGGAGATATTTTTTCAAATACAAATCCTGACATTATTTCTGATCCAAAAAACTTTTTCCATTACCGAAATAAAATGGAATTTAGTTTTGTAGATCTCAACTGTCTCCCCCTTTCTAAGGGGGAGATGGAAGAGGGGGTTGCTGATTCATCCAAAATCTCTTTGGCATTCTTTGAACGCGGTAAAAAAGTACATATTCCTGCTATAGGTTCGCAACTTGCCGAGGACATTATAAATAAAACGGCACAATATATCTTGACGTGGGTCAACACACACAAAATCCCCATGCGAAGTTTAAAAAGCCTTATAGTGAGGAGCAATGGGCAAGGCAAAGCTATCGCTGCATTGTTTATCAAAGACCAGCTTCCCTTTGGTGATTACCCTGAACTTGATGATAATCTTGTCGGTTTTCAACTATATTACTCTACGCACAAATCACCCGCCTCAGTACCAACAAAACTATTATATTTAGTGGGACAAAATTATCTTGTAACACAACTGTCTATCAATTCTGCATTCGACATTCATCATTCTGCATTTTTAAAATTCGGCCTCCTTAGTTTCTTCCAAATCAATATCCCTATTTTTGAACAAACTCTGCAAGACATCTCGAAATTTATTAACCCAAACATACCCCTTGTCGACTACTATTCGGGGGTAGGTTCCATCGGGCTGACAATTTCACAAGGAAAACAACCGTGCATGTTGGTAGATAATAATGAGGAAGCAATTCAATACGCACAAGAAAATATCGCATTAAATAATTTTACTAATTGCGAAGCACACTGCAAGCCTGCCGAAAAAATGCTTGAATATATTACGCCTGATAAGACGATAATTGTTGACCCGCCCCGTGCTGGTTTGCACCCAGATGTCGCCAAACGATTGAACGAAGTCTTGCCGCCGACAATCATATATCTCTCATGCGACCTCGCAACTCAGGCGCGTGATGTAGAGATGTTATCGCAAAATTATGATATAGTATTTCATAGACTGTATAATTTTTTCCCAAGAACGCCGCATATCGAAGGACTTGTGGTTTTGTCACGTACCACGTAGCACATATCACATACCAAATCGATTGTTACGTGTTACGTGATATGTGGTATGTGAAAATTTATTCAAAATAAATTAATATCTTGTATATATGAGCATTTTAATTTCCGGTTCCCTCGCCTACGACTATATCATGGATTTCCCCGATAGTTTCAAAAATCATATTTTGCCAGACCAACTGCATATTTTAAATGTATGTTTCATGGTTGATAAGCTAAGCAAAAATATTGGCGGTGTGGCCACAAATGTCGCCTACAACGCAAAACTTCTTGGGCAAGACCCGATTGTACTTGCGCCACTCGGAAAAGATGGACAAGAACTCATTGAATTCTTCAAAACTCATAAAATAAAAATTTCACATATACCTCTATCCAAAAAATTACTTACCGCGGGTGCACATATCACGACAGACAAAGATGACAACCAAATTATTGCCTTTTACAATGGTGCACTTGAAGAAGCAGTTGAATTGCATATCTCCGACGTAAAAGAAGATATACAGCTTGCCCTTGTTGCCCCGACAAAAAAAGAAGCAATGATCCAACATGCAAAAGAATTATATGATGCAAAAATACCATTCATCTTCGATCCAAGCCATCAATTAACAGCTTTTAATCCTCGAGAATTAAGCATGATCATAGGACAAGCAAAAATGTATATTGGCAATGATTATGAAATGAAGCTCACCCAAGAAATGACTGGTTGGGATCCTCATGAACTTTTAAACCATGTTGAAATAGTTATTACTACGCTTGGAGAAAAAGGGTCAATTATTACGACAAAGGAAAAGGTATTTGAAATAGCTCCTTGTCCTGCCACATCAGTCGAAGATCCAACAGGCGCCGGCGATGCATATCGTGCAGGCTTTATTACAGGATACGTACGTGGTTTTGATCTGAAAACATGTGGACAGATGGCAAGTGTCGCAGCTGTCTATGCGGTGGAACAGTATGGAACGGTGAATCACACGTTTACGACAAAAGAATTTGAAAAAAAGTATGAAAGGACATATGGGGAAACAATCAGTTTGAAACTATAAATATCTGTGGATTGACAAAAAGAAAGGAAAATAATATGCTACTTGTGTTTTTAAATATCTTATTTATTAAACAGTGGAATATATGTCTAGAGAACTTGAAAGACAAATAGAACAAGTGGAACATGGGGAAGAGATATCACAGATTATTGCAGGCAAACGACAATTATGGATATATAGTGGCCCTGAAACTGTTCTAAACCTTATTCCTCAAATGAGAGAAACGATGATTCCTCATCTTAGAAATCTGCTAGCCACTGATGAATTCAAAAATGATAAACATTATAAACATTGGAACAGGGCAGATATGAAAAGATACATTAAAGAGCTAGAAAAACTTTTAAAAGAGTTTGAGGGGTATACAGGTGCTTAATTAATTATTGATTTTATTCCAAAGACACGCTATACTACGCGTGTTTTTAATATCAAAAAACCTATGGATTACAAAATCAAAGACATCTCCCTCGCAGACTGGGGCAGAAAAGAGATTGATATTGCGGAACAAGAAATGCCCGGCCTTATGGCAATTCGCAAGAAATACGCAAAACAAAAACCACTGAAAGGCGTACATATCATGGGTAGTTTACATATGACTATCCAGACTGCAGTACTTATTGAGACCTTAAAAGCACTTGGCGCAAATGTACGCTGGGCAAGCTGTAACATTTTCTCTACGCAGGATCATGCGGCAGCAGCAGTTGTACGCGATTCAAAAGTACCCATTTTTGCATGGAAAGGCGAGACACTCGAAGAATATTGGTGGTGTACAGAGAAAGCATTAGACTTCGAAAATGGCAAGGGGCCTAATCTTATTGTTGACGACGGCGGAGATGCAACAATCATGATTCATAAGGGCGTTGAGATTGAATCCAATCCTAAATTATTACAAAAAGATTATTCAAAAGAACAAGAAGATTTTAGAGAATTGATGAAATTGTTAAAAAAAGAATATACAAAAAATAAAACTCGCTGGACCAATGTTGCAAAACATGTAAAAGGTGTCAGCGAAGAAACCACGACCGGCGTACATCGTCTATATCAAATGGAAAAAGAAGGTAAACTCCTGTTCCCGGCAATTAATGTGAATGACTCTGTGACAAAATCAAAATTTGATAATATATATGGTTGCCGCCATTCAGTGGTTGATGGACTGAACCGCGCAATGGATGTGATGATCGGTGGTAAAGTCGCCGTTGTCTGCGGATTTGGTGAAGTGGGCAAAGGTTGCGCCCAAGCTCTGCGAGGGCAAGGTGCACGCGTGATTGTAACTGAAATTGATCCCATATGCGCTCTCCAGGCTGCCATGGAAGGATATGAAGTAAAAACAGTAGAAGATACTCTGGGTGAGGCAGATATATATGTGACGGCCACAGGAAACAAAGAAGTTATCACCGTAGAACAGATGAAAAAAATGAAAGACCAGGCAGTGGTATCAAACATCGGGCATTTTGATAATGAAATCCAAGTCGAAAAATTAAATAAAACCAAAGGCATACAAAAAATAAATATAAAACCCCAAGTAGATAAATATATATTCCCCGGCGGCAACGCATTATACATGCTTGCCGAAGGACGACTTATGAATCTTGGCTGTGCTACGGGTCACCCATCATTTGTCATGAGTAACAGTTTCACCAACCAAGTGCTCGCGCAACTTGATTTATGGAAAAATAAATACGAAATTGGCGTATATCGCTTGCCAAAACATTTGGATGAAGAAGTCGCCCGATTACACTTAGAAAAAATTGGGGTGAAGCTTACTAAACTTACCAAATCACAAGCCGACTATATTGGTATAGACGAAAAAGGACCATATAAAAGTGAGTGGTATAGGTATTAAGAAAATGAAAAATATGATAGAAGAAACTGTAGAAGCCAGCCGAGCGTTTGAAGTAGATACTAAAAAAGAAGAAGCACGATCACTTATTAAAGAAATCAAAGCAACATTCCAAGAATTGGCTAAAATAGAACTTAAACAATTTGAAGGCACACACTCACAAAAATGGATCGATTTGCTTAGGTTACTGATGGAATTAATTGGCCTAAAGCCTCATCTCGGGTTAGAAGAAAATAGGGAAATAGACCGCCTTGTTGCACAATACCATAGTATAGAAAGCGCACGAAAAATTGACCCCGGCCAAAAATTGGGAGACATTTTAAAAGAATTCGACAAGGAAGAAATCCAAGAATTAAATTCAAAGGACAAAAATATCACCGTAGAAATGATAAAAAATACAATTGATGAACTTGTTGACGTCATTAACCGCCCAAGCAAACGCGGAGAAATGCTTAATACAGAAGATCTGTGCACAATAGTACAAAAAATTCGTAAAATATTTGACCATGCCCCACTTTCTGCTGAAGATATCAATGCATTAGACAATGAGGGTTATAGAAAAAAACTTGAGACACTTGAAAAATTTGTAAGACGATTTCAACTCTTGCAAGGGACACTCGGAGACCTACACATAGCCAAAGAGGCATTTGGATTAAAACCAACAAAACCTTCTCCTCCACTGATTCCTGGAAATATAGAAACAATAAAATAACAAAAACATCCCTCCATGACGGGATGTTTTTAATTCACTATCCCGATGTACATCAGGACACTGAACTCCTGGCCGGCGACGTGCGATCGAATCACACGCGCCGGCCGTTGTTGCAGCCACACGCTTCTATCGCGTCCGCCCGAAGGCAGGCGCGACTTCAGCGCGGGCTAGTCCCCGGAGACAGGGTCGTCGGCCCCGGCCAAGTCCTCGTCTTCCGGGTCGCCGTCGGACTTTTCGGCCTCACGCCATCTCCGTGTGTCGACCGACGTCGCGACACCCCGGTCGCGGAGGAAGTCGAGCAGACCGGCCCGAGACAGCAAGCGACCGGGGACGCCGAAAACGGGCATGGGACGGAAGAGGAATTCCTCCTCCCCACCAAGAACACCGAGGAACTTAGTTCCCGTCCCGATCGGCTCGGTCGTCTGACCGGTGAGCCACTCGACGCTTCGGGTCTCGAAGTGCTTGACCCGCCCGTCGTGAAGGGTTCGCTGTCCCTCCACAACGAGCGTCTCGCGCTCACCGTTCTTCTCGAGACGCATCGTGTAGCTGGACGGGGGATTTTGTCCCGTCCAGCTACACGAAGCACTCATAGAGACGACGAGCCTCGTCGAGCATTTCGGCGTGACCGTGTCTCTGAATTTGGCCCAAAGCGACTCCGGCCGCACAACCGCTCGCGAACCGAAACGTATCGAAGACCTCCTCCCCCTCGACGGTAATCACGAACCATGCCGGCGGAAGCGCCGGCGACATCGGGTCCGCTTGGGACCTCAACTCGATCTTTTTCAACTCAACACTCCTCGGTCAAACCCGCCGCGTCACGCTGGCGGGGCTAAGGTACCCGACTGAGCAAAAATAAAAAGGACAAAATAAATTTACATCTTATACAAACTTATTTCGTTCTTTTTTAAACGATGGGCTAGCCTATCATTAAAAAATCTATTTGTCAATACAAAACAGCCCTTCCAGGCTGTCTTTTAAAATATCCTAATATCCAATATTTTCCCAATATCTTAATTCCCAATCACAAACTCCCTCGCGCTCTCTCCCCACAACTTCAACCTATCCAATATCGAATGCCTCCCAATCGCAAACTTCCCTTCTTCTGGTTTCCAGACTGAATATTCTTGCAAGGCTAGTGCTTTTGCTTTTTGTACATCCTCCAGCAAGTCTATGGCAATGGCAGAATTTTCTCTGTCTGCAAAAAATAATTTATTTGCAACTTTATCTCCGCCCAAAGTGGATCCGCCTTGGGCGGAAAACTGTTTTAAAGCACGCTCAATAACAATATGATCGCTGTGTGGGAAATCTGATTCATTTTGCTCAGACGCAAGTGTGACATATGTACCCTTTCCAACTAAATCATAAAAACTTTGAATGACTTCTTTAGCTTGTTCTTGTGTTAATTCATTATCTCTGTACCACGGTTCGTCACTGCCATCTTTACCTCCTGGATTTGCAAATAGAATATTATTTTCTGGCACGCCAATAGATTTCATGGTACGGGCATATTCATCATTACGCGCTGCACTAAATTCTTTTCGTGTTATCGTCTTGTAACCTTCTTCTTCAGGCTTATGAAATTTCTTATGCAATTTACAGTATTCTTCTCCATTCAACACATCAATAATATAAGATCCCCCACCATCTGCTACCATAATCGTATATACCTCTTTCCCCTGCTTCACATTATTGTATACAGAACCGAGCAACACCATTTCATCATCTTGGTGCGGAAGAAAATATACGACTTTTTCGGCAGATCTCTTATCAATATGCCGTACAAAAATACTTGCACAAACTATTAGTAGTAGTGCAATAAACCAAACTATTTTTTTATGTAGCATAGTAATGTCGGAACTTAGCTACTTATTTTCTCTCTTTTATTTCACTCAACACTCTTTCAACAAACACATCCTTCGCCATCTTCTCTTGTTTTTCAATGCCTCGAACGCGTATCATAAAGTCTTCTCCTGCAATTTCTTTGTCACCAACAACTACGATGTAGGGAACTTTTTGCGCCACGGCTTTGCGTACTTTGTTTCCAACAGTTTCGTCCGCATCGTCAAGTGCGATGCGAATGCCCAAGTCAGAAAATTCTTGTGCTATGTTTTTTGCACCCTCGACATGTTTGGAAGATACCGGAGCAAAATGAACTTGCACGGGCGAAAGCCATACCGGAAAGGCGCCACCATGGTGTTCAATCAAGACTGACAGAAATCGTTCAATCGAACCCATAATAGCCGCATGAATCATGACAATTCGTTCCTGTTCTCCCTCTTCATTGTTGCAAAACAAATCAAAACTCTGTGGCATACTGCGATCAGCCTGGATTGTTGCCACTTGCCACTCTCTGCCAAGAGAATCTTTGGCCATAAAATCAATCTTTGGACCATAGAATGCAGCCTCGCCTACGGCTTCAAAAAATGTAGCTCCTCGGTCAGTAATAAATTGTCGCAACTGACTTTCTGCTTTATCCCACTGTTCTTTACTTCCCAAATATTTTTCCATGTGTTCCGGGTCAGACAAAGACAATCGAATTTTTAATGCAGGGAAACCACACGCCGCATAAAAGGTTTCAATAATATCCCAAATCGCATAGAATTCATCTCTAAGCTGAGACTCGCGACAAAATACGTGTGCATCGTCTTGAGTAATACAGCGTACTCGTGATAATCCATTTAATTCCCCTGTCTGTTCATCGCGATATACCATTGTTGTCTCTGCGTATCGCTGAGGCAGATCGCGATAACTTCGAGGTATGTGGGCATAAATCTGTGTATGATGAGGACAATTCATAGGCTTCATCGCAAATTCATGGCCCTCTCTAGTTTGAATTTTGAATAGATCGTTTGAAAATTTTGCCCAATGCCCGCTCGTTTCGTACAAATCCTTTTTGGTAATGTGAGGAATAGTTACTTTTTGATACCCTTTTGCCTGGCGCAATTCCCACACAAAATTATCCAATGTATTTCGCAATAATGTACCTTTGGGCGTCCACAATGGTAAACCAGCACCAACTAATTCCGAGAACGTAAACAAATCAAGTTCTTTGCCTAACTTTTTATGATCTCGTTTCTTTGCTTCTTCAAGCATGGATACATATTCATCGAGTTCTTCCTGGGTTCCAAATGCAGTACCATAAATGCGTTGCAACATTTTATTTTTCTCATCTCCATGCCAGTATGCACCCGCGACCTTGAGAAGTTTGAATACGCCGATTTTACCCGTTGATTCTAGGTGAGGACCAGCACAAATATCTACAAACGTATGTGGGATATCCCCTCCTTTTTCTCCCATCCAGTATACACTCACTTTTTCTCCACGTCCTTCTATTTCATCGAGCCATTCGTGTTTATATTCATTTCCTTTGTATATATTTGAATTAAAAAATTCTCTGGCTTCTGCTACAGTCATTTCATCTTTGGCAATAGACAAATTTTCTTTTATAATCTTCGCCATTTCTTTTTCAATCTTTGCAAAATCTTCTTCAGATATCTTTATTTCTGAATCAAAATCAAAATAAAATCCATCATCCGTTGCCGGGCCCATAGCTGCTTTTACTTTATTTCCCCAGATGCGAAGCATGGCCATGGTGAGGACGTGCTCACAACTATGGCGAAGGGCTTCTAGTTTGTCATTTTCCATATTAATTTAATTAAATATATAAGTCTTAATTTCTAATTTAAAATTTAATAAAAAAACCCGGTATATAACTCTAATAGTATTAGAATTATATACCGGGGTCCTTAGGACGTTTCCACCCAGCAGTTTAACTCGTTGGATTGGTGTCAGCTTAGTTCAAAAGAAACCTTCACAGGCATGCGTGTGGTAGACGCATCAATCGCTGACAGGTACATCTTAACTATTATTTATAAAACTGTCAAATATTCGTCTTCGTAATCTCCACTTTCGTAATTTCGTACCTTTCGTAGTTCGTATATGTTGTATATTTACTCGACCTGCTTTATCGTGACAACTACATGATCCGCTACATGTGGTACGCTCCTATTCCACATGGGACGAAAATGCATTTCAACTCCCTGCACATGGTTAAGCGACATGACATAACGTCTTACTTCGTCTTCTGTCTTGCCAAAAAACATAATTTTTTGGAGTTCTCGACTATTGGGATCAATATTCACAAGTCCCGTATGCGTGACACCGAGAATAGCTGTCCCTCTTTCCAAATCATTTGAATCGAGTACAACGGTCGGTTCACCCTGTACTGATTCCAAGACTTCGCTATTATCCACCACTTGTTTTTGCAATATCTCTCCTGCGTATGCTTTTAATTGGCTCTCATCATAGAACACCCCAACGACTGTCGCCTTACCTTTTACCATAAAAGTCGAGGCCTCTTCTCCAAGCTTTGCATCATTTTCAAATACATACTGCACTACTTCGAATAATCCTTTATTATTTGGATATAATGCAGTTAGTTCATCAGATCCATTTTTTTTCAATACCTCAAGCATCTGCTTCTCTGCTTTCTCTATATCGTCCTCATTCACTGTGCCAATAGTGCGCACACCACCTTGCATTGCTACAGTACTTTTTGCATAGACGATCTTTTGTCTTGCTTCATTGAGTCCGGGGACGATAAAAGTCGAAGGACCTATATCTCCCGATACACCTTCTTGGTCGGCATATACAGAGACTTCGATACTCCCTTTGGCTGGTACTACTGCACGGTCTTTCATCCGAAACAATATCCCTTCTGGCGTGAGCAAGCGTGTAGTAGCGACCAAAGCCTGCTCGGTCTCTCCATCGTTCACAAGAGTCACCACACCTTCTGCAATGCCATCTTCTTTTTTATTTCCTTGCGGAGAAAAAGATTGTTCTGCCTCAATCAATGTTGTTGTGACAAATCCAGAGACAATCTGTTTAGTTTGCACAGGGTCAATAGTTACCGTGGCCTGGACATTTATAGGTTCGGACCGAGTTACAATGGAAATTTCCGCGCGTTTAGCAGACATAAACACAATAAACCCGAGCAACACAACCGTGACTATCAAAAAACTAAGCGCAATAAATTTATAAAATCTCACTGGCTGGTTTGAAGGAATAAGTTCGGGATTCCCCGTATTTCGTTTTATGTTAACCATAGCGTTTTAAAAATATTAAATATTGATTTTCGAAAATTTTATCTCAATTTATCTCTATGTATCTCAACATATTTCACATATCACATAGCACACATCACATATCAATTTGCCAATTCGAACTTTATAACTTTACAACTTTCAACTTTATAACTAATCATTAATCAATAACACGAAATATTTCATCCAATGTCGTAATTCCTTCCGCGGCTTTAAGTATACCATCTTGAACCATAGTTGTCATACCTTGTTTGCGTGCATGATCTTCTATCTCATGTTCAGCCGCAACGCCTGACAAAATTAAATCTTTAATTTCATCGGTAACCTGGAAAATTTCACATATTCCTATGCGCCCCTTGTATCCGATACCATTGCAATCCTTGCATCCTACTGAGGTATAAAACAAAAGTTCTTTTTGAGAAAATTTTGTTCGTTCTGTTTCTGGCATAAGTTCAATATTTTTTTGTGCTCGTTCCTGAACATGCGGCGCCATAGCTGACAATGCAACTTGTTTTCGACATGTCGAACATACACGCCGTACAAGTCGCTGTCCCATAGCACAGTTGAGTGCTGGCGCCAGCAAAAATGACTGCGCACCCATAGAAAGCAAACGGGGAATTGAACCTGCAGAACTGTTGGTATGCAATGTAGAAAGCATCAGATGCCCGGTCAATGCGGCCTGGATAGCAATTTCAGCTGTTTCTCCATCACGAATTTCTCCGACCATGACGATATCTGGATCTTGACGTAAAATTGAGCGCAATCCTTTTGCAAATGTGTATCCTTTCTCATGTTCTATTTGGCTTTGGTTGATTCCCTCAAGACGATATTCCACCGGATCTTCAAGCGTAATAATTTTCACACCTGGCTTATTCAAAATTTTCAAAACCGCATACAATGTCGTAGATTTACCACTTCCGGTCGGACCAGTAGTGATAATCATACCATTCGGACGAGAAATTTCTTGCCGAATAATATCAAGGGCACGCTGTGAAAATCCAAGTCCATCAAGAGAAATTCCTTCCTGGTGTTGCATGAGAAGACGCAAGACAACACTTTCTCCAAATACAGTCGGAATAGTTGACACACGGACATCTACATCACCAGTTTCAAGTTTTATGGTAAAACGTCCGTCTTGCGGTTTGTCAGTAATGTTAATTTTAAGCGATGAAGTAAGTTTGATACGCGACAGGAGCTGATGCAGCATGTCTTTGGGCAACATGGAAACATCATGCAAAATACCATCCAAACGAAAACGAATAGCCACCTTGTCTTGCTCTGCTTCAACATGGATGTCTGATGCGTCAACTTTGAGCGCCGCACCAAGTAGAATAGTAATAATATCTGTCGTGGTACTTTTCTGAAGAAGCTCATCTACTGTTTTAAAATCATCCACCTGCGCTTTTACATTATCCAGGCTCTCTGCGGTAATTTCAATATCTTTGCTAATTGCTTTTATGGTAGGCATGCCTTTATACATTTCCAATACTCTTTCCAAACTTACCTCAGATACGACATACACTACGCTGTTTGCATGATAGCGAGCGCTGGCTTCTTCTATGAGAGTCTTCACCTCATCGAGAGTAGGATCAATAGCGCCAAAACGCAGTTCATCTTGATCTGCATAAAAACAGACAACTCCCAATTCTTTTGCGGTCTCGAGCGGAACTTGCTTAAGCGCTTCGTGAGTAACAGGAAATTTTTTGAGATCAACGTGCGGTACACCAATTTGCGAAGCAAAGCGCATGGCTTCTGTCTCCAGTTCTTTCTTTTTTATTTCATCCATTTTTTTACCAAATTTTTCTTCAGCACCTGACTGGGAGACATTGAGCGGTACGGCTGTTTTTTGAGTAACCGAAGAATCATCCGTTGGTAAACTAGTTTTTTTTGGAATTAAATCATCAATGGATGGGAGACCGGTCGGCATATGCTATATAATGCAGAATGCTAAATTCAGAATGATGCATGAAAGAATGTTATGTGTTATGTGAAATTTATCGTTTAAAAAAATGTACAACTCTGCTCACCACACCTTCTCTGTGCATTTTCGCAAACAAATATGACCAGGTGGAAGTAACAAATACCGTAAACATTGAACCAAGTATGGCGAGATAGACCAAAAATAAACCAAAACCAAGAAACATACCTGCAATATATAGACCTTGACTCTGTATGGCAAATGCAATAAGCCACATAACAAGACTTGGTAAAAATAAGAGATACAACCCCACGAGCACAAGTGCAACAAGCACAAGATTGGCAAGCATGAGTAAAAACCCGACTTCAAACGATACGAGCCAATGGCGCGTAAAAAGTCTCCATGCCATGTGAAGCGATTCAACAAATTTTTTCTTTTCAATAACTACGTAGCCTGTTGAATATACGAGCATAAAAGACAATACCATTCCCATCAAAGCTGCAAGTACAAACAAAAACAAGAATAACGCGACATCAGATCCATTTGGCTCAATCAAGGCATTTGCCATGCCCCATGCAGCAAACGAAATAAACGCGATTTCAATAATCTTGCGCAAAATATTCAAAGCAAATAATTTACCGAAATATTTTCTGCTCTCATGCCATGAGACAGAGCTTGATTCAAACTTTTTCTTTCTTTTTTCCATGTACTTTTCAGCACTATGTACAATTGCACCCTGTGAAACAGTAGAAATGAAGGCAAGAAATACCGCAAAACCAACAAAAATCACCACAAGCCATAATGTCCATACCCAAGTATCCAAACCTGGATGCCACACACGTGCAAAGTCGACGAAATTATATTGTGTAAAAAAGTTTACTGCATACACAAATGCTGATGGCGTATGAAGCGTGCTTGCACCAAATACTACTTTGGCCAATAATTCCATAATGCCCAGTTGGCCCCAAAATGCGGCAAACAATCCAAAAATCCACAAAGACTTATGATGCCACGCAAGCTCCCAGCTTGCTTTGAATGCATCACGATAGGTTGGTTCATGCATATTAAATAAGTTTATCTCTAAAATAACAATTTTAATGTATGTACGAAACACGAAATCTACGAAAAATTCGAAATCGCCATTTTCGCACCTTTCGAAGTTTTCGCATTTCGTACATATTATATCACATTCTCCATTTTTACTCTATTCCGAGTTTTTTCCTTTTGTATTCTTCCAAGCCATCTCAAAAACTAATTTCAAAAAGTCAGCAAAAGTCTGACTTTGAATCTCAAACGCTATACTCTCTTCAGGTTTAGATAGCACGCCTATTACTTTATCATCAAATATATTAACTTCCCCTGCAGTTTTGTACCGGTCATCCCACGGCAACCAGTGGTATGTTGTATTCTCCTGTCGAGCCTTACTTTGTTTTTTGTACGTTTTATCATGCCACCATCGCGCAACTTCACTATCCACGGCCAAACATTTTTCTTTTATTCCCTTTTTAAATCGTTCTTCAGACTGTATTGTTCCCATTTCATCAAATGCTTCCGCATACCCTTTCAAATTCAATATAGAATATATAGTGCTGTTTGATTCAGTTACATTCATATAGAGCTTTTGCATAGCATTTTTTCCTTCCGCAACCTTAATTACTGGTTTCAGCTCGGTCTTATACAGCGCCTGCAACTCTGGTAATAATGAACCGATTTCATTCAAACGACGCTCTGCTTGCCGTTTTTTATTTTCCAAAAATTGTTTGAGGCGTATAGGTGGTTCAGGCACATATATTCTTTTCTTTTTGCTTGTAATAACTGGATTTACAAGTCCGTGCAAACTAAGACGCTCCAAAATATCATAGCCAGTTGTGCGGTTCATACCTGCACGGCTGCTAATTTGGGTAACTGTTCCCCTACCAATCTCAAGTAAGGCCAGGTATACCTTTGCCTCATTATCCTGCAAGCCAACATCTTGGAGTTGTTTATATAGTTGTGGGTTCATATGATAAACAGTATATTATATAGTCTATTTTGTGTCAATCTATTCCGACAATATATTTTATTAACAAGAAAATTAGCTTATTTATGACAAAATTATAAATTTATTAAGACGTATACTCTTGTCAAATATCATATTACTATATAATATCCTCTTCACAGGGAAGGCAACACTGTAGGCACCAATGCCTGCAAAATGTACCCGAAATGGGGGAGTCACCAAATGAAAAGCCTGAGGGAGCGTCGCAAGGAAGCTGAAAGAAAAATCATGGACGCAAGGTCGGCGTACAGCTGCGAAGGGTTTGGATTCAACGAAAAAATTGGGTGGGGTTTTCTGTTCCTGCTCCTTCTGATTGACAAGAAAGAGGTAGAGGGTCCACAGGCGTTTTCAATTGGCGTTGAAGTACGTCAATTCTCGTACGAGTTGGTCGTCTACCGTCTTCTGGACGACGGTGAAACTGAATTCGCACATGTCCAAGAAGGATCTACCCCATGGGTGACTGGTTCGGTCATCAATTACATCCCCATCAACAGCGAATTCACGCAGATCGGTGACAAGATCATGTGGAAGCACAATTCCGCTGGTAAAGAGACGGAGAAAGATGTAAGCAATATCTTCGAAAGAAATCCTTTTAGGTTTTCCGTTTGACCGACCCCGGATGGTTCTATGTTCTTTTCGCCGTCCCATCAGCCGTAAAACGACGGGACCGATATCTGGTTACGCCACGTTCTCAACAACAGGGAGAGGAAGTAATGCCAGGTTCAACCCCTCATCTCGTGCTGGGCACGGCAAAACTCCTGCAAGAAGCAGGACTCTTGCCCCATGGAAAGGTAACAAGTCAAAGAGAGTGGGAGGAACTCACTAAAAGGGAAGAAGAATTCACAAAGCAAGATGGAAGAGTCGTAATCGAAATCACGGAGAGTTATGTGGAAGAGGCTCTCTCCCACAAGCTCAACTCTCCCTACGATTATGACCAACTGTGCGTCTTCAGTTACTTTACTTACGCTTACGGGTTTGGTATTGAACTTCAGGTTGACTTCATGAGCATGGAAAAATACTTCGAGCAGTACTGGAAGTAACCATCATCACACAAGGAGGAAAGACTAGCAAGGACTGGTCATCCATGCGGCCGTGGGCATGTAAAAAACCGGCACACCTAACTTGTGCACAAACAGGACAAAAAACCTACCGTTTATAGCGGAGGTTTTTTGTTTAATAATATCTCAATATCCCAATATTTTTTCAATATTTTCTTTCCCTAATTTCCAATTTCTATATTATTCCACCCACAACACCAAACTCTTCAAATAATTTCCCTCTGGATGAAAAATATTTACCGGGTGATCAGGCGCATAATGATGTTTATCAATAATATGCACTGAACGTTTTGCCTCTACCGCCGCTTCAAACACAACTTGTTGAAATAACTTTTCATCCACATAGTATGAACAAGATGAAGTAACAAGAATTCCTGATGATTTTATTTTTTGTAACGCGAGACGATTAATATCTTTGTAACCCCTACATGCTTGTACAACATCTCCCCTCTTTTTTGCAAATGCTGGCGGATCAAGCACAATAAAATCATATACATCTTTGATTGAGTCCTTACGCAAAAATTCAAATACATCTGCAGTAAAAAAAGAATTGAAATTAAGACTAAGATTATTGAGAGTAAAATTTTCCTTAGCTAATTCAATTGCAGGGTCTGAAATATCTACTGAATCAGCCTTTTTAGCACCACCGAGAGCCGCGGCAACAGAAAATCCTCCCGTGTATGAAAAACAATTTAAAACAGTTTTATTACTGGCTAGTTTTTTTACGTGCTGTCTCATCTCGCGTTGGTCCAGAAAAAATCCTGTTTTTTGTGAGTCAATAAAATCTACCTTAAATAATGCCCCGCATTCTTTAATTATTTTTTCTTTTATGTCTTCGCCATATAGCAATCCAACCTGATTTTTCAAACCTTCTTCTCTGCGTGAAGGCATATCTGACCGTTCATACACGCAAATTGGTTTTAATTTTGCAACCAGATAATTTACAATATCTTTTTTTATTTTTTCAATGCCAAGTGTTGTTATCTGTACCACAATCACATCATCATACTTGTCTACAACTAAACCTGGGATACCATCTCCTTCGCTATTTATTAAACGGTATGCATTTGTTTGTTTATCATCAAAAAAATTCTTTCTCATTTCAATTGCCTTATCCATATGGCTAACAATTGAATCCAAAGGTTCGGCATTATCAAAAGACACCATGCGTGCAGTAATTGAAGTCTTACGGTTCACATACGCACTGCCCAATAATTCTCCACTTGAACTATACACGTTCACAAAATCGCCATCTTCTGCTTCTTTGGGGAATTGTTTTATAGCGCCCGAAAAAATCCAATGATGAAAATTCTTTATTGGTTTTTCTTTTCCTGGCTTGAGAATTAATTGTGGCAATGTAGTAGTCATACGTCCTAACGAAAACCCGCCACAAGGCGGGGTGAAGTTATAAAGTCGAAAGTTGTAAAGTTATAAAGTTACGAACGCGATATAAGTCTGTCAACAATAAACAGTTTATCAATGTAAATATCTTAATTTCTTTTCAATATCTTTTTAGTATTTTGTAATATCTGTCTAATTTTTTTCCACGTCATGTACTACTTCGTGGCCCATAATCAGTTTAAATTCATCCTGTTCGACAGTTTCTTTCTTGAGCAAAACTGCCACCAAATCATCCATTTGCTTGCGTTGTTTTTTGATAATATTTTCAGCGCGTGTTATAGAATCACTCAACAATTTATCAATTTCCACATCAATAAGTTCAGCCGTTTTTTCGCTATAATTTCTTTTTTCATGTATTTCTTGAGCCAAAAATATGAGTTCATCATTTTCGCCATATTGGCGAGGTCCAAGCTTTTCACTCATGCCATAACGCAAAATCATAGACTTAGCCAATTCAGTTGCTTTTTTTAAATCACTCGAAGGACCTGTGCTAATATATTCATCTCCGTAAATCATTTTCTCAGTTACATAGCCTCCAAGTATCATAGACAATTCATCTTTGAACTGAATAAGCGTTTTGTAACGTACATCGTTTTCTGGCATAGACAATGTATATCCGCCTGCCATACCACGGCCGATAATAGAAACTTTTCTAACCGGATCACAGTGTGGAAGAAAATGTCCAACTATCGCATGTCCTGCTTCGTGATACGCAGTCATTTTTCTATCTTTTTCTGTCATGACGCGTGATCTTTTTTCCGGTCCGAGAATTACTTTTTCAATACTTTCCAAGACATCTACTTCTTCAACTTGTTTTTTATTTCTACGTACCGCAAGTATCGCAGCTTCGTTCAAAAGATTTGCAAGATCGGCACCAGAAAATCCTGGGGTGCGTTCTGCAATTTTTCGCAATGAAACATCTTTGACAATTGGTTTACCTACGGCATGAACTTTTAATATTTCTTCGCGATCATTGATATCTGGCATGTCAATCACTACACGGCGATCAAAACGACCGGGACGAAGAAGTGCTGGGTCAAGTACATCAGGACGATTGGTTGCTGCGACGACAATCACACCGAGGTTTGGATCAAACCCATCCATTTCAACAAGAATTTGGTTGAGTGTTTGTTCGCGTTCATCATGACTACCACCGAGTCCTGCGCCACGCTTGCGCCCCACGGCGTCAATTTCATCAATAAATACAATAGCGGGAGCGGCTTTTTTTGCTTTGTTAAATAAATCACGTACGCGAGATGCACCCACACCGACAAACATTTCTACAAATTCAGAACCACTCATGTGGAAGAATGGCACGTTTGCCTCTCCTGCGACAGCTTTTGCAAGCAATGTTTTACCGGTTCCTGGTGTGCCCATGAGCAAAACACCTTTTGGAATTTTGGCCCCCATATCAGTAAATCGTTTTGGATCTTTCAAAAATTCAACCACTTCTTGCAACTCTTCTTTTGCCTCTTTGGCTCCTGCCACGTCAGCGAATGTTTTCTTATTTTTATCATCTGGTTTTACTTGGCGAGCAGTACTTTGACCAAATCCCATTGCTCGGTTATTTGCTCCTTGTACTTGACGGCTAAAAAAATAAATAATGCCCACAAACAACAATATGGGCAAAAGCCACGGTGCAAGAGCTGCAACCCAAAATTTCCACCCTGACTGATCTTTTACCTGGACATTCACTTGCTGAAGTTTTTGGGTATCTACGCCATAATTGCTCATAAGCTCAGAAAAAGATTGACCGGCTTCTTTCTTGACTTCCAAAAGTGGTGTATTTTCTGCTTTGAGAGTGATCTTTATCAAATCGCCCTGGACCTCAATAGCAGAGACATTGTCATTATTAATTTCAGTTACCAGGCGGCTAATGCCTACTTGCTCTGCTTTCTGCGCGCCACCAAAATTGGCTGTACTGAGGAGTGCCGCCACGAGCAAAAGGGTAAGAAAAACTAATATAAAATTTTTTACGAGGTGTTTCATATAACTTAAATATAAAGTAATTCTACAATAAAAGTAAGAGGGAGTATAGGCAATTACTGCGATTTTGTCAACCTTGATATCTTCACAAGTATATGGTATGATTTTCTCAATAATTTAGACATGCCGCGGTGGTGAAACTGGTATACACGAGGGACTTAAAATCCCTTTCTCGCAAGAGAGTGCGGGTTCGATTCCCGCCCGCGGCACACACTAAAATACTGAATCAGTTCAGTATTTTTTATTTACGAGGCAGGTGAGAGAAGAGCAAATTCACATTTGTTTTTCCGAGCCGAGGAGTAACTATAGAATCCTTTATTTATCCATAGGATATACACTCATTATCCACTTTCCCGGTTGTGTGCGATTGACTTGTTATGTAGAGATACTATACTAACTTTGTATGAGTAATACTATCAGTAAGGGGACTGCACATCTCCTGAAGCTAACTTACCATTAATTTTGAGGAGGTGATCGTATGTAAAAACTACAATACAAACACAAACACAAAACATGGGGATTAGGAGGATATTAAACTACTCAACTTCAATTAGCTACCTATGTACTCGATCTGTATGGAAGGTTAAAAAAGACCGTCTCAGCGCAAACTGCTTTCATCTATCTCACCTCCGCTTTATTTAAACTCAAACAAATAAAGCCGAAAAGCAGTGACCGAGGCGGTTTTTTTATTTAATCATTTTTTCCACTTTATTTCTTTTATTCCTTCTTTCATATTTATCCATCTACCAAAAACAAACAACACATCACTTAAACGATTTATATATGTATTAATAATTGGCTCCAAAGGATATACGTTAGATAATTGAACGATACGTCGCTCTGCACGCCGACAAATTGCACGCGCATAAAAACTGCACGTCGCCCCTTCTGCACCGGTTGGTAAAATAAATTGAGTTAAACGAGGTAATTCCTTTTCCATTTTGTCAATCCATGTTTCTAATTTTACAACTTCTGTATTTTTTAATTTTGGAACTTTTATTAACTTCGTCTGAACTGATGCCAAGATAGCTCCTACAACAAACAAACTGCGTTGTACTCCTATCAACTTTCTTTTCTCAGCCTTAAAATCGTCCTCTATTTCTTCAATCAAAATACCTAGGAAAGCGTTAAGTTCGTCTATTTCTCCTATGGCATCCATTTCAAGACAGCTTTTTGAAATGCGTTTGCCTCCGAGGAGAGAAGTTTGTCCCTTGTCTCCAGTTTTAGTGTAAATTTTGGGCATATGTTTTATTGTTTTTGAACGAGTATAAAAATCATACCATCATATCCGACTTCTTTTTGGTTATGGGTGAGTAATTCGGTACCTTCAAGAACTTTGAAACCATGTTTTTTCAATTCATTTGCTATGGCTGTGTAATCAACAGGAACAGCAGGTAATTTATTATCCCCCACCTTATACCATTCAGCATTTCGAATAGCTGTCATAATAAGAAAACCTCCCTCATTCACTTTTTTTGCAATATTGCCTATTCCTATTCTCCACCTATTGGGATCTGCAGTAGCTGATTCTATACAGAAATGGGAAGTTAACAAATCGACACAACCCCATTTTCCTACAGAAACAGCATCATATCCTTCTTGGCTAGAAAGAATGTTTGGGCTGAAAACATCCACAGGTATTACGTCCTCTATACGTTTAGCCATCTCTTGATTATAAATGCTCGGATCTTTGGTAGATAAATTATCTAACACATCTCTAACATCTTTCATGGCCATTGAATAGGCTTCGGGATGCAGTGCGAGGTATGATTGCCAGCATGCGATATAACTAGACCAATCGTACCCTTTCTCCTGCTTCCAGGTTGCAATCTCTTGTCTATTTGCTTCCAAATATTCTGCGTGCGTAATTTTGTCTGATACACCAAGAAGAGGGATATGCTGATATACCGTTGGCCCACCGCCAACATCTAGAACACTAAAATGATCCTCAGGTCGTTTTGTAAGCATTGCAGGCAAGGCCTTTCGAGCTACAAAATCATAAATGCAATAATTTTCGAGCAACTCGATGGATTTCCCCTCGGTTGAACCGTGTTCAAACTGCCGTGCCAAAAGCCTACCATCTATCTTTGTCAATTTAACTCCATCTTCACCCATCTCTCGTACCTCTACGCGAGCTAAAATATCTGAAATGTGTTTAACCGATTCCTTATCTATTGGTGGATAATACAATTCAATATATTCACGCGGATTAAATTGGCGCTCAAATAATTCTTTCTCGTCTTCTCCAAATTCACCAAATGGAGCTGAAAGAAGATTTGTTATCTTTCTAACAATACGAGCAAACAGATCTTTCAACTTAAAATTCGAGGCCTTTTCTTTCTTTTCACTTTCCCCACCATCTTCTTTAGGAGGTTCTTTTCTATCAAAAAATTTCATATTATAAGATTATTTTGTTTAGATATATATTTCCATATGGCAACAGTAATCCGTTTTCAATTTTTTGAATTCCATGTTGTATTGATATATCAAGCAACTGTTTGCAATAACGACGCAGAGATTCTTCAATTTCAACCAACTGTTTATCCGATATATGTTCCTTTTTGGCGTTAACAAAAGATTTTTTATAATCAAAATAATCATTCACCATTTTGACTTTCAATCTCCAATCCCACATCTGGTATACAACTTTGTCAAGCATATCATCTTCCAATGCATCATCCTTGAGTGAAGGTAAATTGTTTTTCCCATAAAAAATTAGTACCAATTTCTGCTTGTTATCAGAAGTTGCAAACCATTTTTGCATGCTAAAAAAATAATCAAGTGCATATAACTGCATTTCATTTTGCAAAAGAGATACATCATGTTCGACAACTTGAACCCTTTCTTTTGATATGCGCATCTTATATGCTTGTTCTTCACTCATCCAAAAATTCAGTGACCTTTTTTCTATGTTATCGAGCAAACTACTGAATTGATCAAAGGATTTAGTATATAATTTTAAAAGAAAACTATGTAAATTTTTTGCTAATTTGTATTCGTTTATTCTATCTTCACACAAGAGATTAAAAACAGCCTGAAACTCGGGTAGCTTTTCATTCCCAATTTCTTCTTTTAACTTTCTAAATAATGTCCTCAAAACCAACACCCAATTTGCAGACTCTTTTGCAGGTAAAACAAAATAAGAAACGTGTTCGATTTTTTGAAGATACTTATACAAAATTTCTAGATTGCTAGGTGACATAAAAACGATTTAATCATAAAGGCACTGAAATAGCAATAATGTTTCTCTATTTTTTCATATTCCACAATTCTTCAAAATAATCATTATAGCTTTGTACTACAGTAGAATTCGTAGTAAGGAAAATCACTGGTTCCTTTTTTGCCCAACTTATAATAAGTACTTTATTACCAAAAAGCCAAACAGCATTGGGGTTTTTTATTGAGGACAAATTATAACGTGTTTCAATCCATGACAGACGAGTCAAGATATGACCGCGAAAACCTGGATCAATAATTAATTTACATTTGAGACCAGACGTCTGTTCTGCTTTGTGGCATATTTCCTCGAAAAATTTTGGATAATTATCCACAAAATAACCTCGAGCTCCAATCCATCGTATTTCTTTAGTGTCAATACCTTCCAACCACAGTTCTTTTAATGCCTCTGGACCTTGCAAGATCCTTTCTTCTTGATTCCATAGATTGTAAAAATACACACGAAACGATTCGGTCGCCTCTTCATTCTCTATTTGAATGAACGTCCTTTGGTTCGGCAAGCTAATTACTGTCTTGTTTTTATACAAAAGAAATACTGCCGGTGTAACAATCCCCTTTTGCATGTATTTAATATTTGTGTGTGGTAAATATTTCAATATGTCACCAAGCTTGCATGCATTTTCATTCAATAAAATCTTTGCTTTAATGCCTTTTTTCGATCTCTTTTCATGAAACTGTGCAATCATTTGAGCAAACTCTGGGTCAAAATCAAACATACCCATAACCAATAATTCATCTCCGCTTTGTAATGTTTGTAATATATCACCAAAAGCCTTTTCAAAACCCTCATTTCCCTGAAATGTTATAGTTTTTTGGTTCCACAGATGATTAAAGTATTGTTTTAGACCATTTGCTATTTGTTTGCTTTTTATATTGATTGCAATAGGTTCTTTGTCTATCGCAACGATGGAACTAACATCACCACATATATTGAACCACATCGGAGCATCAATATCGCTTGGCATGTATTTTGCTTCTGTCATAGGTAATACATTTTTTCCATCTAGAATGTGCTGATCAGTTCCTCGCCCATACAATGCTTTAAATCCAATTCCTTTCTCTATTCTTTTTTTATCATACGCGCGCCATCGCATAGATAAGTCTGATAGAATCTCGTGCGTGGAAGCTCCAAGCACATACACAGTCTCACCTTTTTCTGCTTGAAAATTCTGACGTGTCGCTCGTTTTATTCCATCAAATCCTTCAAAAATAGTTATCTCACGTAACATTTTTTCTTGCCTACTTTTTAATTCTTCCACAATTTTTTGAGTCAATTGTCTTTTGTGATCAATTTCTTCTAGCAAATTACCTGGAGAACTAAGAGTGAACATTGCAATTCCATTTACATTTGTTTTAGTAACAAGCCCGCGCCCAACGAGTACATCTAGCGCGGTGTATACCAAATTTCTGTGAATATTAGCTGCTTCAATTATCTCGCCGGCCTTGCCCTTTCCCAATTCAAATAACGCAAGATAAACTTTTATCTCATTCTTATGAAAACCAAGTTGTTTAAGCTCTTGTTCTATCATATTTTTTATGATAGATAAAATATACTAGATTAAGCCATTTTTGTCAAATATAGACCAAAATTATCATAGTTAAATACTGAACTATTTAGCTTATTTTAGCTAAATATGCTTGACAAATATAATTTTACATGATAAACTGTGCTATCAAGCTTGAAATGTTCTTTCTCAACTACCCAGCCTGTGGGGTGATAATACCAGGCAGGAGACAACACCATGAAGACTCCCCAATATATCGAGGATCCCTACCGGCCATGCGGAGAGACGACGGCAAGGCTGGTGCTTGTCAGTCTTGCATTCTTCATCGTCGTCGTACTCAGCACAGGTATCTGCCTCCTCGGACGCGAAGCCAACGCCCAGGTGAAGATCGGTGTAGGGAATCAGATCTCCTACGTTCTGGACACGAAGACGGGAGAAGGGATGCCTGTCGGAATCGTACACGGCGTAGACCTCATCGTCCCGGTCGGCGAAGGCTTCAGTGTCTTCGGTGAAGCTGCATTCGCCACGTCGCTCGCGAAGTTCGAACCGGCCCTGCAGGTCATGGTCGGAGCGAACTACAAGATCAACAACGCCCCGCTTCTGCTCGGCATTTCGGTCATCTATCGATACGTCCATGACTTCGATGGAGGCGCGCCAACCGACCAAGATATCGTTGGCGCAGTGGTCATGCCCGCGTTCCCCATCAGCGACCACCTCACGCTCATCTTGCCATTCGGCTATCTTCACAACATCACCACCGACATGGACCTCATGATGTTCGGCGTCAGGCTGAACTTCGCATGGGAGCTGTAGTCAACATGATGTTCCACAAGGAGGAAAGGAGGGACATCAACTTTGCGCACAAAGTAAGATCCAAAAAATTCGCCTGATGGCGAATTTTTTGTTTTATCTTTATTCTTACTTTAAAAACTAACTACACCCCAAACTATCTCCACAGTTCAAACACTTATAACAACTTCCATTTCGTACTGTAATATGTCCGCAGGTTGGACAAGCCGGTGCATCTCCCATCATATTGGAAAGCGCCGCATCCGATGCATTTGTCTGGTTTTCTTCTTTTTCCAGAATAGGCAGAGAACTCTGGTTTATACCCCTCATGTCCTCGCTCACTCCTTCTTTTACAGCTGGGGTCTCTAATTCCATTGTCTCTTGCGCAGATTTGTTTTCTGCAATTTTTGCAAGATTTTCAAATTTCTTTTTTTGAATTCCTTTTGGCGGAACTTGGACAAAATCTGTTCGCCCCAAATATTCCATACCAAGCACGCGGAATACAAAGTCAATAATGGATGTACAGTTCTTGATATTTGGATGATCAGTAAATCCACTTGGTTCAAAACGTGTAAAGACAAAATTTTCTACGTATTTTTCAAGCGGGACGCCATATTGCAATCCCATGGATACTGAAATAGCAAACATATTGAGCAAACTTCGTACTGCAGCGCCTTCTTTGTACATGTCCACAAATATTTCAGCCAATTGGCCGTTTGGATATTCGCCAGTCCGCAGCCAAATCTGCTGGTTGCCAACTTTTGCAGCAACGGTTATACCACTGCGTTTTGCCGGAAGCCTGCGTTTTTCACCGTGCAAATAGACGCGCCGTTCTGCCACCTCGCCATCTTTGGTATATGATTCCATCGGCGTGTGAATGCCTGCATGTTGGCTCAAAATTTGGCTTGCCTGAAATATTGCATCGTCCATTTCATCTGCGTTCACCATTTTGGAAATTTGTAATACTTCTTCTTTGTGTTCTTCTATAATTTTTTGTTCGGCTTTTTCTTTTTTATCTTCAGTACTACTCTTTGATTTGGTCGAAAGCGGTTGGCTCAATTTACAGCCATCACGATACAGGGCAACTGCCTTGAGACCGACTTTCCATGATTCTTGATATGCTCGCTTAATATCTTCCACTGTTGCTTCATGAGGCATGTTTATCGTCTTGCTTATGGCACCTGACAAAAATGGCTGTACCGCTGCCATCATCCTTACATGGCCCATGTAGTAAATAAATCGTTTCCCTTTTTTGCCGTTTTTATTTGCCGTATCAAACACTGGATAATGTTCTGCTTTCAGATGAGGTGTACCTTCTATGGTCATGGTGCCGCAGACATATTCATTGGCCGCTTCTATGTGTTCATCAGTAAATCCAAGGCCTTTGAGCATATTAAAATTTGGATCATTATATTCTACTGAGGTAAACCCTGTGCGTTTCAATACATCTTCGCCAAGCGACCATACATTGAAAACAAATTTTATTTCAAATGCTCCTTCCAACGCTTTGTTCACTTGTTTTAAATCTTCATCAGTAAATCCCTTTTGCTTCAAGGTTTCTGCATTGATATATGGTGCGCGCGTAATGTCAGCAGTACCACGCATGTAATTGAGCATGTCAGTTACTTGGGTCTCATTATAACCCAAATTTTTAAGGGCAGAAGGGACTGACTCATTTACAATGCGGAAATAACCTCCGCCGGCTAATTTTTTAAATTTTACCAATGCAAAATCTGGTTCTACGCCAGTAGTTGCACAATCCATCAGAAGCCCTATTGTCCCGGTAGGCGCAAGCAATGTTGTTTGCGCATTTCTAAATCCATACTGTTCTCCCATTTCTACCACTTCATTCCAACTTTCCCGTGCAGCGGCGATGAGATACGCTGGCGCATACTGTGGATTGATACCAACAGGCATAACATCCAATTTTTCATACTCACTTGCGGGCGCATTAAATGCCGCGCGTTTATGATTTCTCATAACACGGAGCATATCTTTTCTGTTACTTTCAAACTTTGGAAAAGCACCCAAAAATCGCGCCATTTCCGCGCTTGTTTTATAGCTTTCCGCGGTCATAAGCGCAGTTATTGTCCCTGCAAATGCATAGGCATCTTCTGATTCGTATGGAATACCCGCAGTCATAAGGACTGATCCAAGATTTGCATACCCAAGCCCAAGCGTGCGGAAATCGTAGCTACCTTGCGCGATTTCACGGCTGGGAAACTGTGCCATAAGCACGCTTACTTCAAGTATCACGGTCCACAAACGGACTGCATGTTTAAAATTATTAACTTCAAACTCGTGATTCTCTTGATTATAAAAATGTGCCAAATTAAATGAAGCGAGATTGCATGCCGTATTATCCAAAAACATGTATTCAGAGCAAGGATTTGACGCGTTTATTTTCCCCGACTGAGGACAGGTATGCCATTCATTTATCGTACTATCATATTGGATGCCCGGGTCTGCACAGGCCCATGCAGCATACGCAATTTTATCCCACAAATCGCGCGACTTAATTGACTTACACACACTTCCATCAGTACGCCATGTCAAATTCCAAGAACCATCATGTTCAAGCGATTCCATAAATTTATGGGGCACGCGTACTGAATTGTTGGAATTTTGTCCAGATACTGTCGAGTATGCTTCTCCTTCGTAGTCGCTTGGATACCCCGCTGCAATAAGAGCCGCAACTTTCTTTTCCTCTTTTACTTTCCAATCAATAAACAATTCAATGTCTGGATGATCCAAATCAAGGGTAACCATCTTTGCCGCACGGCGTGTGGTGCCGCCAGATTTAATAGCGCCCGCAGCTCTGTCCCCAATACGAAGCCAACTCATAAGTCCTGATGATTTTCCGCCTCCAGACAATGGCTCGCCAGCTCCGCGGAGAGATGAAAAATTGGTACCTGTCCCAGATCCATATTTAAATAGTCGAGCTTCACGCACCCACAAATCCATAATACCGCCTTCATTTACCAAATCATCTTTTATTGATTGTATAAAGCATGCATGTGGCTGTGGATGGGTATATGCGTCTTTTGCTTTTGTCATGACTCCAGTGTCTGGATCTACATAATAATGGCCCTGTGCTTCACTATTGATGCCATATGCCCAATTGAGGCCCGTATTGAACCACTGAGGAGAATTTGGTGCAGCCATTTGGCGAAGCATCATAACCACAATTTCATCATAAAAGATCTGTGCATCTTGTTCGCTTGCAAAATATGCATATTTTTCTCCCCAATATCTCCACGTTCCCGCAATACGATGAATGGTTTGTTTAGCGCTCGTTTCGGGTCCAAGCATGGGAGACCCGTCACGATTGATCTTCGGCTTCCCTTGTTCATCGTATTGTGGTACGCCTGTTTTACGAAAATATTTTTGTGCAATAATATCGGTCGCCACCTGAGACCATTGTTTAGGGATTTCAATATCTTTCATTTCAAACACCACGGTTCCATCTGGTTCGCGGATAATAGAAGTCCTTCGATCATATTCGACCATATCAAATGGACTTCTTCCCTCGACGCTAAATACTCGTTTAAAACGAAGCCCATTATCTGTATAGCTAAACTGTATATTGTTCTCTTGTCCAAGGCGTAGCATCTGGACAGAACGTGAATCTATAGGTCCCATAAAACATGGAAGTTAGAAAATAGAAACTACCCACTACAAGCGGACAGTTTTTATATTCAAAGCTCTATACACCCTCAGATAAAAAGAACGCCCCAGTGAAAAAGACGCTCTTCTCCAAAATACTATATATTGTAGTTAGACCAATTTTTAACCACAATATCTAGTGTTTTAAAACAGGCATACCCAAGTATATCATGTTGTACACCGCATACCAAATTTTTATACGACATTGGTTTTTTCGCTGTTCCAAGCCTTGATTTTAATGTAGAGTAGTATAGTCCAGTTAGTTATCCACACTGCGCCAAACCTCGCCAGCAACCGACTGGCACCATGCAAGCACTTTACCAAACAAGCTTTGATTATTGAAACAAAATACAGTACAATAGGTACATCTTGGATATAAATGTGCTACGTGAAAATACCCTAAACCTTCTTACGCACTATGGATTCCCCACTCACAATCCATTATTACGATGACGAAAAACAAGATATATCAGAATCACGTCTTGTCACTCCTGAAATTGCTGAAAAAGAAGAAGCTGAAATCGAAATAACCCTGCGTCCGCAAACGCTAGGTGATTTTGTGGGCCAACAGCATATCAAAGATCCCCTTTCTATTTCCATACAAGCAGCAAAACAGAGGAATGAACCCATAGAGCATGTATTGTTATACGGAAACCCAGGACTTGGCAAAACAACGCTTGCCCATATTATTGCACGCGAAATGGGTAATAATATAAAAGTAACATCTGGCCCTGCTTTGGAGCGTGTTGGTGATTTGGCAGCGATTCTTACCAATCTCCAGACAGGTGATGTCTTGTTTATAGACGAAATTCACCGTTTAAACAAGACCATTGAAGAAGTACTCTACTCAGCAATGGAAGATTATGCGCTTGATATTATTATTGGCAAAGGACCTGCCGCGCGAACATTGCGCATGCCTCTAGAAAAATTTACACTCATCGGCGCAACCACAAAATTAAATTTGCTTTCTTCACCTTTGCGCGATCGTTTTGGTCATGTGTTTCATTTAAATTACTATGAGCATGGGGATATTGAACATATTATAAACCGCAATGCAAAAATTCTTGAAGTTGAAATCGATGCCGGCGCCGCACTCATGATTGCCGAGCGTTCGCGCAGAACTCCGCGTGTCGCCAATAGACTCCTCAAACGAGTGCGTGATTATGCGGAAGTGAAACACAATGGTATAATATCAAAAGATATTTCAGATAGCGCCCTGAGCATGCTCAATATTGACAAACATGGTTTGGACGAAATAGATAGAAAAATTCTTTCTCATATTATAGATGCATTTGACGGCGGACCCGTGGGCCTCAATACGCTTGCAGCCGCAGTTGCCGAAGAAATGGAAACAATAGAAACAATTTACGAACCATATTTATTGCAAATGGGTATGATTGAACGAACCCCAAGAGGACGAAAGGCAACAAAGAAGGCATATGAACACTTGGGGAAAAAATGGACCGAACAAACACTCTTATAAGATAAGCCAAAACTCAAAGTTCAAAAAACAAAACATAATCTAAAAATTTTAAAGTTTTACGTTATAATTTTGATTTTTGATATTTGAATTTTGAATTCAACGTATGTTATCTATACCCTTGTACGTCTTCCTCTTCCTCTACCTTCTTTTTTTGTGCGTCTTTTTAATTTTCTCTCTTATCAATTTGTACCACATCATTACAACAGATACATTCACATTTGCAAGTTTTAGTATAACTTTTTTTACTTTCATTGCTACTATACTTACATTATATTTCACCTGGCAGCTCCTTATGGATGTAGATTGGACACAACCACTTACATTATTTAACTTTGCCTGGTTTCAATAATATGGCTATTGCTGATGTTATAAAACAAAAATCTTACGAGCGCATTGAATACGTACTACACCGACACGCATTTACGTTTATTCCTATAATTATCTTATTTATAGTGCTCGCAAGCATCCCTGTTCTCGTCTATTTGCTCATCAACAATCTGTTTCCCGACGCAATCAACGGACCTGTGGGATATCCGCTTTTTGTACTGCTAGGGAGCATTTATTATCTTTCCATGTATCTTTTTTTCTATGCGCAGTTTGTTGAATTTTACCTTGACTTGTGGATAGTGACCAATGATCGCATTGTAGATATTGAACAATTGGGTTTATTCAGCCGTACTATTACCGAACTTGACCTCTTCCGTATACAAGATGTGACCACTGATGTGAAAGGACTGTTCCCTACCATTTTTCATTATGGAAATGTTATTATAAAGACCGCGTCTTCAAATACACACATTGTTTTTTCCAATGTGCCAAGTCCAAATCATGTTCGAGAAAAACTTATTCAACTATCGCACGAGGATAGAAAATTCCACACAGGAGGACTTGATTGATATGGTATATTGGTTCGCACAATTTGATAACATTGAAAAAATAATTATGATATATGGCATTGTGATCAACGTGATCACAATTTTTTGTTTTGGTATTGATAAAGCACAATCGCGCGAACAATATGCACGGCGTATTAGTGAAAAGACTCTGTTTATTCTCTCATTTGTAGGCGGTTCACTTGGCGCCCTCTTAGCAATGAAATTCTTTAGGCACAAGACAAAAAAACTCTCTTTTCAAGTCATCTTAGCTATTATTTTAGCTATTCAAATCATCGGTTTTATTCTATTCATACAAAAATAGTATTATTTATCCACAGGATACGATTGACGTATACATCTAGGCGTGATGCCATTGATAGTGAGGTGGGCGAAACAAAAGGAGAGAACAGTGAGATTTCACGTAGCATTTGATACGCAACTTGGCACAGACTGGCTCGAGAGGACCAGCGCTGTGCTACGTGACCAGCTAAAGCAGGCTGGCGCGGTGAGGGTGGCCATCATCACGGCCACCAAGGATTCGGGGGTTTGCTTCCCACCCATGGTCCAGGAACTCTGTGAGTTCCTCGAGAAAGGAGGAATCGAAGCCCGCTATTGCGGAGCCTCTTGGCTTCTCGACCCCCCCTCGACAGCGGGAGTCGAACGAGCGCAACGGATCTCCGCCAGCCGGGAACGGCTGATGGCAAGCGGCAAGTCTGAGATTCCGGAACCCTACGAGGTCAGACCCGACCTTGACGGGGCGTTGCAGGCGGTTGATCACCATCCCTACAAGGCGGTGATCGGGATCTGTCGGCTAGCGGAGATCATATCGGGTCTGGAGCGACTAGGTGTTCCGCTACCCGGACCTCTCAACGCTGGCGACATCCTGGTGCAGTACCCCGGACGAGACTTCACTCGGCTCACCCCTTGATTTCGGGATGACCAACATCCCATCGCCCCATGCTCCTCGCTCGGAGCTCACCGCCCGTGGCCGCAGACAAACAGACAAATATTTTTCTGTTCTGTCTCGCGGTACGGGCAAAAATGCAAAATAAAAAATTAAAAAACCGCTCGCGCATACGAACGGCTTTTATACTTTCACGTGCTTTAGTGCTATGGTGCTAAAGTGCTCAAGTGATTACTCAGTAACTCTCCCTCCATACTCCCCCGTCTCGGTATTTACTAATATTTGTTCTCCTTCTTTAATAAATATCGGCGCTTGTATATGATGTCCATTATCAAGCTCAACTTCTTTGGTTACATTTCCACTCGCAGTATCGCCCTTAACTGCGTCAGGAGCTCGCAGTACGGTATAGGTGATTTTTTTTGGTAGTTCAATTGCAACTACATTTCCGTCATGGACCGACGCAACGACATTGAGACCTTCTTTCAAATATTTTGCGTCATCATCCAAAATATCTGCAGAAACGTCCGAAGACTCGTACGTCTGTTGGTTCATAAAAGAATAAAAGTCCCCGCTTTTGTACAAATACTGCATGTTAACATGGTCTACTTGTACTACGTCAACATTCTCGCCACTTTTAAATGTCATTTCAGTCCCCTTGCCATTAGTAATACCTTTTAATTTGGTCTTGGTAAATGCCTGGCCTTTGCCTGGATTTACAAATTGAAAACTGGTGACCACATAGAGCTCACCATTCATGCGGATAACCGCACCTTTACGAATTTCAGTTGTGTCTCCCATATTTTTCTAAATTCTAAATACTAATAACGAAATTCTAAACAATTAAATATTTGGTAATTCGAATTTGTTTAGAATTTAGGGTTTCGAGTTTAGGAATTAAAGATCCTAGACATCGGCAATGCTATCACATTATCTATATTTTTGCAACCCGTGAATACCTGCACAATACGATCAATTCCCATAGAGTTTCCCGTGCATTCAGGAAGCTGGTGCACGGCATCGATGAACTCATTGTCAATTTCATAGTCATCTAATTTGAGCCGGGCACGCTCTGTTTTATCCGCTTCAAGACGTTTCAACTGTTCATCGGCGTCCGTAAGCTCGGTAAAACCATTCGCAATTTCGATATTATTATAATATGCTTCAAAACGCTCTGCATACCCTGGGGCTCGAGTTGATCGTTTTGACAGAGATGCCATGAGCGCAGGATAATGATAAATAATTTCTGGGCCGTCATTCCCCAAGTGCTTTTCAATATGATTTAAAAATATTCGATAAAATAATTCCTCATAGCTCTCGCCTGCTTCTGGCTTGTAACCCTTTTCTACACACAATTGATACATTGAATCTTTATCTAAATAATTATCAAGATTTACTTCAGCATATTGTTTCCATAATCCTGGTATAGGACTTCGTTTCCACGATTGTTTTAAATTTGCCGGCACAGGATATCCTTGTTCTTCCAAACGTCTCGCAATAAAGTGAAACATGTGCTCCATGTCATCCATAAGTGCAAAAAAATCTTTGCCGTTACGATACCATTCAATAATCGTAAACTCTGGATTATGTGTGCCACCAAAACTTTCATGATCTCGAAATGCTTTGCAAATCGTAAATATCTTATCAAACCCAGCCACAATCATTTTTTTCATGGTATATTCGGGATATGTTGCCAAATACCCTTGAAAAGATTCGTGCCGTTCATTATGCGCGACAACTTTCATTGCTTGTATGTTTGGTTCTTGCCCAGATGTTTTCAAAATACTTGGCGTCTCCACCTCGAGAAAACCTTCTGACCAAAAAAACTCACGAATATACTGCGTAATTAAAAAACGCATTTTTAAAAAATCTTTTTTATTCGCAATATGCACGACTTGGTTCATATCTTGACGAGGATTGAAAGATTAAAAGATTGTAAGACTAGAAGATTATAAAATTTGTAAATGTTATGTGCTATGTGATACGTGTTACGTACTTATATGAAAGTAACACACATCTCCATCCTCCACGACATAATCCTTTCCCACCAATTTCATTTTGCCTGTTTCCTTTATCTTATTCCACCCGCCGGCCTCAACAAAATCTTTCCAATTCACCACATCTGCCTTTATATATCCTTTTATAAAATCTGTATGAATGACACCAGCTGCGTCAGGTCCGCACGTCCCCTGTTTTACTGTCCACGCACGCGTCTCTGGTTCGCCAGATGTAAAATATGTTACCAAATCCAACAGCTTGTACCCTGCTACGATTAATTTATCCAATCCTGTCTCTGTCATACCCAATTCTTTCATATATTCCTTCGCATCATCGGGACTTAGCTCGGCCAATTCTGATTCTAGCTTCGCACTGACAACAATCAACGAACGACCATCAGCCAACTCCAATTTATTTTCAAATTCGCTGCTCGTTGTTAGTTGTTCATTGTTCGTTATTCGTTCATCAACATTCAAAACATAAAGCATGGGTTTCATGGTTATCAAATGCAAATCACGCACAACCTCAATCTCATCTTCACTAAATTCCAACAGACGCGCTGGTTTTTCAGTTTCCAACTGAATTTTTATTTTTTCCAAAACTTCAATTTCAATCTTAGTCTTTTTTTCAATAACGCCCTTTGCATTTCGTTTTGCGTTGTCATGTCGCTTACTAACAGTTTGCAAATCAGCAAGAATTAATTCTAAATTAATCACGTCTGCGTCCTCTTTTGGATTCACGCGATTGTTTACGTGAATAATATTTCCATCTTCAAATGAACGCACCACCTGTACTACGGCATCGCATTCGCGTATGTGAGACAAAAATTGATTCCCCAAGCCTTGCCCCTCAGATGCACCCTTAACAAGACCAGCGATGTCAACAAACTGAATCGCGGTTGGAATTATTTTTTTTGAGTTAGAGACATCAGATAATTTTTGTAATCTATCGTCAGGCACCTCAACAACACCCACATTTGGCTCAATGGTACAAAAAGGATAATTCTGTGCATCGGCTTGCTTACTACGCGTTAACGCATTAAACAATGTTGACTTCCCTACGTTTGGCAGCCCAACTATTCCAATAGATAACATAAAGATTAATTTTAAATTTAGAATTTTTAATTTTTAAACAATTTTGAATGTACAAATTTAAAAATTTTCTGAAATTTTAAAGACCCGCCTTCGACGTTTTTTCCCGTTTTCCATTGCATTATAGCAATCGCCGCATTTCCTACAAACGTATACACCACTGGCACAAGTGCGACCGTTGAATTAAACATAGTAAATGCAATAGCTGAAGACAATCCCAAATTTCGATACATCATACATATTGCCCAGGTAATACGTTCTTTTTTATTTCTACCAAACACAAAAGCAACACATACCGCAATACATACAATGAAAATACTAATGACAAGCATTATCAACACTTGTTTTGCATTGGTAAATAACAAATGAGACACTGGCGCCGTCATACCCCAGATAAGTATGAACAATAGATAGGTATTTACCGAATTCGAAAAAGGAACTAACGTGTCATGCCATTTTTTCTGAGTACGAATTATCTGGGCAATAACAAATGGAATAATAATTATTTTTGCAATAAACCACATCATTCCAATAACGTCTACTCCAATATCCTTATGCGCAAGCATCCATATAATAAATGGCATAACAAATGGACTGAACAAATGTGCAAGTGTTGTTGAAACCAAAGCTTTGGAAGGGTCTCCTCCCAGAAAATCAGATAGAAAAACGACAGAGACCGCACAAGGAACTGCAACAACTAGCAGCAAACCTATATAGTATTGATCATTTAAAAATGGACGGACCAATAACGAGAGCAAAGGGAATAAACCAAAGACACACACAAGCACTACAACATATTTCCACCACTCACTCCGAACATGTTTTAATTCTCGCATGTCAATTTTCAAACTACTCAAGGCCATCATGACGCCAAGTATAAGAATTAGATGTTCTTTAAAGAATAAACCGGGGCTTTTACACAGAAGCCCGATAACTAAAGAAAAAATGATAATCAAACCAAAATATTTTTGTGTAAATTTCATAAATAAACTTTTTATTCAGTAATTATTTTCCCGATTATATTCAATTCATGAAATATATTGGCAGAAAAATAATCTATCCTACATACGCCTTTATATTCTACTTTATTTGTCTTTTTTCCAAGGGTTCTGCTGTCAATCTGTGCTTTATAAAATTGTTTCAAGGGAATTTGAGTAACTGCCGACCAAAAATTTTCCAACACCCTGATATCCTGGTCTCCTCTACATTGGAGAGTACACCGAAACTTTTTCTCATCAATCGAATAGGCCTCCCTCAAGAGTTTTAAAAAAAAACTAATTATATGTTTATCAGAATTTCCAAACATTATTGATCCTTTTTGGGTTTTACCCCCTTCAGCTAAATAAAGACAGGCGAGCAACAATTTAGAAATATCTTTATCAATTAATTTTTTCAATCCTATATTTTTTATATAAAAATTTTGTAACAGTTCTCTCTGTTTTTCCTGATTTACTTGCAAAGCCTTTCTTCGGGCGATTGATAAATTTTTTTCATTAATTAATTTAACTTTTTCTTTATATCCTTTAGGTAATTGGACATTTTTACAGATATAAGAAATAGTGCCTTTGGGTATATGTATGCCAAGTTTCATTTTAATTTCAGAATATGTATTTCCATTCTCCCTCATTTCTATAATTTGATTTTTTGTAGAGCTATCCATATGTGGTAAATTGTACCACAGACATTCTACATGCGCAATATACAATAAAGGACCCCACGCTTAGGGAATCCTTTTGTGGACCGTACTGGGCTTGAACCAGCGACCTTCGCGATGCCATCGCGACGCTCTAGCCAGCTGAGCTAACGGCCCTATTTTATGTTATCGAGCCAAATTATAACAACTCCTTTGGGATATGTCAAAATTATAGTATTTTATTTTAAAGACCTTATTTTCCCATTCTATATATTGTACGACATCATATTTATATATAAATTAGCTATTTTATTATAAATACATATATTTGCAACATAAAAATATCAATATATGTTCCCCGTGAAACAAAGTCCGTAGTTTTAAAGTTATAAAATGATAAATTTTAATCTCTTTTGATGCTTTTCCTTTTTATTAAAACACACTATTAAATAAAGATCTTCAAAAATTGGTACTTTAAAACTTTATAACTTTTTACTTTACAACTTTCAACTTCGCCTGTTCCACGTAGAACATTTCTATACAAAAAATCCCGGCTACACTTTATTACACCAGACAAGTCGATCTATATTAGATATTAGCTTGTCCGGCGTAGCTTAGCGAAGCCCGGATTTTGTATACGATATTGTGTACTTTTAGATAGTTTCAACTTCTGTCTACACAAATATAAATTTAGTTTGCCAGGCGTAGCCTGAGGAACGAAGGCGAAGACTGGTACCCCCAGTATGAATTGAACATACATTTTGTCCTCCCGCCTGCCATCGCCAGTACCCCCGATATGAATTGAACATACATTTTGTCCTCCCGCCTGCCATCGCCAGTACCCCCGATATGAATTGAACATATATTTTATCCTTAGGACGGATCTGTTCTATCCGTTGAACTACGGGGGCTCTGGCCATGGCGGGCAGGTAGGACGGGCCTGTTCTATCCGTTGAACTATGGAGGCATTACTTTGTTTTACGTAAAACTTTTTTTCTTTTCCTGTCTGCAGGAATACCAACTTGCCAAGCAAGTTCGAACATTGCTCTGATTAAATTCGCCAAAACTTCACTTTCAATCAAAATTCCCATCCTATTAGGCTTTTTTGTTATTGCAATGAGCACTTTATTCTCAAATATATTAATTTCTCCACCCAAATCTAAAATCCCAGGTAATTGCGAAAATTTAATCCACTTGTAGTCAGTAAGTTTGGAAGGATCATTGTAATATTCATGAACAGACTCACGTTCGAGCATCAAAATTCTCTCTGGGATCTTTCTCTTAACACGTTCTCTAATATACCATTTTCCAAATTGTCTAAATTCTGGCACGTCCCATCCGTCAACATCCAGGATAGATAATATCTCTGTTTTTGATTCCAAATTTTCAATATAAATATTTTTTAGCCCTTCGTCTCCCATTTGATACCGGACTGTTGGCTTGTCAGCAATTTTATATAAAGAAACCAAATTTGGCAAGTAGCTTTCTATATCCTTGACTTTCCTATCCCATACATTTTTTTTATTTTTAACAAATTGAAGTAAACGATGCGGATGTTGAGCAGAATAAATTTTTTTCTTTCCTTTGCTTGAGGTTTGATCCACGAGTCCATACCATCCTAATTTTTCAAGCACATGATAGCCAAGAGTTCGGGTGACACCGGCCTTTTTAGTAATTTCACTCACATTGGAGGGCCCAAGCTCAAGCAAGGCTAAATAAACTTGAACCTCGCTTTCTTCCAAACCTAAATTTTTTAGTTGTTCAATCATACTAAAAATCAGTATATAATAATAAGTAAATTATGTCAATATATGTTTACATATTTATAAATTTATTAAAAAAATATCTAAATTTAAATAAATATATATAAATTAATTATGAATACATATTGACAAATATATATAAAAAGAAGATCATAACCCACTTCGAGGAAAAGTAATTTCCTACGAAGTATGCGGATCACCCAAACCATAGGGGGTACCATGAAGAAGTCGGAAAAACGTTTTGTGGTTCACTTGTTCATGGTGTGCTTCTGGACATTTATCGGCTCGTTCCTGGGACTGATGCTTCCACTGCCGCGAGCCATCGGATTGGGAATAGCGATCTTGGCTCTTGCGACACTTGCTGTGGAACGAAAACGCATTTTCCAACTGGTAGCCAACTTCTTCGCACCTTTCAGAGTAGGTGAATGTCTGGTCACAAACGAACACCACCCTGATCAAGCCACGGTCGACTTCATAGTCAGAGTGAGTCAACTGACAAATGCGGGGCCAGACCGCCAGCTCGTTGTCGATAAATCTGGGTGGGTGGGAGGGTGCCGAGGAGGATACGCTGTCTGGTTCAAGGGCAGTGAAGATTTTATGACGCCTGCCAGTTGGTTCAGGCTTAAGGAGGATGACGAATAATAGCGAGTTCGTCTCTCGCGTGCGCCATCACGTAAAACTGGCACCCAACCTTTTGGCCAAAGAAAGGACAAATCATCCGCCCTGGGCGGATTTTTTGTTTGTGCTATAATACACGCACTATGGAAGGACTTCTGGGTATTATCATTTCGATTGGTGCGATGACAATAGCTGGAATTGCTGTGTTCTTCTTTATGTTTATAAAAAGAAACAAATAAACATATGCTTACCTGGCTACTTATTATTTTATCAATGCTTCTCGTCGCAACTATAGTTACGCTTTTTTTGTTGTATAAAAAAATGTCTAATATAAACAAACCCAGAGAAGGGGATCAAAACTTGTTCCTAATGCTCCAACAACAAATCCAAGAACTCAACAAAACCGTAGACCAGAAAATGTCTGATACCTATAAATCAATGGGGGACGTACAAGAAAATATTCATAAGACCATGCAAAATCAATTTGCACAAAGCACAAAAATCATCACTGACGTAACTGAAAAACTAACCAAGCTTGATGAAACAAACAAGCAGGTTGTAGGCGTTGCAGAACAATTACAAGGATTAGAAAATGTATTGAAAAATCCCAAACATAGAGGAGTTTTGGGTGAATACTATCTAGAAAATGTATTAAAAAATGTGATGCCACCAGGAGCATATGAAATGCAATACAAATTTGCTGATGGCGATATTGTAGATGCGGCGATATTTATCAAAGATAAAATTATCCCGATTGATTCCAAATTTAGTTTGGAAAATTACAATCGCGTAATAGCAGAAAACGATCCTGACAGAAAAGCAGAACTGGAAAAGGAATTTAAACGGGATTTAAAAAATAGAATTGATGAAACAGCAAAATATATCAAACCAAAAGAAAATACTATGGATTTTGCATTCATGTTTATTCCAGCAGAGGGGATTTACTATGATTTGCTTATCAACAAGGTTGGGGCCATACAAATAAATACGCAAGACCTGATAGAATATGCGTTCAAAGATAAACATGTCATTATTGTTTCCCCAACGAGCTTTTTTGCTTATTTACAGACAGTCATGCAGGGACTACGCGCTTTACAAATTGAAGAAAGCGCAAAAGAAATACGAAAACAAGTGGAACAGCTGGGTAAACACTTATTAAGCTACGAAGATTATCTCAAGAAGATGGGAAACAATCTCACGACTACCGTAAACATGTACAATAGCGCGTATAAAGAATTTGGGAAGATTGATAAGGATGTAATGAGGATAACGGAAGGAGAAAAGACTGTTGAACCTCTGGCACTGGAAAAGCCTGTGATGGAAGAATAGCTAGCTAAGTTTGCTAAGTTTTCTAAGTACCTAAGTTAAAAAGCTGATATTCAATAATATAAACCTAGTAAACTTAGCCGACTTAGTTACTTAGCTAACTTTTAAGCAAACTATTGACAAAATGCGATAAATAACGTATTATAACGACGCTCTCTCCGCCTACGCAAAAGCTTCGGCGGATAAAAATTAACTAATTATCCAATCTCAAAACTATTATGCCTATTAAAAAACATGCAAAGAAAGCTTTGCGCCAAGATTTACGACGTACTGCAGAAAATCTTATTTACAAAAAAGCATACAAAAAAGCTTTGAAAGACGCCAAACAAGCTATTGATACAAGTACAGCCGATGTACAAGACAAAATAAAACTTGCACAAAAGAAGCTTGATAAGGCCGCGAAAAAAGGTGTTATCAAAGCAGGCGCAGCAGGACGTTACTTATCCCGCCTCATGATAAAGAAAAACAAAGTTGCAAAGAAATAGTAAACACGATACAATAATCCCGACGAATTAAGTCGGGATTTTATTTACGACGCAGGCGAGACCCCGAGTACTCGGGGCGAGCCGAGGAGTAACTATAGGATCAATACCTCTATTTTACTTTATGATAAAAGAACAGGAAGTATATAATATATTTTACAAAAAAATAATCAGGGATGGTTATTTTGGAAACCAAATTGGCGGTGCGGGAATCGACTTATATGAGGCTGACTTACTGGATGGACTAGACACAAGCGTATTTATGATACCTACATTTGAAGAAACATATGGCGAAGGAGGCCAGGGTGCAGATCTTATTTCCCAATATTTCAAAGACTGTGTCCCCGACGAAACTGCAACACTCAATTCACTACTAAAAAAGTATCCATCCTTACACAAACTTATAATGTATTCCGACTGGCAACGAAAACGTTTTGAAGCTCTACTAAAAAAATGCAAAACAGAACAAGATATCCATGAGATACGTGTCTTATTTCGTGAGATTCAAAAACATGACACTTTTCAACCAGAGCGAGATGAAATGCACAGAGAACACTTAGAAGACGAGAGTCTTAAAGAGGCAGAGCGAGATGGAAAATTTTTAAGAAACTTTTAGATGTTAATCGAGATTCTCCCCACCAACACATCCAACAACAGAGACTGGCCACCTTGGCCGGTTTTTGTTTTGATATCAAGTTCAAGAAGCTTTTGATATATATATTGCAACTGTAAAAGAGTATAACGCTTGATAAGAGGTAAAGATTTTTTGACAACAAACGGATGGAGATTAAGCCGTTTGGCAATTGCATCGCTTTGTAAATTATCTTCACGTTCAAACAAATCACGCAGTTCAACCAATATGCGTATCTGACGCAAAATCATGGCAAATATAAATTGTGCATCTTCTCCTTTACTATATTGTTCTTGTATCATGCGAAATACTTGTTTGGGCTGTTTTCCTACAATTGCATCAACTAGATTAAAAATATTATCGTCAAATTTTTCTTCTAAGAATAATTGTACATCGCCGAGGGTAATCTTTGACGAAGTATAGTTGGTAAGCTGATCAACCAGAGAATTAAGCGACCACATGTTACCTCCAACATGCGTAGACATATAGGATAGTGCTTGAGAGTCAATAATTCCACCGCGCGCCTCAATTTCTTGTCTTATCCACGAAGATAGTTGAACTCCTGCAAGCTCCCTAAATTCTTGCGCGAATTTTTCTTTTGATAACACTTCATGGAGTTTTTTTGACACATCCGTCTTTGTTTTGCCTTCACCTTCCCAAAATAACACAACATTACTTTCGGGAATACGCTTCTCTTTTATACGACTTAATATTTCTTCTTGAAGATCTTTCTTACCTGTTGCTGATAATACATTTTCAAGAACGACCATGCGCTTTTCTGCCAAAAATGGACTTGCGAGTAGCTGTTCCATTATCTTACCTGCGTCTTCTCTTGCACAATCTAAAACAGCCACATTGTATCCTTGTGGATCACGGTCTATTTTGAATTTTTCAATCATTTTTTTGAGTTGTTGACGGCTTCGAAATGTGTCTGAACCGTGTAGATAAATGAGCATAAGCTAGTTGGCCGTTCTAACATATTTGACCGGCCCATTTTTATTGATTAGATCTTCCAACTGATTATAAAAAATAGTAATTTCCTGCATGCCAGCTGCATACGGCGCAACTTGATATGGATCAAACACAAATTTGAGCCCTTCTGCGGTTACATTAAAATTTTTAAAATTGCTCTTTACTGGCTTTGTGCCTTTTTCAATCCATTGCAGGTCAGCCATATCATCCAATTGAGATACAAGCAATGGTTGGGACAATTCGGACAAACGTGGTAAATACACATCTTCTTTGACATTAAAAATATCACCAAGATCAACTAGATGTCTAACATCTAACTCATAATCAATAGTGTAGGTCCATGACACTGGATGGGCTCCACCTAGATATTCAGTAAAAAACAGACGAACTGAAATATAATCAAGCTTTGATTCAAGTATTTCGTATGAACCAGAAAGTGAATATGGCACATCGGCGACTAATAGAGGTCCGGCCTCCCCAACTCTTACTTTAAACTCTGGCAGAAAATTATTTTTAAGCAAAAATTCAATAAATCTGTTAAATCCTTCAGTTCCTTCTTTAGCTGGCTCAGTTATAGTAGGATATGTAATTTCTATATCATACGACCCTTCTTTTGTTTCAACTATTGTCTGTTCTTTTATGACGAGATGTTGTTGTACATAATCCCAATCATTAAGCGCCTGCCTACCGTTTTGCACATATTGAATAGGGGAAGTACAGCTAAAGCCAAGAATAAATAAAGAAACTACCACAAGAATTATTTTATACATATGCGATTTATAACATTTTAAGCAGTCCTATTGTAATACACAATATTAAAAACAGCAATGAAAGAATTGTTGTTTTTTATTTGAAAATAATTTAGCTCATGTGGATAAACAGTCCTGTACGTCTTGTAAAGAGAGAGAGAGATTGATAGGATAGACTATAACGTCCCCGCGTTTTGCTCTTTGGTGCCCGCGGCTCTCAGTCGCAATCTTCTCAACTCAACCGGCGCATTAAAGGTAATAACGCGCCATCGACCCAATGGGGCCAAGTTGAAAGATTGTGATTCATTGCCAATGGTGCTGGAGACTGACGCGTCCCGGGACGGACTTCGCTACCGGGCCGACGTGATCGGCCCGCATGCAGGGAGGATTCCATGTCGAAGAGACTCTGGCTCCTCGCCGCGATGCTCGCCATCGCCGCCATCGCCGCTCCGGCCGTCTCCGCCGCGACCCCGCAGCATGCCGTGCAGCAGGTCGCCGCGACCTTCGCCGAGGACACCGACCAGCCGCTCACCGAGTCGTCCGCGACGCTCATGGAGGTCGCCGTCAACCGCAACAACGACGCGGTGGCGTTGATCTTCGAGGTGGCGCCGGCCGAGACGGCGAACACGACCCAGGCGGTCGACCAGGCGAACGACACGACGGCGAACGCGCCCCCGACCGCGACGATGTCGGCGGCGCAGGCCAACTCGGCGCAGGTCGACTACTTCGCGGCGATGGCGCCGTCCGAGGTCACCGCGCGCAACGGCGTGATGATCGTGGGTGCCTTCGCCGACGCGTCCGGCCTCAACGCGGCGACCCAGTGCGCCACGAGCTAGCGCTTCGAGCCTGCGCTGCTCCTGGTGACTGAGTCGCCGAGCGGGACCCCCGCCCTGGCTCCGGCCGGGGCGGGGGGTGCCCCGCGAAAGTGAGGGCAACATGTTCTTTATTAGGAGGACGGGGGTGTTCAACGTGAACACCCCCGAAGACAGAGAAATAAAAAATAAAACAACCTGGAAAGGGTGTTTTTTTGATAAATAAACTCTCTTAAAAACGTTCCTTCTCCTTTTAGGAGGAGGACAGGTGGAGGTCTTGCCAACTTATGAACAAATACTTCTGTCCAATATGCAACACCAATCTTCTATACACTGCAATACAACATCTCTATCAAACAATACTTCATCATTTAAAAAACGAATCACGATATAACCTCGTGATTCTAAAAATTTCTGTCTTTGATTGTCATATTCAATTTGATCCTCATGAATAGGCCCGTCAACTTCTATTACCAATCTTAACTCGTGACAATAAAAATCTACAATAAATTTTCCAATGCTCACCTGTCTTCTAAATTTATATCCTAATAATTTTCTTCTTAACTCTTGCCACAATACATATTCAGCTTTCGTAGGCAAAGAACGCAAAAACTTCCTTCGTCTTTTTATTTTTTTATCAACAATATAGCGGTCCCGCTTTTGCATATCCTCCTTAAATATTTGTAAGACCCTTCCCTGTCCCTTCCCTATTAGGGAAGGGAACGTACTAAAATGTCCTTACTTCATCTCCCCCCATCTTTTTCCCACGCTCACGTGCACATCAATGGGCACACGCAACTGCGCCACATGCTCCATTTCATACTTTACGATTTTAACGACCTCATCTTCTAATCCTTTTTTGATCTCAAACACCAATTCATCATGCACTTGCAAAATCATTCGTACCTCGTCGGATTTATATCTTGTTTCTTGTATCTTGTTTCTTATTTTTATCATTGCCATTTTCATGAGATCTGCGGCCGTACCCTGCACGGGCATATTTATTGCCATACGCTCTCCTGCAGATTTCAATTGATAATTTCCTGACATCAATTCTGGAATATATCGCCGTCGGCCAAATAATGTTTCCACATATCCCTCTTTACGCGCAAATGCCAGCGTTCCATCAATATATTTTTTAACATCTTTAAAATTTTCAAAATATTTTTTTATAAAATCTTTTGCCTCCCACTGAGTAATACCCGTTCGCGAAGACAACCCATACGATCCCATACCATACAACACACCAAAATTGACTCCTTTGGCGGCACTGCGCATTTCTCTGGTGACTTTATCAAGTGGCACACCATTTATGACTGCCGCGGTTGCCGTGTGGACGTCTTCGCCCCGCTTAAAGATATCGATAAGGGTATTATCCTGCGCAAGTGAGGCGACAATTCGCAATTCAATTTGTGAATAATCAGCAACAATAAGCACATTGCCGGGCTCTGCGATAAATGCCTCGCGAACTTTGCGTCCCAACTTAGTTCGAATAGGAATATTTTGTAAATTTGGATCCGAACTAGACAAACGACCAGTTGTGGCAACTGTCTGATTAAAGGAAGAATGTATGCGTCCGGTCTTTTTATTAACCAAGGTCGGCAATACATCAATATAGGTGTTACGTAATTTTTCTAATTCACGATAATCCTCTATGTATTCAATAATTGGGTGAATGCCATGCAATTTTTCTAGTTCAGACGCGGCAGTTGAAAGACCTGTTTTACCTTTTTTTACTCCTTCGTGTGGTAAACCCATTTTTTCAAATAATATATCGCGTAATTGAACTGAAGAGGCAACATTAAATTCTTCTCCTGCTTCTTGCCAAATTTTCTTTTCAAGTGTTTTTATCTCTTGATTTACTTCTACAGAAGATTCGTGAAGCATTTTTTCATCTATTGCAACCCCGTTTAACTCCATTTCTGCAAGTACCGGCACAAGGGCCATTTCTATATCATCAAAAAGTCCTCGATTTTCTTCATCTTCAAGTTTTTTCTTGTATATTTCATATACTTCGAGCATGATCTGAAGTTCATTCGCCACAACCTGCGCATCAACCCCAAACAAACTACTTTGATCTGAGCCAGCTGACAACTCTTTTCCTAATTCCCTAAGAGCAATGGAACGCAAATCATGTGCGCGTGTACTTGAATTGAGAAGATACGAGGCGATCATGATGTCGAACAATTGACACTTGAGCACTTGAGCACTTGAGCACTTGAGCACTTTTATTAGGGACTTCACATCATGGCCGATGGTTATTTTCTTTTCATCCTCAAATAATTTAAAAATATCATTTGTTGGTTTCTCAATATAGTAACTTCCATTCTTTGTTGCAAACACAAGACCAAGCAAATCGCTTGTCAGCACCTCGGCGCCTGACAAAATTTCTTTACACGCAACGACTTCTTCTTTCTTCAATTCCTGCAAAATATCATTAATATTTTTTTTATCCGCAATAATTAATTTTTGACTATTTCGAGATTTCTTTTTTTGCTCTGTCCGTACAGACAAATCGCGACCTGCCTCTGCATTGCCGGAAATCCGTTTAGCAAGGGAATAAAACTCAAATTTTTGCATGAGCTTAACTACTTTTTCTCGATCAAATGGTCCATTCTCGCATTTCTTTAGATCAAATTCCAGTCCTTTCACGTCCTCGCAAATCGTTGCAAGTTCTTGACTCATGAGTGCGTTGTCTTTATCATCTATTAATTTTTTGATAACACCATCACTGATCTTATAATCTTTTAAAGATTCAATCTTTTTATAAATATCAGCAATCCCCCCAACTTTTGTAATCAACTCGACTGCAGTTTTTTCTCCAATTCCTTTCACACCAGGAATATTATCCGAGCTATCACCACGCAATGATTTGTAATCCACAATATGCTTTGGCCCAAACCCAAATCGTTCGATAACTGCCTTCTCATTATATAATTGAAAATCAGAAAGACCTTTTCGCAAAAGATATACTTCCGTAATATTGTCATCAACCAGTTGCAACAAATCCATGTCTCCGGTCACAATAATACTTTTGATACCTAATTTCTCTTTTTTTATATAATTAGCAACGGTTCCAATTACGTCATCGGCCTCATATCCTTCTTTGATATATATAGGTATTTCAAACGCTTCCACAACCTGGTACACAAGAGGAATTTGATCATACAATTCCTGGCCAGCTTTAACGCGTTTTGCTTTGTATCCTTCAAACATTTTGCCACGGAATGTTTCGCCCGCCACATCAAAACTCACTGCCATGTAATCTGGCTTCAAGTCATTTAAAACCTTAAGAAGCATGGAAGTAAACCCATACACAGCATTTACCATAGTGCCATCTTTGGCAGTAAGAGGTGGAAGAGCATGATATGCGCGATGGATAATTGCATTACCATCTATAATAACAAATGTTTTTTTATTTTGATTGGGCATATGGGAATATTGTAACACAAGACTGCAGGAAAAACTATAACAAAAAGATTGACGAAAAATAAAATTTACGTTAGTCTGACCACGTCGTCAACTTCCACGGAAAGGGGGACGCATGTTGGCGATGTTGTGCGTGGGCTGTTCCGCAGTGATGATCGGGGTGGTACTCGCCATCCTGTCCATCGCACAGGGCTGGCTCTTCACAGTCGGCCTCGCGCTCATCACTGCAACGGCCGGGTTCGTGTCATCCTTCCTGGCAGTGTTCCCGGTCCTGGGGGCACTCTCGCCGTGGACGGCCCCCGTCCTCTACGTCGGGGCGATTGCGAAATCGCTCTGCTCGTGGACGGCTTGTCAGCGCCGGTATCTCTCGTGAGAGCCGGCGCACATTCCCTATGTGTTTAGCGTTTACTAAATATAGAGGAAATAAAATAATCCGTAACTGCGGATTATTTTATTTTAAGAGGCGTTGACTTTTCTCTCATTTTTCCCTATAATCCACCTCGTCTATTTCTTTTAGTATTAATCTTAACTTAGCATTCTATATGCTCTACGTACTCCTCCTAGTACCAGCATTATTGGCTATTGGATATGGCCTCTTCCTTATCCAATGGATCAACAAGAAACCATCTGGCTCAGACCGGATGCAAACTATCGCACGCGCTATCCAAGAAGGCGCAAAAGCCTATCTAAGCCGCCAATACAAGACAATTGGCATGGTAGCAGTCGTCGTTTTTGCACTTTTGTGGATTTTTCTTGGTTTCATGACTTCTTTGGGATTTGTTATCGGAGCTGTATTTTCTGGAATTGCCGGATTTGTTGGCATGACTATATCTGTACGTGCAAATGTCCGTACAACTGAAGCGGCAAAAAATGGTTTAGCTGCGGCGCTTGATGTTGCGGTAAAAGGAGGATCTATTACTGGTTTACTTGTCGTGGGACTTGGACTTCTCGGTGTTGCAGGATTTTATCTTCTCACCAAAGATGTAAATGCTCTTATCGGCCTTGCATTTGGAGGCAGTCTTATTTCTATATTTGCACGTATAGGTGGCGGTATATTTACCAAAGCAGCGGACGTTGGTGCTGACCTCGTAGGTAAAGTAGAAAAAGGAATTCCAGAAGATGATCCACGCAACCCGGCTGTTATTGCAGACAACGTGGGAGACAACGTGGGAGACTGTGCAGGTATGGCTGCAGATCTGTTTGAAACATACGCTGTTACGGCTGTCGCTGCTATCGTACTTGGATCTCTCACATTCAAAGGCACTGATGCAGGAATTATCTATCCTCTCATGCTTGGAGCTATTTCAATTATCGCTTCAATTGTTGGTACATTCTTTATCAAACTTGGCAAAGGCAAAAATATCATGGGCGCTCTGTACAAAGGACTTGCCGTAAGCGCAGCTCTCTCACTTGTTGGATTCTATTTCGCAAGTGCTTACTACGCAAAAAGTTTGAAAATGGGAACAGGTGATTTATTCTGGAGTGCCGTTGTTGGCGTACTTCTCACTGGAGCGATGTTTTGGATTACTGAATTTTATACTTCCAAACGGTACAGTGCCGTGAAACAAATTGCAAAAGCAAGTGAAACAGGACACGGTACAAACGTTATCACTGGCCTTGCTGTTTCGATGAAATCTACTGCTTTGCCTGTACTTGCAATTGTTGCTGGTATGCTTATTGCAAACAATTTGGCAGGGCTCTACGGCATTGCAATTGCTGCCATGGCAATGTTGTCATTGACGGGCATCGTCGTTACGATTGACGCATACGGACCAATCACAGACAACGCAGGTGGCATTGCAGAAATGGCTGAACTCGGAGACGAAATCCGCAATACGACAGATCCTCTTGACGCGGTTGGAAACACAACCAAAGCAGTTACCAAAGGATATGCTATTGCGTCTGCTGGTCTCGCTGCCCTCGTGTTATTTGGAGATTTTACACACAAACTTGCAGAAAAAGGAATTGATACCGTGTTTCAAATCAATGATCCAAAAATATTAACTGGTCTTTTCATTGGGGGATTACTTCCATATTTATTTGGTTCAATGCTCATGCAATCAGTTGGAAAAGTTGCAGGAAAAGTAGTGGAAGAAGTTCGCAGACAATTTAAAGAAATCAAAGGCATTATGGAAGGTCAAGCAAAGCCAGATTATGCCGCTTGCGTTGATATTGTTACCAAAGGCGCTATAGGACAAATGGTTCTCCCTGCCATGATCCCTGTTGTAGTGCCCATTCTTGTTGGATGGCTTCTTGGACCGGCAGCTCTTGGTGGTTTGCTTGTTGGTACGATTGTAACAGGACTGTTTGTAGCCATTTCCATGACCACAGGAGGTGGAGCATGGGACAATGCAAAGAAATACATTGAAGATGGCAATTACGGCGGTAAGGGCTCTTTTGCTCACCAGGCCGCAGTAACAGGAGACACCGTGGGCGACCCATACAAAGATACCGCTGGTCCTGCTATTAATCCGATGATTAAAGTGGCGAATATTGTGGCGTTGCTCATAATTGGATTGCTCAAGTAGTTCGGAGTTCATAGTCCTTAGTTCACAGAATATACAGTAAAAACACTCTCCAAATGGAGGGTGTTTTGTTATATACCATTGACTTTTCCCTCCAAATACCTTATATTACGCCAACCTTAATCTTAATTCTTTCGAATTATGAAACACGAACTCAAAAAACTCGAACAATCCCAAGTCGAACTCTCCATTACCGTCACCCCGGGGGAGTATGAAAAACATCTTAAAAGTGCAGCTACCCGCATTTCAGATCGCGTCGCAATAAAAGGATTTCGTCCTGGTAAAGCGCCCTATGACATGGTAAAACTTGAGGTTGGTGAAATGAAAATTTTACAAGAAGCCCTTGAAAAAATTGTTCAAGAAAGTTTTTATCAGACAATACAAAAAGAAAAACTCGATACCATAGGCATGCCAGAAATTACGATTGAAAAAAGCGCACCGGGTAACGATGTCGTATACAAAGCCAAAGTCGCACTCTTACCAAAAGTAAAACTTGCAGATCTTTCTACCATAAAAGTAAAAAGAACAGCAAAACCAATTACTGATAAAGAAGTTGATGAGGTTTTGGAAAATTTAACCAAAATGCAAGCAAAAGAAGTATTGAAAAAAGAAAAATCAACCAAAGAAGATAAAGTTACCATAGACATGGATTTGCATTTGAATGGCGTACCAGTTGAGGGTGGCCAAGCAAAAGATTACCACGTATATTTATCCGAAAACCAGCATATTCCAGGATTCAATGACGCTTTGGTTGGCGTAGAAGAAGGCGAGGAAAAAGAATTTGATTTGCCATTTCCAAAAGACTATTACAACAAAATGCTTGCAGGAAATACCGGAACATTTAAAGTAAAAGTGAAAGGAGTATATCAGCGCCAATTTCCAGAAGTAACTGATGAATTTGCCAAAACACTGGGACAAGAGAGCACAGCAAAACTTCGCGAATTACTACAGCACAACTTGTCACACGAGGAAGAACACAAAGCAGAAGAGCGTGCTGAAATTGAAATCTTTGATACGCTTATTGAAAAATCTGGATTCGATGAAATCCCAGAAGTTCTTATCAACGCAGAACGCCAGAAAATGTTTTATGAACTCAAACATGATTTGGACCGCAACGGAGTTAGTATTGAACAATACCTGCAAGATATAAAAAAGACTGAAAAAGAAATTTTTGAAGGGTTCAAAGAGCAAGCTACCAAACGTGCCAAAGCCGCCCTTATCTCACGCCAAGTGGCAAAAGAACATGAACTTTCTATATCTGATGATGAATTGAACAAAGAAATCGAAATGATGAAAAAAGTTTATAAAGATAACAAAGAATACATGGATAACATCAACAGGCCAGAAGTCCACGATAGTATCCGTTCCATGTTGCTCAATAAAAAAGTACTTGCATTTTTGAAAGGAAAAGTGATGGAAGGGGAGTCGCATGTGCATGAACATGAGCATGACGAAAAATAAAAGATCAAAAGACTAACAGATTACAAAAACAATCGCCTTAAATGGGTGATTGTTTTATATATGCATTATAATCTGTTATAATTTGTTCAATCAGTCAAATCAATGTTCCATGTAACCTCACCACTATGCCCCGCACGCTTCATATAAAAGTATTACCTCGTTCTTCTCGCAACGAAGTTGTGGGAGAAATGGCAGACGGAACACTCAAAGTAAAACTTACTGCGCCGCCAGTAGATGGAAAAGCAAACGAAGCATTGATTGAATTGCTATCAGAACACTTTAATCTTCCCAAATCTAAAATAAAAATCGTCAGGGGACTGACGAGTAAGAATAAGATAATTCAAATGGAAAATTAAATCATTCAAAATTGTTTTAAAATTTCAAATTTGAAATTCAAAATTACCTAGGTAAATCTATTCCTCCCTTACTCCACGGATTACACCTCATTACTCTCCATACAGCTTTAGGCACTCCTACCAGGAGTCCTCTTTTTTTTATTACTTCATACCCATATTGGCTGCATGTAGGGTGAAAACGACAATATCCATGCGGAAAACGCGATTTAAACCACCCGTGATCAGGAGAAATAGTTTTTTGGTATATTTTTATTAAAAAAAGAACCGGCATGCGCGGTATAATAACTATCTTTTTAAAAATTAGCTTCATACAGCTATTTTTTGCGATTAATAATATGTCATCTTGAATCCCACCACAGCAGGATGAATAATCTTTATTGTCATAAAATTTTTTGAATCAATATATTTTGTTTTTCCAAAATCTTCAACAAGAAAGATTCCTCGTCGCCCGACTCCTCGGAATGACAGTAAACTTAGCCAAAAAATCACATTAATAATCGCGCTCTACTAAAAACTTCAACCACATCTTTTCCAATATCTTCATATTCTTTCTCCAAAATTTCCGGTTTCGCGAGCACACCAACCATAAACCCTTTATGTATCTTACCATCTTTTAGCAAAAGCCGAACAACTTCTCTCATTTGTCGCTTCACTCTATTGCGTTTTACTGCACTTTTACTAATTTTCAACCCAACAGCAAAGCCAATCTTCAAATCATCTTGGGTATAATCTCTCTTTGGATACTTTTCCGGCTGTACTTTCCAGTATTTTACGGTCAAAAACCTCCCACCACAAAATTTACCCTCTCTAAAGAGTATTTCCCAGTCCTTCATCCTTGTTAACCGGTTGATTTGTTGAAGCATATAAACTAGGACACAAGATACAATTTCCAAATAATTTCCAATAATCAAATTCAAAATCTTGGTGATTATTGTTTGAGATTTATTTGCCCTCAGGCCCGGGTCTAGGGTTTCTTGTACCTTGGTTATTAATATAATAACACAAAACCCCCGTTTTGGCGAGAGTTTTGGCTTATTTATAAGGTTTTATCGTGTTTTTCGTGTTCGTTTTCCTTTTTTCTCGTCGCTGACCGTAAGCTTCTTTCTCCCTTTATTTCGGCGTCTTTTGAGTACATCACGTCCATCTTTGGTCTTCATGCGTGATCGAAAACCATGAGTTTTTGCTCTCTTACGCTTTTTTGGCTGGTATGTTCGTTTTGTTGCCATACATTTCACAATAGCACTTAAGCACAATAGCACTTAAGCACAAACTTTAAAAATAAATAAGAATGAAACAAGTATACCTAAACTTTTGTAAAATGTCAATATAGGTGCTCAAGAGTTTAAGTGCTGCCGTGCTTAAGTGTCAACGTTATCCCCACCATCCACAGCTTTTCCACACTCTATGCACTTTTGCCTTAATTTAGAGGATTTTTTAAATTATTAATATATGATAGAATGTATTAACTAATGAAAAACAAAAGAATCTGTGTTATCTGTCCCTAATCTGTGTTTCAAAATATGACTAATTACGAAATCTGGCAGGCTGTTTTGGCAGAATTTGAACTCTCATTATCCAAAGCAAACTTTACTACATGGTTCAAAAGCACAGGAATTGCAAAATACGATAACGGACAAGTAGCAGTATGTGTACCCAATGCATTTACCAAAAGCTGGCTTGAAAAAAAATATCACGCAAAAATTGTACAGATTCTCGAACGCGTCACCGGCAAACCAATTCGCAAAATTGATTACATGGTTGATAATCTCAAAAATATCAAAGAACAAGAATGTACTCCTTCTACTGAGCAACCAAAAATCTCTACGATCAACACACCCCTTTACACTCCTCAGCGGAAACAAACACTCGCACAACAGTTTGGCCTCAACCCAAAATATACATTTAGTACATTTGTGGTCGGCAAAGGAAATGAACTCGCACATGCCGCCGCTCAAGCAGTCGCCTCTCGTCCCGGAGAAGCTTACAACCCATTATTTATATATGGTGGTGTTGGTTTGGGCAAAACACACCTTATTCAAGGAATTGGCCACGCCATGCTTGAAGCCAATCCACAAACTAAAATATTATACGTTTCATCAGAAAAATTTACCAATGAGTTTGTGTCATCAGTAAAAGAAGGGCGCGCAAAAGAATTCAAAGACCGCTACCGCAATGTTGATTTGTTGCTTATTGATGACATCCAATTCATCGGCGGAAAAGAACAAACTCAGGAAGAATTTTTTCACACATTCAACGAATTACACCAGCAAGGAAAACAAATTGTATTAACGAGCGACCGTCCACCAAAAGCAATTCCAGCCCTCGAGGATCGCTTGCGCAGCAGACTGGAGTGGGGAATGATTGCTGATATTTCAGCGCCAGATCTTGAAACTCGCATCGCAATTCTCGAAAAGAAAGCTCAGGAACACCAATTTTCTATATCACGCGACATGTTGCAATATATCGCAACACATGTGCAAAATAATATTCGTGAACTTGAAGGAGCTCTTAATAAAATTATTGCGTACCATGATCTAAAAAATGTTCAACCAACCGAAGAATCCTTACGCCAACTGCTTACCAGTTTTGAAGAACAACATATGCGACGTTCGCTCACACCGCGCGAACTCATACAAGAAATTTCCACGTTTTATGACATCCAAACTCCCGACGTACTTGGAAAAAGCAGAGAAAAGAGACTCGCGTTCCCCAGACAAATTATCATGTACCTGTTGCGTGAAGAACTAAAACTTTCGTATCCCTCTATTGGAGACGAACTTGGCGGACGAGACCACACAACAGCAATGCACGCACACACAAAAATTTCTTTGGAAATTGAAAATGACCTAAAACTAAAACAAGATATAGAACTTATAAAACAAAGATTATACGCAAATAAAATCTAAAAATTTACCAGACACATATCAACAGGCTAAAAAATAACCTAACAAAAATTTTTAACAAACAGTGCAATTAGTGTTAACAAAAAAATAGATATCAACAACTAAAAATGCAAAACTAAACTTACACACAAACTGACACCAAAACAATCAAAAACTATCAACAGCAAAATTAAAAAATAATAGCTAAACATACACACAAAATACACTTGTTAACCCTGTCCACAGCCTTTACTATTACAACAAGTTTAAAATATTTAATATAACGTAATCGAACAACGACGCGAGACTTGTACACACTGAAAAAATAAATCACCCTCGATATAATTTGTGTTTATCCATTTTGATTATAAATAATTATTAATGCGTGGCGCATATGAAGTTCACATGCACAAGGGAGAATCTAGTTTATATACTTGATTTGGTAAGTCCTCTTGCGAGCAAGCACGCAAACTTGCCAATCCTGGGTAATATTTTACTCAAAGCACAAGACTCGGGCGTGGAGGTAAGCGCGACAAATCTTGAAATTGGTATCCGGGCTCAACTTCGCGCAAAAGTAGAACAGGGAGGCTCGTTTACTGTTCCAGCAAAGACTTTGGCAGACTATGTACATCTGCTCAACAATGAACAAGTTGAAATAGAGTTGCAAGAAAATGAACTTCATCTAGTGTGTGGAAGTTCTAGTACCAAAATAAAAGGATCTTCTGCCGAAGAATATCCTCTCATTCCCGCCCTTGAAGAAGAGCATGCATACACCGTAGGTGCTGAAGAATTTAGAAATGGAATAAGTAAAACAGTTATCGCTGTTGCAAAAAACGAAATACGTCCCGAGCTTTCAGGTATCTGTTTTCAATTTTTAAGTGATCGTTTTGAGGGTGTAATCATGGCAGCCACAGATTCATATCGTCTGGCAGAATCACGTGTACCGCTTAAACAAGGCAAAGATAAAGACGTCCGATGTATTATACCGGCAAAAGTTGCATATGAAATAAGTCGTTTGCTCCAGCTTGGAAAAAATCAAGAAGGGGAAGAAAGCGTGAGGCTTTGGATAAGCGAAAATCAAATTGGAATACGCTACGATAATTTTGAAATGGTAAGTCGGCTCGTAGACGGAAAATATCCAGATTACACCCAGATTATTCCAGAAAAATTTAAGACAACCGCGGTATTTAGTCGCGATATCATGGTAAATAAAATAAAGGCCGCAAGTTTGTTTACCACCACAGGCGTCAACGCGGTTTCATTTGATCTCAATGTTTCACAAGGAAACATTGGTGTATCTTCTACAAGTACCCAAACAGGTGAACACACGTCTGATGTCGATGTAGAGATAAATGGAGAAGAAAATTCAATACTACTCAATCATAGGTATGTACTTGATGGTTTGCAACATATGGAAACAGAAGAAATCGAGTTTGGGGTAAATAGCGCTGATGCACCATGTATCTTTAGACCAAAAAATAAAAAAGAATATTTGTATATTGTGATGCCGATACGACAATAGATTAAAAAAATTGAGACTTTTTCAATAAAAAAACACCCGATTAAATTCGAGTGTTTTATTCTTTATATTTACTTACACGCAAACATGGTTACATACGGCCCCACCCACGCCATGCCAACTATTGTTATTTCTGGTTGAAGCATATTCACATTGTGACCAGGAGAATTTTTCCATCCTTGCCACACCACGCTGTACGCGCTTTGATAATTCCACGCAAGATTTTCTACACAGAGCATGCGATTGGCGCGCTCAAACCGTTCATCAAACCCGACATGTTCAAAAATATTATTATCTTGCATAAATTGGCTGTGTTCTCGTGCGAGAGTGTAGAGTGCGTCGTCGTGCGTAACAATGTTTAGGTTATTTGCTTTTCTATAATTATTTAATTCATCTATAGTATCTTGTTCAAGTTTACTTAGTAGTATTGTGTCGTTTATATTTGTGTTGTCTGGGGTAACTGTTTCAGGCACAGGATCTGGTGTGATAGGCACTTCGGGGTTTATGGTAATAGGTGTTGTAAGGGGAGTTGTGTCTGGAGTGCTAAGAGGTGTGATGTTAAAACCAAACTGACGATCTATAATTTCATCTTGAGTAATGGTTTGTCCCACTTGGTTAAGAAGATCAAATGTTGAATCATTAATGGTAATTGTATGTCGTGCGATTACGGTCGTTGTGCCATCCATTTTGTACACTTTTCCGTCGTCAACATAATATAATGTGTTTCTTCCTTCTACGCGAATGACTTGTCCGTTGTGAGGAGTGTTTGTATTGAGCGGTTCTGTTTGTACAGAAAATGTATCAAAGTAAGAATCTGGGATATCGATGAGCCACGAGCTCCAGTTTGCCCCGTATAGTTTTGTGGCCTCTATTTCGTTGTTGATTCGTCCCAGCACTCCGCTAGGAAGCACGGCGTATACACGTGGACTAATAACGGATTTTACCATATATACACCCGAACGAAGCGGAACTGCACCACCATTCGGATAATTGTCTACACAGAGAGGGTCGATCGTTTTTACCGTAGAAAAATCATTGTACCAAGTCTTGTATATTTGATCAGAAAAAAAGCTTTGGCGTTTGAGTGTGCCATTTACTTTTTTGACAAGGAATACGGCTGGATTGTTTGTTGTTTTGAATAGGTCACCCTCGGAGAGTATTGTGCAGCCACCGGCATGTGCTTTTTGGGTGGTGAATAAAAATATGCCCAAGGTGAACAAAGCAATAAGCAAAACTTTATTTTTAAGCTGCATAGAATAGTAAGATAATGTAACACGAATTGAACGAATCTAACAAATTAAGACGAATTCGTTTGTATTCGTTTAATTTGTTACATTCGCGTTCTATGTATTATTCATTATAAACCGAAATTGGGAGATACTAGTTAATAATAATTTTTTGTTTGTCACTTTCTCTTGTGTCCCCACCTTGCGCCACTACTTCAAGTATTACATCGTATGAGCCTTTATCTGGTGCAGTATTCCAATTAAGCACGAGCTGGCTATTGAACATGTTTGAGAAGTCATCCGTTTTTGTTACAAGTTGTTTGTCATTACTGCCATCTTTTTTAATATATAATCGTGTTTCTTCGATTTCATTGAGTTTGTGATAATCTAAATATAGTGTTTGGGGGAATGAATTTACAGACATAGTTCCAAGAGATTTACTAAATGTAACTCCAGGAGCTAGCGGGTCTGTGTTTAATAAAAACTTAATATCTTTTTCAGCGCGATTACGGATGTCATCCTCCACAATGACCGTAAGCGTATGCTCTCCTGAATCAAGATTTTCAGCAGTATAATCGAGATTAAATGGGTGTTGCGTTATAACTCCAACATATACGCCATCAATCTTGTATGTAACTTGTGTTACGCCTCGTGGTGCGCTTGCGATAATGCTTGTGATAATACGTCGGTCAGTGAGAATTTGCCCTTCGGTAGGCGAGAGAATTTCGACCATGGGAATAAGCTCAAGGGAATGTTCATCATCATATTCAGTTGGAGGTTCTTCAAATGAAACATTCCAATTGGGGTCTTGTTCTTTTTTTCGTTTGATCCAATCTTGTATAGAGGCTTCCCATCGTTCATATTGTGGGTCGTCTGCAGGATTTGTGGGAGGATCTCCGCGCGGATCTTCTTTTTGTACATAATGAAGAACAGAGTGCGGTGGAATAAATGTCTTTTCTTCAATTAAATTTTCTGGTGTTGAACTTGATGCGCGTTTTCCTGTTGCCTTGTCCACTAATAATTTTATTGATCCGCCGAGTGAACCTCGTAAAATTGGTTTGTCTGCATCATTTGCCGGAGGAGTTGGAAATTGTTCTACGGGTGTGCCCTCAAGTGACTGTTTCATAAAAGAATTCCACAGCGGAGCTGCTACAGCTGCACTGCTATTTCCGAATTTCATTGGAGTGTTGTCAGTATTGCCAACCCAGATGCCCGTAACAAGACTTGGAGTAAATCCAACTGTCCACGTATCAACATAATTGTTTGTAGTACCCGTTTTTACTGCCACCGGTCTGCCGGGTAGTGTGAGTATTCCATTTGCACCAAATATGTATGAGCGTGCACCGTCGTCACTGAGCACATTACTTATAGTCGCGGCAATTTCAGGTTCTATCACGCGTTTGCCATTATCTTTTTTCCACTCATACAATGTTTTTCCTGTCGGATCTTCAATTTTAAGTACCGCAGTTGGTGTGTGTTGCAAACCGTTATTTGCAAATGTTGCATATGCATTGGTGTGTTCAAGAAGCTTGACCTCGCCACCTCCCAGAACCAGTGTGAGACCAAATTCTCCCTCGTTTAGTGTGGTGTATCCGAGTCGTTGTGCAAACTCCACGCCTTTTTTTGGTCCAACCAAATACAATGTTTGCACCGCAGGAATATTGAGTGAACCTTGCAATGCTTGGCGCATAGTAAGTGGCCCATATTCTTTGCCGTCATAATTTTGTGGAGTGTATGGTTTTCCAGACATGGCAAAGTTTGTGGTTACATCAAAAAGAATGGTATCTGGCGTATATCCTTTTTCAAATGCAGCGGAATAAATAATGGGTTTAAATGACGAACCCGGCTGTCGTTTTCCTTGGGTGACCACATTAAATTTTCCTTTTATTTCATCATTATTAAAATCTCGCGATCCAACGAGTGCAAGTATTTGTCCAGTCTTTGGATCAAGGGCGACCAGTGCAGCATTATCCGCCTCAGCTTTTTCAAGTATAGGCAAACTATCTTCAGAAATAACTTTTTCTGCAATTTGTTGTTTGTCCCAGTCAAGTGTGGTAATAACTTTTAATCCACCTTTTTCAACTTTGGATTCTTCCAGTCCGTATTGTTCGATAAGCAATTGTTTTACGTGCAAGACAAAGTGAGGAGCTTTGATTTCTCCATAATGTTGAGTAAGAGTCAAAGCTTCCGCTTGCGCGGTATTTTTTTGCTCTTCTGTGATGTATCCCTCTTCAAACATCCTGCGTAATACAAAATCCCTGCGCTGTTTCAAACTGTCAGGATCATTCAAGTATTTTGAAGGTGCTTTGGGGAATCCAGCAAGCGTTGCACTTTCTGCAAGCGTTAAATCAGACACATGTTTGCCAAAATAACTTTGAGCAGCAGCTTCTACGCCGTAGTTGGTAGATCCATAGGGGATCTCATTAAAATAGATTTTAAGAATTTGGTCTTTGGTATATTTTTGTTCAAGACGTATAGACAAAATGGCTTCTTTTATTTTTCGAGTCAGTGATCGTTCATTTGTCAAAATTGCATTTTTTACCAATTGTTGAGTGAGCGTGGATGTACCACTTATGCGTTTATTTGTAAATACGCCATATACAAAAGCGCGCAAAATGCTTAATGGACGGATGCCTTTATGTTCATAAAATTTTGTATCTTCAGTTGCAATTACGCCGTTCACCAAATCTTTTGGTACCTCCTCGAATTCGATAATGGTGCGTTTTTCTTGGGCAAAAATTTCGTACAAGAGATGTTCACCTGTTCTATCATAGATTTTAGTGCTTTGGGCTATAGAGCTGTCCAGGAGCCGGTCAGGATTGGGTAAGTCTTTGCTTGTCCAGGCCACAAGTACTGTTAAAAACAAGAATCCAAGGACACCTGCGATTATGAGGCCAAGGACAAGGCGCTTTTTGAGGCCTTTAAAGCGTCGTTTCGGGCTTCTTGGCGGACGTCCTTGTTTGGGCTCTCTGCCTGTCGAACGTCTCACATACCCATATATTCGTTTTTGTAGGTGTGGAATTGGCATATATGTAATTGGATACATTGTATCAAACTATTGACAAAATTGCCATTTTGTGATACACTTCTGCGTCAACTGATATGGATACCTTATAGGGTATCTTTTAAGTTGGCTAAAAAAGGTAAAAAATAATAAATTTGGCTAACTTAAGGTAAAATATGTCATTTTCTATCAAAAAATATATACACTATAGCTTGTTTAAGGGGATTTCTTCGCTTGTGCTTATTGGTGTTTTTATTACCTCTAATATGGTTCCTCAGACAGTAGAGGCCAAAGGCAATTTCTTGTCTAATTCTATTGATTTTTTGCTTGGCAGAAACACCGAAGAAGTCAATGCCGTTACTGACGTCTCACTTTCTTTCCCAGAAAATGAGGAAAGCCCTCGTATGGTTATTTGGGCTGTTATGACTGCTTATTCAAGTGACGTTGCTCAAACAGACTCAACACCTTGTATTCCTGCTGACTCTTCTTTCAATTTATGTGTAAATTATGAAGAATTAGGTTTGCAAGATACGATTGCTGCTAATTTCTTGCCTCTTGGGACAAAGGTTAAGTTTCCAGAACTCTATGGGGACAAGGTATTTACGGTTCGTGATCGCATGAATGCCCGTTATGGATATGCCAGAGGGGATATTTGGATGCCTTCGTATCCTGAAGCAAAGCAATTTGGCGTTAAAAAGGTAAAAATGGAAATCTTCTACAGATAATATAACGTTTATAAAAAAACTCCCTTACATGTATTGTGGGGAGTTTTTTATACCTGCCCGGCGTCTGCCTGCCGACAGACAGCTGAGCAAAGCCTGGGAGGTACGGGTGGGAATCGAACCCGCGATGGGAGTTTTGCAGACTCCTGCCTTACCACTTGGCTACCGTACCAGGACAACAGAATACACACATGATATCACATACATTCTTTGTTTTCAAGATGTAATTGGTAGTTGAAAAAAGATTAGATTTGGGATATAATGGCTTTTACAGACCCCATATTATGTCAGTAAATAAGTACCAAGTCCTCCTTCATCTATTGAAAGGCCTAATCTATGCTAAACGTGGCCTTTTTTGGTTTTTTAAATTTGTATGGCAGGGGATTTTAAGGGTAAATGATGGATATCAGAGATCAGTAGGTTTTATTTTATATAAGTTCTTTTTTTATACTAAAAAGTTTATCTCAAAACATATATTTTTTTCTCGTAAAGAAAGCAAGCTGGAATTTTTTGGACGCAGAGCTACATTGCAGGTAGTTCTTTTTATTCTGGTATTGGTTATCATGTTTCCCCACAGCAGATTATATTCAAAATCGTATGAGGATGTACCTGGGAGAAACACGCTTTTATATTCCATTGTTGGTCCGGGGAATCAAGATTTTGTTTTGGAAGAAGAAACCGTTCAAAATGTTTCTCAAAGTGATGTTTCTATTTCGCTTTGGAAAGAAGGATCTGTTTCTACAAATATACAACAAGGAAAAGAAAGGGGCACAGGATTATCCACTGAACTTGTGGGGGTTAGTATGGGCGGCACTGCTTTGGAAAAACCAATGATCATGTCAAATATTGATGTAGGTGTGGCAACAGAAGGGGATTCATTGACTCATACACAAAGAACTGAAGTTGAATATTATGAAGTACAGTCTGGAGATGTGATAGGTCAAATTGCAAATAATTATGGCGTAAGTATAGAAACAATTTTGTGGGCCAATAATTTGACGGTGAGATCATACATACGCCCAGGAGATAAACTAAAGATTTTACCCGTGGATGGACTCGTACACACCATAGCAAAAGGAGACACTATTACAAAGATAGCACGGAAGTATGATGCAAAATCAGAAGAAATTATTTCATATAATAAATTACAAGAAGATGGAGCCGATATTGTCATGGGTGAAGAACTAATTATTCCTGGCGGTGTAAAACCACAGCCAGTGGTAGTGCCTCAATATATTGCACAAAAACCAACTTCATTTGATAAAGTTTCGGCTCCGCCCCCATCTGTTTCCGCTCCGGCTGGTTCTGGTTATTTATGGCCAACAGCAGCATCTCATATTACGCAGTATTTTAGCTGGAGACATGGTGGTCTGGATATTGCCGGACCCAAAGGTACTGCCATATATGCGACCAAGAGTGGTACGGTAGTAAAGTCTGAGTGTAATAATGCGATTGGGTATGGATGTTATGTACAACTTAATAACGGAGCAGGGGTTAGTACTATTTATGCGCATGCATCTCAGCTGTTGGTTTCTGTGGGTGATGCGGTAGAGCAAGGTCAATCAATCGCGCTTATGGGGTCTACGGGACGCTCGACTGGTCCGCATCTGCACTTTGAAATTCAGGTAAATGGCAAAAGGCAAAATCCGCTTGCGTATATAAGGAAATAATGTTTTCACGTAACACATGTCAACTAAAAAACATCCAGAGGAATTAGGATGTTTTTTTTGTTTTCAACTTTATATTAAATAAATTTTATCTTAAGTTTAATCTCAAAATTTGAGAGTCGATCTCTTGTAGTCAAGATTTTATTGTATTTTTATATCATTTCTATTTTTGGTTTAACTTTATTCATTATTTTCCATATAATTACAAATCCGATAACCATTAATGCAAAAAGAAATAACATAGGCACTTTTTGACTGCCAAGAGAGTCACTAGCAAGTCCATAAATAATTGGACCAATAGAAGCGGCAGCCTGAGAAATAAAGGCATAAATTCCAAATTGGTATCCAGATTCACTTTTATTTATAACAGTAGAATATTGTGCACGCAGAAAGGATTGACTGTTACCGATTGTTAAGCCAGTAAAAAATACAACGAAGGCAAATGTTACTAAACTTGGGTTAGTAATCATCAAGGCAATAACTATCCCCCACAACAAAATAGATAATCCTAACAATGAGACGTTGTTAAATCGTTTAGTCAATTTACCGCCGAGCCAAGTTGCGGGAAAGCCGATTAATTGCACGAACAATAGGCTGATTCCAATTTTGAAAGTGGAAAAACCTAATTCTTTGGCAGCAAAAATAGAAAAGAACAATATAATTACTGTAATGCTTTCACTGATTAACCAGTACCCGATCAATAAAAATATTTTTTGTTTTTTGGAGATAATATCTTTTTTATTTTTATCTTTTGGGTCATTTAGCGGTGTATCTTTTAGCCCATTTAGTGCATAAAGCGAAAAACATAAATAAAAAATTGCTACACTCAAAAAAACTATTGGAGAATATTCTGAAAATAATTTTTGTAGTATCACGGCTATGACTAAACTTGCAATTCCACCTAAATACCCAAAACCCCATGCGAAACCGCTATATTCGTAGGAATTATTTTTATTTGAGACATAGGGCAAAATTGAATCCGATAGTGACAAGGAAGCAATAAACAAACAGTTAGTAAAAATAAAAAGATAAAATACACCACTGGCGAATATTCCAACAAATAAGGACAGGGTCGCCATTCCTGCAAAACAAGTTAATATAACCCACTTAAAAATCTTTAAACGGCTATGTTTATCGGCATATTTCCCCAGTATAATTGCCAGCAGTATTCCAATGGCTGTGGAAATGCCATTTGCAATACCCCAAGCACTTAAACTGTATCCTTTTGTGAATAAAACAGTTGAAAAGAACGCGGGGAGCAAAAATGCTTGAAATATCAAAACATAACTAGAATTGGCAAAGTCGTAGAAAGACCAGCGCCAAACATTTTTTGGTAAACTCATAATATTTATATTAAAAAATAATCATTAAAAAATATTCTAGTTTGTCGCGTGGGAAGAAATGGAAATTTTGTCTTTTTATTTATTCACTTTTTGCTCTGTATTGTAATGCTTCAGCAATATGTTCAGTCGCAATATCATCTTTTGAGGCAAGATCTGCGATGGTTCGCGCTAATTTTAAAATGCGGTGATATGCACGTGCTGACAAGTGCATATGTGTAACTGCTTGACGCAATAAGTCAACTGAATCGTCGCGCAGTTTGCAAAATTCGCGTATATCTTTATTTTTCATTTCGCTATTTGTCGTGTACGGAGAATTTTTGAATCGTTGTTGCTGGCGTTCGCGCGCTTGTTCAACTCGAGCACGGATATTTTGTGAACTTTCAGCAAGCTCTGACTGGGAAAGTTTTTCAAATTGAACACGGGGCACTTCCACATGCAAATCAATACGGTCAAGCAGGGGACCACTAATTTTTTTCTTGTATCGTTCAATCATCATCTGAGAGCATGAACATGTTCGCTCTGGGTCGCTTGCATACCCACAGGGACATGGATTTTGACTTGCGATAAGTGTGAAGCGGGCAGGGAAGGTGATTGTTCCTTGTGCACGCGATATTGTCACTATGCCATCTTCGAGAGGTTGCCGAAGATTTTCAAGCACTTGGCGTGGAAATTCAGGGAATTCATCAAGAAATAACACACCTCTGTGTGCAAGAGATATTTCACCTGGCTTGGGGAATGCTCCGCCTCCGACAAGTGCAACTCCTGAAGCGCTATGGTGAGGTGATCTAAAGGGCCGTTCGGTTACGAGGGGCAATTCTGTGGGGAGCAAGCCTGCCACAGAATATATTTTGGTTACCTCAATTGATTCTTCCGTAGTCATTTGTGGAAGTATGGACGGCAATGTGCGTGCAAGGAGTGTCTTTCCTGATCCAGGGGGACCAGACAATAACACATTGTGTGCTCCGCTTGCCGCAATTTCTAGAGCACGCTTTACAAATTCTTGTCCTTTGACATATGCCATATCCATTTCATAAGTCGTGGCCTCAAAAAAATCAGCTACAGAAACAGGCTTCATGGCTAGTATGAGTTCTGTACCATTTATGTGGTTGATAATAGATTTGAAAGATTCTGCTGGGTATACCGTGACATGGGGGATAATAGATGCCTCTTTTGCATTAACGGCTGGCACAAATAATTCAGTATACCCGTGTTGTGAAGCAAATATGGCAAGTGGGAGTATGCCGTTTGTGTGGCGTAGGCTACCATCCAATGCTAATTCACCAACAAACATTGCATGGGTGAGAAGAGAAAACTCTTTTCCTTCGGTTGCCATATACATACCAACCGCAATAGGCAGGTCATAGGCAGAACCTTCTTTACGTACGTCAGCCGGAGCTAAGTTTATGACAATGCCTGCATTGTGAGGAAATTGGAGATCTGTATTTTTCCAGGCTGTACGAATACGTTGTTTTGCTTCTTGTATGGCAGTATCTGGAAGCCCAACAATTTGGTATCCAGGCCAGCGCGGAGATACATCCACCTCCACTGTAATAGGCGTACAATCAAGACCCACCATTGCGGCGGAGTTAATTTTGGAGAACATAGACAGGCGGGTGGTTGTTAAATGTAAGTTTTATTGTTTTATTTCGAACGAGCTTAAACGTATATCCGAGCCACTTGGAAGAAAAATTCAAGATTAAAAGATTGAAAGATTTGTACGCGAGATTCAAAACGTCGTAATCTTTTAATCTTTTAATCTTTTAATCTTCGTCGCCTCACTTTCCCAATGATCTATCACAATAAGTCCCGCGCCAACAATAATAAGAACATCTGCCAAGTTTATCAGAGAGGTCAATATTCGTATGTAATCAATAGTAATAGAATAAAATATCCTATCAATAAAATTGGAAAAAGCGCCTGCAATTATACAAATTCCTCCATACATTGAGATCGTGCATTTATTTTTAAAATACAGCCACCATAAAATTCCGGCGATAATAATAGGGGTTATACTAATTACAATAGACGAAGGAACAGGAATGCCAAATGCAATCCCAGGATTCTCGAAATATTCCCATCCAAGCCAGGATTTCCATATGTAATAGGAACGCATCGGATCGCGGCTTGCAATAAATTTTAGATATTGGTCACATACTAAAAAAAACCCACTGGTAACAATAGCTGTTATAATGTGGGTTTTTGATATGTTCATAATAAGTTTTCTATTTAGAAAACTTGGTTTAAGCTTCTTGAGTGAGTGTTTTTTTGCAACTAATGCATGCACTTGAAGTTGGTCGGGCAATTAAGCGTTTCTCATCAATTGGCTCTTTGCAATACTTGCAAGTACCATATGTGCCCTTTTGGATACTCTCAAGAGCTTTGTTAATATCTCGTAACGTCTTTTCCAAATTCATTTCAAGCGGTTTGTTTGCCAGGAAATCAGTAATTTCTTGGGCGTTTTCATCGCTTTTGTCTCCATAGTCAGGATAGACTGCATCAAAATCCTCCTCTGTAGTATGAGGATTTTTTTCTGTAAATTTGTTTAATTCGTTCTCAAGTTTGGTTTTTTCTTCCAACAAGATCGTTTTTACTTTGTCGAGAAATTCCTGACTGAGATGTATTACTTGTTTAGTCATACAATTATTTAGCCTCAAATTCATAAAAAACACAGTAAGTATATGTGAATTGAATCATTTTATCAAGCTCAGAGGGGCTATGTGTGAATAATGTTGTTAATAACATCTTACAGGTTATCCGTAATTTACGGATTTTGGGCATTTTCATCAGTAAATCAGGATTACCCGTAAGTTTGGAGAATAAAAAAAGAGGCGTCCGTTCGCCCTGGGTAATAAGGTGGCTGGAAGCCTCTTATTAATCCCAGAGTCCGGTTTTCCTCAAGCGTTTCAATACTATAGAAGTATATACTATAGTACTCAAATGCTTGAGAAAGGCCAGGAAAACCTGGGATCAAAACCCTCTACCGCTCAATGGTGGAAGCCTCGGGCAGATCAGCAGGGGTACTGCGAATCTGTAATGGGTGAGGTCACCTATGTTCGTTTGATGTTTGTTTTTGAATGTAGCCGAAGCTACATTATATGGAGAGCAGTTAAGAAGGGTGTAGGTCCCGATAGTATCGGGACAATGAAATGATCACATATTCATTATAGCATGATTTGAAAAACGTGTCAACTGTAAGGTTTTTTGTTATTTTTTAATTTAAAATTGGCTAATTTAAGCCAAAAAGTATATTTGTATAGATTAGTTTATACATCTGTAAGGTCAAAGATATCCACAGTAATAGTCTATTTTCCACAAGGTTATCCACATGTGTAGGATAGTGTATACAATTTTATACGTATCATAGCGCACGTATCACATAACAATTTATAAACAAAAAACCAGCCAATATGGCATGATTTTTTGTTCTCACTCGTACGAGAGTTGATCCCCTCCTTTCCTCCTTTTTATGGCTCATCTCAGACCTGGTATTCACCCTTGTACCAAGACCTAAGCTCCTGCCCGTGAATCCAGACGCCTACCAGAATATTTGCTGCATACCCGACCATCTGCCCAGTCATACCAGAGAAAAAAGGACTCATTTCCATAGCTATTTCTTTGGCTTTGCGGGCGCACTGTTCAACATTTTCTCCTATAGCGATACACGCTTCCATCTGTTCCGCCCAGACAGCTGCAAAACAGACAACGGTCGCAGAGAAGAAGTCGCTTGAGTTCCGTTTGATTACCCTTTCCCACATCTCTTTGTCTCGGAGTGTTATCGAACTTCGAGTAGCTCTCTCTGAGAAGTCTTCCTCGGGAAATCCGATCATCATTTTCTCCTTTTTTGTGCCGCGCATGTCTCATCGATTAGGTCAGAGCCAGGATTTTCATTTTATATATTAGCCTTTTTGAATTTTATGTCTAGTTGTGTGCTATTCATTTTTTGTATAAATTATTTGGTATTATTTTAAAATAAAAAAATATTTGTTGATGATAGTTGACAAATATATGATTAGTTTATAATATGGTTGTATATGGAAATTACACAATTACTACAATCTTTTGGTTTATCAGAGGTTGAGACAAAGGTATATTTAAAGGCAATGCAAAAGAATTATTTGACCGCAGGACAGGTAGCTCAAGCGGCAGGGTTAAAACGTTCAAGCGTCTATCACACTCTTAGGTTGCTCGTTGATAAAGGGCTAATGATTTCTGCAGGCTCTAAGGTGGAAAAGTTTAAGTCGCAACCCCCACAACAGCTTGTTTCAATACTCGAAAGAAAACAAGAAGAGATTGTTGGTTTGAAAGAAAAAATTCAGGAGTCTATTTCCTCTTTCCCATCGGTTTTTGATGATATACAACATGCGCCATATATAGAGTACTATTATGGTTTGGAAAATCTAAAAAACTTAATGGAGAAGATATTTTTGTCCACGTCGAAAGTTATTTATACTTTTGGGGTTCTATTTAAGTACATGGAAACAGAAGAGAATGTGTATATCAGAAATTTCTTAAAAAAAAGAGTAAGAAAGGGAATTGTGAATTATAGTATATTGCACGATAAACCTGCAGATAAGACAATTTCTGAATTTAAAAAGATGTTATGGAACGTACGTCTAGCGCCAGAAAAGTTGAGAGGAAAAAATAGTGTCATGATTACCATTGTCGATGATATGGTTATCTTTATTAATTTTTTACCGGAGATGTTTGGTTTTTTGGTGCATAATAAATCCTTTAGTCAAAGTATGAAAGCAATGTGGGATTCGGTATGGGAGGATTCTTTGCCCATTGAATAGAACTCTGGGATAAAAAATAGCACTAGGTAAAGTGCTATTTTTTTATTAGTCTATGTATCTCTCTTCCTAGGTGCTGTTTGGGCCGGTGATATAGGAGTGATTCGTTGTCTTTATTGAGTGGTTGTATACTAAAGCCTTCTTGTTTTAATTGCTCACGGGGAAATGTAGATATCCATTCGTCTTTGTATTTAAATTTAGGGAAAATAAATACTATTACGCCTTTTAGTTTGAGAGCCTGTTTAAAGCTTTTAAAAGAGTCTATATAAAGCTGTTTAAGCTCCTCTGCTTGTTTTTCAAGTTGAGATCGAGTTTCATTACCTTTGAGGGGTTTGCCGAGGTAGGGCTCTGTAATGATAGCCTCGATACCAGGCTTGGAGATAATTTTGTTGATGGACTGGGCCGGTGAGATAAATAACTTGAAATTTGAAATTTGAAACCCTAAGTCCGGGTCTAAGGATTTGAAATTACTTTGTAGCCACTCAATATTTTTTTTGGTATCTGCGATGGCTTTTTCGGAAATGTCAGAACCAATGAGATTCGTGTATCCCATTGATAGCGCTTCGGTGAGAACAGTACCTGAACCACAAAATGGATCTAAAATTATTGAGTTGTGATCTACTTGTGCGAGATTTATCATGATGCGTGCAAGTTTTGGTGGAATCATACCAGAAAAACTATCACTGCCGGGACGGTCAAAATCACGCTTAGTAAATTCTTCTATATCCTGAATTGCCACGGTGACAAAAACATCCTTGCCCACAATGGTAAAATCTCCTTTTTTCTCAATTAAATTATTGTGTAGGATGGTGGCTGTGTTTTTTGGCTCAATAAAGCGCACTGATTTTCCCAATGATTTTAGGTTTTTCTTTACTGCAAGAGCAGCTGTCTTTGCATTATCACCCGAGATAGAGAAATGAATTTTTCCTTCAGTTTTTTCATGTAAAAAATCAGAAATGGACTGTTCTGCAGACTTGTGTAAGTCAATTTCTTTTCCTATTTTAATTGTTCCCCCGAGCTGTTCTAAAAGTTTTTGAGAATCTCTTAAGTCATTGCTCTCTAGGATCAAGTATGTGCCGACGTGCGTATGTGCCGACGTGCGTATGTGCTTATGCAAAAAAACTGCATCGAGTTCAGCAGTAGAGATGTGTGGTTGATGGCCAAGTTGAAATAGATATTTCATAACGAAATAGCTGTGCCAGTTGGAAGAATAGGCGGTATATCTGGGGTTGTAGTCGCTGTACTGGTAGTAGTTGACGTCTGAGGATAAAATGGATCTACAATGATTTCTTGCACAGGTAATTCATTTTTGTTATTCCATGCATCCATGGCATCGTCGTATGATTTGAAATTGATAGGTTCAAAGTGTGGTGCAGTATTTATGAGCATAATATTTTCGACTTTTCCAATAGTAAGATATATGTATGAATAAATAAACCAGGCACTAACTCCAAGTATGGCAATCGTCGCACCAATAACCAAAAAATTAATAATGCGCAATGATTGAGCTGAACGGTATTCGTGCGGTTCATCGAGAGAAAATCTTTTTTTGTGCGGAAAAAAATTAATATTCATACGTTATTCTTTACTATATACGCGTCCGTCAAATTCCAAGATAACGGTTTGTTGTTCGCTTTTGGATGGCCTGGTCCATGACAATTGTTCAATGATAATATAGTATGGCGTGCGTTCTAGATCTTGGATATAAGACATAAGGTTTTTGTATGAACCTTCAAGGGAGAATGAAAAGATATAATGAGGTCTTTTTATTACTTTTTCTTTTTTTGGTTTGGAGTCTATATTTTTTCCATCATTATATACTACGTCGAGCTTTTGCTTTAAGGAGTGGCGAGCAGCTAGCTGTTCAAATTCTCGTATCGTTACCAGTTCATCGCCTTTATTGAGTGTGATTTTATTTAACTGTGACATTTTTTGTTTGATTGTGTCTAATTCCACAATAGAACGTCTCAATAATTTTGCTTTTTGGTATTGTTCCTCCAATTGAGACTCTGTTTTTTCAATGCTCTTTCTTGTGACAACGATATGGCGGGTAGTAGGGTATATAATGCCAAGGCCAATCGCAAGAACACCAAGAAAAATAATTCCCGTGACACTTATAATTCTATATTTTAGCGGAAGGGTCTTCATACTTACAAAGAATCTTGGTTTACAAGGCTTGCGGTTATGGTAAATGAAATATTTTCAGGCTGTGTAAGTTCTGAGAGTGGGGTGTTGACGCCTTGCACAAAGGGGATTTTCTTAAGATTTTCGTGAAATGTAATGAGGTTGTCACGCGTGGATGCAAGACCTGTTAGAGTGAGCATTTTGTCTGGATATGATATTGATTGTGAGTAAATAGTGATTCCTTCAGGAATAGCAGACGTTATTTTTTCGAGTTTTGGCGTCCATACCACAAATTCTTTTTGGATTTCTCGGGTGTGGTCGAGGGCCTTATTAATTTGTATTATTGTACGAATTTCCTCGGTATGTTGGTTGTCTATTTGCACGATGCTCTCCATGAGATTTCCAAAGTATGTTTGTAGGATAAGCTGGGATCCGAGTAAAGCTATACCAATAAGGCTGGCAATAATGAGGAGTATCTCACAAATATTTTTTATAAACTGAAAATGAGTCATTTGTGTCAGATAAGATTTTTTTTGCGGAGATAGCAAATTGAGTCGTAAAGGGTGCATACGTTATATGGTGTCATGCTTAAAAAATGGGTTGTCGGCGGCACGCAATGCAAGACCAATGGCAGTTGCATAACCCAATGATTCCTCGTCTGAGATAGGTATTTGTTTTTTTGCTGAAAGATTTTTCCACACATGACCCGGCCTGCATTCTATTTTAAGCTCAAGAGATAAGAAACGTTCCAAATGCTTTAGATTGCTTCCACTGCCACACATGGTAATATGTGTGATGCGGTTCGTGTTTTTGAAGTGACTGTAGTAAAACAAAATATTTTTTCTTATGTCATCAGCAAATAATTTTGTCTCATGTATCAGTGCCGTCCACGCTTGCTTATCTTTTTTATATTCGAGTCCGTATTCTTTTTTGATTCGGGTAGCTTCTTCATATGAGACATGGAGTTTTTGAGAGAGTGCGGTTGTGAGAAGTTCCCCTGAATATGGGAGGGAAGTTGTAAATTGAATGGTATTATCATCATAAATAACAAGATTTGACCGGGTCGAGCCAATATCCAAAAGTGCTCGTGCTTGCCCAGTATATTCCTTTTTTGAAGTCACCATAGACCGAGTGGTTGAGAGAGCTTCTAGCTCAAGTGCAATTACTCCAAGACCAAGACTCTCAAGCAAATAGGTATAGCTGTCCGCAGTAAATTTGGGGATCGCAGTGATGAGGGCACGCACCATCACATCTTTTTCACTTGATGGAGTTAATACTTGCCAATCAATATAATAGTGGTCATCTTCGGTAAATGGTATATTCTTTTTAGCTTCTATGATAATATCATCTTCTATCAATTCTTGAGGTGATTTTGGAATGGTTATGAGCTTGGTAAAACCCTGCGGTTCAGGCAATGAAGCGACAACCCATGGACTTTTTATAGGTTTTTCGGTTTTTGATCTGTGTCCTAAAAGTTTTTGTATGTAGTGTCTGATTTCTTCTGGCTGTGTGAGTTCACCATTGACTACCAGTCCTGGAGGTAAAGAAATAGAACGTGCTGACGCATATTCATAGTGAGAACCTTTGAAATAATTTGAAACATTAGATAATTGGACCAGTTTGATAGACAGGTCTCCGATATCCAGGCCAAATGCATTGGGGAAAGGGTTGGTGAACATTATGATAAGTGGCTAAGTTTGCTAAGTACCTAAGTTATCTAAGTTGTTGTTTTTTAAAAATTCTGCATCAAACTAAACATTGGTGCGATAACCGCGACAGCAATTCCAGCTACGGCAAGTCCAAGCAGAATAATGATAGCAGGTTCAATGATGGTAGAAAAGTTTTTCATTGTTTTGTCTACCTCGTCAGAATAAAAATTCGCAAGTTCACTGAGCAATCGATCTATTTCACCGGTTCGTTCACCTACCATGATCATCTCGGTGACAAGTGGGGGAAATAATTTTTCATGCTCAACAAGAATTTCTGATAAGGGGATGCCTTTTTGGATTTTGTCAGTTGCCGCGTGGAGGGCTTTTTGGTATTGCACGTTGCTGCATGTCTGTCCGGTAATTTCGACTGCTTCGGTAATAGGTATGGTACTTTTTAAAAGGGATGAAAGGGTCAATGAAAAACGTGCAAGATTGATTTGTTTTATAACATGTCCTGCAATAGGCAACTTCAAATTTACACGGTGTACGACATCTTTGAATGGCACAGATTTTTTTAATCCCACAACAAACAGAATGATAAGGCCGATTATAGTTCCTAGCGTTAAAACGAGATTGACGGGGCTGCTGAGAAATGAAGTAATTGCTATTAACACACGGGTTGCAAGAGGCAACTCAGTTTCAAATTCGTCAAATAGCGTCATGATTTTTGGCAAGACTACGGTAACCATAAGTATTGCAACTATGCTGATAGCTATGATAATGACTGCGGGATAAATCATGGCGCCGCGTATGCTGCTTTTGAGCGCATTGCTTTTTTTCATTTGGATCACAATTTGTTCAAGTGATTCCTCGAGTTTTCCCGCTACTTCGCCAGATTCAATCATCTTCACATACATAGAGGGAAACACTTTGGGATATTTATTTAGTGTTTCGCTCAATTGCTGGCCTTTTTCAACATCTTCAGTAATATGGCCGATGATATCTTTGAGTTTTTTGTTTTCAGTTTCTTTACTCAGTACATGAAGCGCTTCCACAAGAGAAAGCCCTGCGTGTAGCATGGTTCTGAGGTGGTCTAGAAAAAAAGTTTTCTGAATCGCCTTGATGCGTGTTAGACGTATCGCAATACTATTGAGTTTTTGTTCGAGAGGCGATAGTTGTTTTTCAACTTTAGTCATGTCGTATTATTATTCTTTGGTGACGCGTAAAATTTCTTCAATAGTGGTAATGCCTTGTTTGGCTTTGACAAGACCATCTTGAAATAATGTAACCATGCCGTGTTCTTGCGCATAATCTTTGATGTCTTGGGCAGTTGCGCGTTCATTGATGCGTTTTATTAGTTCTTCGGTGATGGTAAGTACTTCATAAATACCCATGCGTCCTTTGTAGCCACTCTTGTGACAGCGTGCGCATCCTTCTCCGCGGTAAAATGTCATGGCTTGGAGATTTTTTTCTTTTGCATCAAGTTTTATATTTTCTTTTTTAAATAATCCAAGCGTTTTCTTCATATCAATAAGTTTCCCCAGCTGTTTTATCTCTGAAGCAGAAAGAGTGTACGGTTTTTTGCAGTACGGACAAATTTTTCGTACAAGACGCTGTGCAATGATAATGTTTGCCGTGAATGCAACCAAAAATGGCGGGATGTCCATATCAATAAGACGAGGAAGCGTCGTAGGAGCATCGTTGGTATGGAGCGTGGAAAGGACGAGGTGCCCGGTCATGGCGGCATGAATCGCAATTTCTGCTGTCTCTTTGTCGCGGATTTCTCCGACCATAATAATGTCTGGATCTTGGCGTAAAAATGCGCGCAACCCGGACGCAAACGTGAATCCTGCTTTGGGATTTATCTGACTTTGGTTAATTCCTTGAACGTGGTACTCAATAGGGTCTTCTATGGTACAAATATTAACATTTGGCTGGTTGAGCATCCCCAGGACCGAGTATAGCGTCGTCGTCTTTCCACTTCCTGTTGGCCCAGTAACAAGTATCATGCCGTGTGGTTTTTTGAGAGAATCTTCAACCTCTTCTCGTATATTTTGAGAGAACCCAAGTTCTTCGAGTGTGAGCGGCTTCTGGCCTTCATGCAAAAGGCGCATAACAATTTTTTCTCCATCGTATACCGGTATTATAGAAACACGGAAAGAGAGTTTTTCATCTTGTACCTGTATTTTGAACCTTCCGTCTTGCGGAATCATGTGTTCATCAATTTTTAAACGAGCCAATATTTTGACGCGGGCCATGATTCCATTTTGGACTTGCTTGGGCAAGGTCATGACTTGTTGGAGCATACCATCTACTCGGTATCGTACAGACACTTCTTTTTCTGTCGGTTCTATGTGAATATCGCTTGCTCCTTCAAATACTGCATGCTCAAGTATAGAATTGACAATGTTTATAATAGGAAGCTCTTCCGCGGCTTTTTTGAGATCTTTGACATCGCCAGATTGTGCGTCTCCGCTGAGCTGTACAATAACCTGGTCTGAAGAGAGATCAGCGTGATATCTACGCAAGGCCTCTTTCATGTCGCTTGGTGAAGTAAGAAATACTTTGGGCGTAAGGCCTGTTTTCCGGCGCAAAAATTCGATCGTCTGGATATCGTCTGAATCACACATGGCGAGATGCAGTTCATTTGAAGTTTTATCAAAAGCAATGACATTGTGAATAGAGGCAAACTGTGCCGGGACCAGGTTCAGGACTTCTTTTTTTATCTCCTTTCCCTTGAGTTCAATATAGGGCACACTGAGCTTTTTTGCGGCAGCCGTGTATAGCTTTGTTTCGTCAATTGCATCTTGGCTTATCAAATATTCTTCCAACTCCTTTTTCTTTTTTTCTGCTTCTTCCCGGTATATTTTGAGGGCTCCCGGGGCTATTTTGAATTCTTTTTTAAGCAAAAACTCCAATGTCGTTTGAGGCAACATAAAATGTTATTAGTATTGATAGAATCAGTATATCATATTTTTGGATACGGATGTAGTCTTGAAAGCTGTATGTTTTTTTGGTATTGTTTATTTGAGAAATTTTTATAATTTAAAATTGCTAGACCTATGGAAAAACCAACCAATTTAAAAACCAAGATATTTCTCGATAGTGGTGACCCTGGTGAAACGAAAATAGCACTAGCTCTGCTTGGATTTTTGGATGGGCAGACAACCAATCCATCACTTATTGCGAAAAACCCTCAGCTTAAAGAAAAACTTGGGGCAGGTGAGCGCTTGAGCTCGGATCAGATAAATGAATTTTATAAAAAAGTTGTGAGTGAAATTTCTTCTCTTGTTCCAAAAGGGTCGGTCTCTGTAGAAGTCTATGCAGACAGTTCCACGCTAGCAGAAGCAATGATTGAACAGGCTCATGAAATGAATGCGTGGATCCCTAATGCTCATATCAAACTTCCCATTACATCAGCAGGCCTGGAAACCGCACGTCAATTAACCCAAGAGGGAATACGAGTAAATATGACGTTATGTTTTTCCCAAGAACAGGCCGGGGCAGTGTATACAGCCACATCTGGCTCAATGCCAGGACAAGTTTATTTGTCACCTTTTATCGGACGGTTTGATGATAGGGGAGAAAATGGTATGCAATTTATAAAAAATGTTATGTGCATGTTTGAATCGAGTGATCACCATGTAGAGGTTTTGGCTGCAAGCGTCCGAACGTATGATCATTTTCTATATTGTCTCGCGCTTGGTGTGGATATTATCACGGCACCATTGAAAATTTTGGAACAGTGGGCACACAAGAACATGGAGTTGCCAAAGGAAAATTATGTGTATCCTGTACAAAATTTGAAAGAGATTCCTTATCAAGAAATAGGTTTGGAAAAGGATTTTAGTAATTATAATATTCAGCATGAACTCACTGATGCAGGGCTTAGTAAATTTGTGAGTGATTGGAATTCGCTTATAACTGCCTAGTAAAAATGATGTGGTAATAATACAAAAATCCCCTTTCGGGGATTTTTGCGTTGCCATACAGTAAGGGCCTATGAATTACTAAACCCTTATTGTTACAGTTGATTTCTCAACTGTGACCCCATATCACAAGGGTACAGGGTGAGCGGCAGACCGGATTCGAACCGGCGACCTTCTCCTTGGCAAGGAGACGTTCTAGCCAACTGAACTACTACCGCATGTTTATCAAATTCGAATGTAGAATCAGAGCCGAACGGCGACCTCCCGGCCGGGCGTTCTAGCCAACTGAACTACTACCGCATGCCATTTTTGGATGTGCAACATATATTATCACAGAATAATTGCACATGCAAAATTTAGTTGCGGGGGCCGGATTTGAACCGGCGACCTTCGGGTTATGGGCCCGACGAGCTGCCTGGCTGCTCTACCCCGCGGCGTAAAATACTAACTTCGTAGTATCACGCCGCTAGATAACTATACTTCAAAAAGCTTATTATCTAGCCACGTGATGGACGAAGTCCATTTTATGTGGCTCTACCCCGCGATCTTTTGTGGTGAGTAGTATAATGGAAAAGTAATAATAAATCAAGCCTAGGTCAGAATTGCTATGTAAAGGGTTTAATCCATTACTCTTGACATGTTGGATAGTTTATATATCGTATTTATATATTATACTAAAAAAGGTAGGTAGCTCGAAATATGGCTAATCTATGGAGACAAATAATTTGTTTGCGGGTTATATAGGGATTTATGTTATTACTCATGCACAACAAAGTATATTTAATTCATAACTAACAAAAATATATGAACAACGATGACGACAAAAATAAAGATGAAAAAAAAGAATATCATGATATAGGAAAAGAGATGGGCGAAAAAGACGCCAAGAAAGAAGACAAGGACAACGATGAGTAGAGAGGGGCAAGGTGAGAAAAAATAAGACAGCCTACAAGGGCTGTTTTTGATATTTTAGGTAATAGTTATGCACTCTTTATGCACGGCTTATACACCTGAGCATATACTTTACTATTTACATATGATTTAGTATGATATATAATACAATTATTAAACAATTAAACAACTATTTAACTAATGTATATGTTGAGCAAAAAGGAAATTAAAGAAAATCGTAAAATATTTAGCGAAACTGACAAGAGTATGGCGGCTTCGTTTAAAGTATTGAGTGATGTTAATCGTTACCGAATTTTTCGCATTCTCGCCCAACAACCAAGAATATCAGTAAGCAACATAGCGCGGATCCTGGATATTTCTTTACCTTTAACATCACAACACATCAAAATTTTAATGCACGCCAACTTATTGCAAAAAGAGAAAGAAGGGAAAAAGATTTTTCCAAAACTTGAACATGGAAATCCGTTTGTCCAGGCAGTTGTTAAGACAATTCAAGAAACTCTAAAATTAATGAAATAAAAAATAAAAACAAATAATTATATGTATATGAAAAAGAAACCCCAACTGCCCATCGTGTCTACTGAAGATATACGGGGGAAGTCTGATAGCTAATATTGGATAACTACCATAGTGATGCTTTCTTGTTTAATTATTAAAAATTCTACTCCTTATCGGGAAACAGCCTAGGTAATAACCAGTAGACAAAAGGAATAGAAGAAAGATATTTAATATTTTTTTAAAATAAATAAAATTGATTATATGGACGATAATACAAATATAAGCATTAATAAATTATTTGATGAATATTATGAGATAGGAATGGCACTGTCTAAAGATGGGGAAGAAAAAGAAATTGACAATGAAAATTCTGCTAAAGATTGAGGTAAAATGTAAAATTATTTTTTTGTAACTTATAGTGTAATTAATTAAATGTATTATATGTTGTGGACTATTGCGATTATTCTAATCATTCTCTGGGTACTCGGACTTGTGACTTCCTACACGCTCGGAGGTTTTATCCATGTTTTGCTTGTAATAGCAGTTATCATAGTACTTGTGAGATTGATTAAAGGCCAGAAAATAGTATAAACCAAGAATATTTATTTATTAATACATACAAATTATATGGACTCTTATAATTCACCGAGCACTAAACCTCTGTACTATGGTACCCAAATTATTTGGTACCTGGTAGGTCTACTTGAGATTTTGCTTGCGTTTCGTTTATTTCTGAAGATGTTTGGCGCCAATGCTGAAGCTGGATTCACGAATTTTATTTATACAGCCTCAATGCCTCTAACCACACCGTTTACGAGTGTATTTCGCACACGTAGCGTGGAAGGTAGTCTCTTTGAATGGACAACACTTTTGGCAATGCTTGTTTATTTTTTTATTGGTTGGGGTATTGTTAGACTTTTTTTCATGAGTAAAACCGTTTCAACATCTGAGGCCGCAAGTAAGCTTAACTAGTGGGGTATGTTACCACAAATTTTTCCACCGATTAAACCTGATCTTGTTTAGTTTTAAATTCTACTTTTTGTTCTCAGGGCAGCTGGGATAATGATTGGTAGAATGGATTGTCCTCGGGGCAAACCAAAAAAATCACCAAGAGAGGATTGAAAAATATAAACACACATAACAAAAATTATATGGATGACGATAAAAACAAAAAAGAAGAAGACAAAAAAGAGAGAGAAGAACTACATGAAATAGGAAAAAAAATGGGTGAAAAAGATGCCAAAGAAGACGATAAGAAGGAATAAATAATTTCTGCCTTCAAAAAATAAAATCCACCAAAGAGGTGGATTTTATTTTGAACTCCCTGGTAGGGATGTTAGGACGGTTTTGATGAATTAAAATAATAAAACAAATTTGCTGTAACCATAGAAAGCATTAAAAATAAACCAACGACTATTAAGCCATACAATTCAAAATAGATAGCATTCGCCGTGTAATAAAAAGCCAGTATAATATATCCAATTACAGGTATTAAAAAAAATTTTTTGTTTGCACCTGTTGATTTTTGAGGAAAAAAATATTCAAATATTCTAAATATAGAAGTTACAATAACGGTAACTGTAAACCAGCCAACAAAATTTCCTATTGGTACTCCAAAATAAGCTCCGCCTTGTAACCATGTCCATGTACCTGCTTTGGCTTGTATTGGATCCATAAACAAATCTATGGCAGTTACTGTTAGGCCATCCATTAATATAAGTACGAAAAGTAGAAATAATTTATGATTATCTTTGTTGGGTTTGTCTTTATGAGACCAGTAGAGAAATGATGTTGTGAAAGTATAGCCAAAATAGATAAAAAATGACCAAAAAATAACTACTGCATATGGGACATCTAAAATAAGAGGTATAGTTGTATTATAAATATATTGACCACCAAAAAATGTTCTATATTTTAAGCCGATAATCTCAAAGAACCATCCTACCAATCCAGCAAAGACAATTAAAAATAAACCGCGACGTATATTTAATGTAAAAAAAGCATGATAACCCATTAACCCCATAGGAATTATTATTGGAATAATTATGGAAAAAATTAAATTATTAAAAAAAGGCAAACTAAACATTTGTCCTATGCTGGTGGCGATTAGAACTAGAAACCCTAGAAAAAAAATATACCAAAAAGAATTTTCTTTATTAAATTTTTGCATATTAGTAATTGTTCTATATTTTATCATTTAGTCCTCTTTTAAACAATCACAAGTCGCTTCGACCGCGATTGTTTTCTCCTTACCGGTAAACAAAAACTACGCTGTTTGAGCGAAGTTTTATGGTGAGCGGGCAAGGAGAAATCTCATTCGTCGCCCTAGGCTCCTCCCACGAAAACCTTCGGGTTTTCGTGAACTTTCCTCGGCAAGAGAAAACTACCGTTTTCTCCCTTTCCCGTTCGGTTCCCCTTTACAGTACAAAATAAAATCACCCCAACAAATTGGAGTGATTTTATTTGAGCTCATTAGTACTTAACATTAGAACTGAGGTGCTCAAACTGCCGACGAATATAACGCATAATTTAGTTTTGGCCAACTCGGTAAATTCACAACAGTAAATAATTCTCTTTAATCAAAAACCACTCATATTGCTATAAGTGGTTTTATATTTTTACACAAGTCAGTCCTCCTCAAGAGGTAATAAATATTACCACTCAAGGAGGCTGGGCTGACTTGTGGTCGCACCCAGCCAGTCGGACGAGATACACGGGACTATTCTTTCTGTTTGTGCATCTCGAGCATGGTGTGAAAGGCCTCGTCTGCCCCTGGCACGCGAAGCACTATTTTACCCTCACCCACAAGGCAGGAAAAAGTGTCCGGGTTCCGATATTTTGTATGTCTCCAAGAATTTTCAAAGCATACTGGGCACTCCAAGGCTTCTGCGCCCCACAAGATATTTTCTCCCCAAGTGCTTTTGGTAAAAATATCTTCACTATTTGAGAAACCAACAATGAAGTTAAGAAAATCTTTTTCTCTATGCCCGCAATAAGGGCACTCCTCCCACTCTACCATATGCCTCATGGTTTGAGAGTTCGGGCGTTTACCCCAATTGTGCCACTCCATGTGGTCCCTCCATACCGGTTGATGGATCTTAACTAACCTTATAATATTTTTTTATTCTGTCAATAAAGTTCTACGTATAGACTGTTATAAAATAGCTATTTTTTATTTAATTTTAGCTAAATTGATTAATTGTTGGTATTGTTATATACTAAAATGTAGTATTTTCTCTACAACATCTATGATTACTCCAACGCAACTTCAAGAATTTGGGCTAAGCATAAAAGAAGCTAAGGTTTATTTGGCTTGTCTACAATTAGGGCCTGCGCCTGTACAAAATATTGCTAAGGTAGCATCCCTACACCGTGTGTCTACATACGATGTTTTGGATGATCTTATTAGCAAAGGTCTTGTTCAACAAACGCCGAGTGGTAAAAAAAGACTGCTGGAAGCAGTTGATCCGGACAAAATTTATCAATCGTTACATGATAAAGAAATTTCTTTTATTAATCTTTTACCGGAGCTTCGTGCCATTCAAAATAAAACAAATAAAAAACCAAAGGTCTTGTATTATGAGGGTAAAGAAAATGTATGGCAGGCCTATTTGGACAGGATAAGGCACGACATGACCCAAAAAGAAAATTTGGTCTATGGGACATCAACCGAACTTCTAACGATTTTTCCTGAAGAATACAAGAAATTTACTAAGGAAAGAATTAGACGTGGGATAAAAGCCAGGATAATTGTAGAAAAATCTAAATTTGGCTTACAGGAAGCTAAGCGGGCAAAAGAAGAATTGCGCGATGTAAAATTTTTACCAGATGGGAAATTTTTCAAAAGTCATACCATCATTTATGGTGATCGCGTCATGACCGTGTCGTGGGACAGTATGATCTTAGTAATTATTGAAGACCAAGCAAATGCAGACAACCAACGGTTTGTATGGGAAATGCTATGGAATAGTTTGAAATAGTCTGCAGCTCGGTTCTACTCACACTTGCGGGTAAACAAAAAACTACGCTGTTTGAGCGAAGTTTTATTGAGAGCTCCTTAGTAAAGGAGGTTAGAACCGAAGTATTGAAACTGCCGATGAGTATAACGCATAATTTAGTTTTGGTCAACTCTGCAAATTCACAATAATAAATCTTATTTCTAATTAAAAACCACTCATATTACTATAAGTGGTTTTTAATTTGTCCTTTCGCCCTGCATAAACAAATGGGCTCATCAGTACTGACATTATCAGTAGAGGACCGGGGTGCGTGAAATACACACCCCGACGTCTACGACTCCTTCAGCAGCTTGCGCCGCCGACTGAATCAGTAGCCGACATGGTCCTCTGCGCGGATTTGATCCGCGCTACGCCGCGATGGCCGCCTTCGCCATCGCGAGCGTCGCCTCGAGGGTCTCGCCGCCGCCCACGAAGCACCCGACGTGGCAGAAGCCCGAGCCCTCGATGCCGGTCACGGCCACGAGGTCCGTGCCGCGCTTGCCGGCCCAGCTCTCCGGGAGCGACTTGCGGCCGACGAAGCCCCGCGGCTCGACGGGCACCTGCCACAGCATGTAGGCCTTGCCCGTCTGGTCGTTGGTGTCCGGCTCGAGGTAGTAGAGGGTCTCGGGGAACTCCGCGCTGACGACGTCGCTCCAGTCCGGGATGACCTTGGGCGACACGACGACGCACTCCTCGACCCGGCGGCCGGTCACGAGAAGCTGACGCCCGCAGAGCTTGGCCAGGCAGGCCTCGGCGAAGCGGTTCAGGAAGACCGCGGCGATGTCGGTGGCCTGGTTGTAGGCCTCGTCGTAAGGCGGGATCTCGAACAGGAGCGGCTGGGGGGCGAGCTCGAACAGGGCCAGCGCGAAGGTCTTGACCTCGACGGACACCTCGCCGACCTTCGGCTGGAAGCGGGGGTTGTCCACCGCGCCGGTGTCGATGACGTCGATGCCCTGGACCAGCTCGTGGTCGATGAGCTCGTGGAGTTGGGCGGGGTCGATGTCCTTGCCGTACTTGGCCACGAGGCGCTCGCAGTAGGACAGGCCGAAGCGCTGCCACAGGAGCCCGAAGCTCGAGAACGGCACGCCGTTCGGGCGGGGGTTGGGGGCGTTCTGCCGCTGGTGGTGGTCGTAGCAGTTCCGCGACTCGTCGTACACGAAGCCGACGTCGTAGACGACGGTGTCGTCGTCGGACATCGCCGCCTCGAGCACGGTCTTGTCGCGGGTGCGGACGAAGCGGATGCCGGGGTTGGTCTCCTTGAGGAAGCCACCCGCCATGACGTCGTCCGGGTGCATGTCGCCGCTGTGCGTCACCGCATTCGTGAACTGGGTCATGAGTGCACCTCCGTGTGTGCGTTCGAAGTTCATCCGGTGGTTGACCAAAACCTCCGGACGTGGGGTCCATCTGTCCAGGAGAACTCCTGGCCATGTGTTGACCCACGTCCGTTTTTTTATTTAAGAACCATGTCGAATTGTAAAGAACAGTTTTTGGATTTCGTCCTGTCGTATTCTATCGTTAAAGGACTCATCAGTTCCGGTCTCACCGGAAAATCCACGGGGTGCTGAACGCTTTTGCATCCAGCTCCCCGCGCGTATTTCCTCGACTATCGCACTACGTACGAACGTACGCGACACACGAGAGTTGTCCGTCTTTCCGAACTGTCACCCCTTTCGCCCGGGGTTCGGGGTTGTGGTCGTCAGCCGAGGCTCTTGAGCGCGTCGCGGACCGGCTTGTTGAACCGGCCGAGCGCCCTGCCCGTGTCCGGGCTCAGCTTGCCGTCCGTGGCCATCTCGGCCGCGATGGTCGCGATGAGCGCTTCGCCCAGGCCCTCGATGTTGGCCAGCGCGTTGCGGACGTCAGCCTCCGTGACCTTGGGCAGCGCGCACTCGCGCTTCAGGCGGTCGATGGACTCATCCGGCGTCTCGTTGTGGAAGATGTCGTGCGAATTGCGCAGATCGGACAGAGCGCGCTCCATCTTCTGCCCGTCCAGTCGGTCCGCCTTCCTGATGGCGCGCTCGACGCGCCTGTAGCTCTCGGCGGCCCACTTGGACGAGATGAGGTTGTTCCAGCCGGAGATGTTGCAGTTGCCGTCTTCCCCGACCGCACCCTGAGCGTCGAGCCAGGTCACGACCGTCAGGAACTGCCAGGCCTCCTCGGGCAGGTTGGCGAACGACCGCTCGTAGAGCGGGACGTTCACCTGAGCGAGCTGGATGGCCACCATGTGCAGCAGAACTACGCGCACGAACCACTCCGGCAGCTTGAGGGTTTCGGTGAAGCACTCAAGCTGTACGGCAGCGACTTCCGCGTGGTCTTCGTAGGAGACCTGCAGCATGCCCTTGGCCTTGGCGATGTCGACGGGGTCCTTGTCCTGCGAGCCCATGGTCTTGACCCACTTGGCCCAGGACTTGCGCGTCATGGTCATCTCGGGCAGACCGTCGAGCTTCACCTGCATCACCTCGTCACCCTTCCACGCGTCGTGGAGGACGATGTAGAGGGCGATGAGGTCCTCACCGTTTTCGATGTGGTACTCGACCTGGTTGAGGGCGACCTCGAGGACCTCGGACATCTCGGGTCTGCCGGCGAGGCGTCTCCACTCGTTGAACATTCGGATGAGGTGGTCGACCAGGTAGTTCCCCTCCTGGTGGTACGGGCCCACCTGGGGGGTGTCGAAGCTGGCGATCACCTGCTTGTGCAGGCCGGCGATGGGGTTGAGCAGGCGGGTGGCGAGGGTGGTCAGTTCGGTGCGGTCCATCGGTATCACCTCTCCGTGTTATCCGTCTCGGAGTCTCGTCGCAACCAAGCAAACGAGACCTGGGTCAAAACAAAACTAAAATAATTTAGTTCTCTTGTGACCCAAGTCTTTTTAATCTAATTTTTTGCTAAAAAGAGCACAGTTCGAATTATAATCGAACCGAAAAGTATAGCATAAAATCTCCTTTTTGTCAATAGTTTTACTGCCTTGTTCTACTCACACGTAAGGGTAAACAAAAAACTACGCTTGTTAAGCGAAGTTTTAACGAGAGCTTAATTAGTGAAAGACGTCAGAACTATTTTGATAAAAGATACGACGCTGGTATCACAGCAGTAAAGTTAAAAAGTATTATTTTGTCTTTTCCAAATACCTAATAGATTAAACATGATATAACCAACTGCCAAATTTTTTATGTGGGAAATACACAGTAAAATTATATTTTAATCCTATCTAATAAACGATTATTTTGCACTGCCACAAAGGCCGCAGGATTACTTATCCAGTATCTACTCATTATTTCTTGAATTGTGCGTTTTTGTTTAGTAAATTCCTTCAAGTCTTCAGATGGCACTAACAGTTCACCAGCAAAAGCATCAGCCTCCTTTTCCTGAGATTTTTTTGAAAACTGATTACACCCTCCCCACGATGATGTGTGTTCCATTGCTAAGTGTCCTATTTCGTGTGCTATTGTGAATCTTTTCCTCACAACGGAACTATTTTGGTCATAAACCATACAGCAAACGCCGTTGCTATCCATTCTTGTGATGGCATCGGCAGAATTTAGATCCTCTCCCCGAATATCAATCCCCATTTTTTGGATTATGTCATTAAGTTTTACCGGTATTTTTGCTCCACAAAATTCATTCCAAATATTCTTAGCTCTAAGTCTGGCTCCCTTTAAGTTGGGGGTCAACAAATCATCAGATACACTTTCGTAGTCATTACTCATCTTTTTTGTTTTTAGCAAAGTTATAAATAGCTTCAATTTTTTCGCGGTCAGCTTTACTGAGTTCTTTTGCAGACCTTAAAACATCAACGACAGAAGGTGTTTTTGCCTTTTTATCTTCACCAATAAGAACCGCAACAGTAGTGCCAAGCTGTTTAGCTATCGCCATTAAATCTACTGTGGTTATATTTCTTTCACCTTTTTCAATAAAAGCTATATAAGTAGCAGTTTGCTTTCCTACTTTTTGGGCGAGTTCTTCTTGGGATAAACCCAAGGCCTCCCGTTTTGCGCGGATGTTGCCTCCAATTATTTGTTTGGTATTGTTATCCATATATTTTGATTTTATCTGATAGTAATAAGAAAGTCAAGCGGTGGGTATAAGTAGCTATTGACAAGACTTACCGCATAGGTTAAAATATTATTATCTAACAGTAGATATATGTCAATCAAAATACCCAATAAAAAAGACGCAACAATCGTTAATTAATCGCGTCTTCCTGCAAGTTATAATTACCCTAACAAATTAATTATAGCAGGTCTTCAAAAAATTAACAACTTATAAATAATTAATTTTAATATTACTATTACTATTACTATTACTATATGAAAGTACAACCTTATCATTCAAAGTTAACATGGATAAAAGTTTATCATAATTCTAATAAATGTACAGAGGGTAATAATATAGAAAAAGAAAATCTTAGACAAGGTACTGATGGACGTAGACTATGTGAACGTTGTAAACGATTAGAGAACTAAAAACTTAAAAACAAGAACGCGGGCTTCGCCCGCTTTTTTGTTTATACGCTTTATTATAAGGATTGTTAAATAATTAGTTGAGATCAAAGAAATTTTTTACTGGTTTCGGTCCTCTCACAATTTCACCTTGTGGTTTGCCCCTTAAATTATAGCAGTATCCATGCTTATCTTCATATCTAATTTCTACCCAATCACAAGGCAAAGTTGGCTGATTATCCGGAGATGGGATCAAACACAATTCGTTCCAGTATTGTTTGCCGTCTCTGGTCTCAAATGGCACTAACCCCTTTTCTTTCCAAAACTCAACAATAGCCTCATTATCCGCTGGTCCCATAGATATCTCACAATACAAATAATCATCAAACCAAATTCCTCCATAGCAAGTTCTTTTAGGGAGAATTTCTTGTAGTTGTTCTTTTGATAAAACCCTTCTTAGGTTTTCAATGGGTATCAAGATGCTATAAAATGTTGATATGATGGCCACAGTAATCAATTTACAATCTAATCTCTCCGTTTGAATACTCTAATAAAAATGATTTGTAATTTTCCCACTGGGATGGAAATTGAAAAGAAGTAATCTTGTGTTTTGTGAGGGCATTATAGACAACGTATTCCCGTTCGGGTTGGTCCCCCGTGTAAAGTCTCTCTATGGAATAAATACAGCTATTTTCTTTAGGGCTATAAAAAACCATCTCAAAATTTTCTACAAATAGAGAAAGAGGGCCCGAGTTATATTTTTGAAGTTCCTCTTTAATTGGGGCGGCCATTTCACCGCACTCTAATTTCTTTTTGAAGTAATCCTCGGCTTCCTTGTTTTTGTAATAAGAGATTTTTTGGTTTAATGATACGACCTTGTAGATACCACCAGCAAGAATGGTAACGATAATGATAATTATGCTAAAAATAATAATTTTCTTGTTCATATATTTCAGGTTTAATTCTGGATAGGTACAACTAATGGATATTGACCCCAGCCGTTAGACGCCTGTTTTCCATCCGAAGTAACGCGGAAAGTGCATTCATTCACTGAGAGTGGACCAATGTCCTCACATGTACACTCTCCAGAAGGGCTGTAGACGCATTTAACAGCGTTTTTGACCCAATCATTGTTATGAACCCAGTCAATCACTCCAGACCCTTCTTTTTGGCAAGATGTTTCTCCTTCTTGAAGAACATTTATGTATAATGCCCCGTCAATTTTTACAGATACTTCCTCCCCCGTAAGAAGTGCTTTTTTAAGTGGGACTTCGCTTATGAGGTCCGCTTGGTATTGTCTGCCTAACTTGTCAGAAAGAATGCATTTGTCAGTACCTAAATTGGTAATAAAAGGAGTAATGTTCAAATTCTTCAAATTGACCTCCAGCATTATATCGCCCAGACGGTCATCATCTGATCTTCTATATGGTGATGAACTTAGGGTAATTTGATAGAATTTCTCTCCTGTAATTTCTGTGGGTTCTTCTTGTGCTCCAGTGACGTGCAATAATTCCGCTTGTGTTTTGTTAGCCAGAGATTTTCTATACAGCACAACACCAGAATATACAGACCCTAAAATCAAAAAAGTAACGACAATTGTTATTGTGGATTTATTGAAAATTCCTTTTTTAATTTTATATCTATCCATATTACACATTGTGTTATTGATATTCGGAAAACAAAAAAGGCTACCCGTACACTGGCGGTCCCTTTCGGAACCCAGTAACCTTTCGGCTACTGACTGCACAAACAATGCCAGAGACGGAATAGCCATCTCTATGTTTGTGCAGTGTTTTTGACCATGCCCGAGACGGGTTTAGGTCTTAAGTTGTCCACTTAATACTATATCATTTTGGGCCAGAAATCAAGTTCCAAGCGTAATTTTTCAGTGGTTGTAATTAGACAATTGTTATAATGATTAAAACATTGTAACTTACAATGTAAAGGCGTAATATATAAGTAAAATTATTATGAATATGAAAAGAAAAACCTATACAAACTTTGGGCAGCGTCTCTTCCTAAGCCAGCTATATTTGGACAAATTATTAGACATGACAGATTTGGTATTAACAGGCTATTTGGCAATTGGGGATAGAGAACTAAATGGTATTTACATGCTCATTAAAAGTTACCTCCAATCAATGTTAGATTTCCCTGAATTTGATAGTGTTAAACGCGATTTACTGCTCCTGCTGCCAGACGATCTTATTAGTGACTTGCAAGAGAAGAACATTGTTTGGGAACATGATCGTATTTTAGTTGAAAAATGTCTTGCACAAATTGAAAAGGAGTATATCCTTGTAGGGTCGCCAAAATTTAGTCTGTCAGAGGACGATAAAGAAATTTTTGACTATATTAATAATCTACTTAAAAAACGGCGTGAAAATAAGAAACACAGCAATAAGAAATTTGTTGATTATCTTAAAGAAGAAAAGAAAAAGGTTGATTTGATCAATGATAGTTTTGATGATAATAAACTTACTATCCATATTACTTCTGATTCAGGAATTTGGAGAATAGAACGAGGAAAAAAATTACAGTATTCTATAAAAGGAAACCGACGAAAAATAATTGACTTCCTTAGCAATAAAAAATTAAGCGGCAAAGAACTTTCAGAATTACTATTAAGAAAAAAGAACGCTGAATTTATAGGAAAGGAGATATCAAATATTAATAAAATTTTTTTGAAAAAAATGCAAATAGAAAAATCTCAAGACAAAAAAAGAAAATTGATTATCAGTCTGCCTACTGGGGGCTATGCTCTAAACAAAGAAGAATATGACATAAGCTTCCACTAAGGTAACACTATCCCTTAACTGGGTGTTAATTTTGTCAAATCAAATGGCTAATATAAGCCATTTTTTTATTTTTTGAGGTAGAGTAAAAACCTATCAAAAAAAGAATGATTTCCCATCATAATACAAGCAATACATTCAATAGCAAATATGAAAACTGGATTAGAATTAAATAAACAATTGTTAGAAGAACAACCAAAAATTTTCACAACATCTGATCTGGGTTGTGCTGCAGCTCTTGTAACTGTGGGTTTGGAGCTCGTATCTTTAGATAAGACCAACTCGCGTAGGGTGCTCTTTGGGTTTAGGGAAGGAGTTGAGGTTGAGGAGGCGTTTGGTGCTTATTTTTGTGACAAAATGAATGTGGGAGCAAGAGCTTACTTTGATAATATCAAAATGCTAAAAAATAGAATTTATAGCAGTAAATCATAGTTGTATGGTATCGGATGAGCAAGTTGCAAAATTTCAAACACTCTACAAGAACCTCTTTGGTAAAGAGATCGGTCTTGAAGACGCACGAGAACAAGCAATAAAGCTCGTCCAGCTTGTTGGGTTAATTTATAAACCAATCAAAAAAGAAGATGCTCAGTTTCAAGAATAATATCGGAAATTGGGTGAGGGATTAAATACTGCGGGGGACGGTGGGCGAACCTATGAGCCACCCCGTGGACGCCATCAAATCATAGGACTTGGTAATCCTGATGCGGTTCCGACAGCAATCGGAACTCCTTACGCCGATAAACCAAGACCGTCTGTATCGTTAAATTGAATTGGCTTGGCGATATAGAGTTACCCAACGGGCAGAGTACTGACCCCACGGAGAGTGAGCCATAGGCCGTACCGAGAAACAACGGAGAAATACGGCCGAAATAGAAGCTACTGTATAATAGTGGGCTTTTAATCCCTCTTGTCCATATCCGATAAATACTTAGTAGAAATATGTGGGGGTATACCCCATAAGCTACGCTTATGATGGAATCAAGAATTAAAAAGATAGAAAAAAGCATTCCCGTGAATAATAGGCCATTTAGGAACCTATCCGAAGCACAACTTGTGGAGTTATCTTTACGATTGCGCCGCTCAATTTATCAGAGGATAAAAAATGAAGATGAAGCGAATGAATATAGAGAGTTATTTTTAGATAATCCAACGATATTTGAAATGCTTAGACAGACTGAAAAGACGAATGATGAAATGCTTGGTTTATTGGCTAAACAAAGAGACTGGGAAATAAAACATGAAGAAAGGCAAGATATAAAAGAAAAATTATTAGAAGAATATGAACAGATGGTAAAGGCCTATAGATTTTTCAAAAAAGTATGAGATGTAATTATATTAAATTTAACAATAAACAATGTCTTGCCAGCGCAATGAAAAATAGCAGGTTCTGCTTTATCCATAATCCAGAGACAAAAAAAGAAAGAAGAGAGGCGATCCTTAGGGGTGGAAGAATGTCCAAGAAGAACCGGAGCAGGCTCCCACCAGTTATTATCAACAAACCAAAAGATGTGGTTGTACTACTTGCAACCACAATCAATGAAGTGCGCAGCGGCTTGATAGAATTAAAGATCGCAAATTGCTTGGGATACCTATCTGGACATTTGATTAAGGCCATGGAAGTCTCTGATTTAGGAGAAAGAGTCTCAAAAATTGAGGAGACCCTTAACAAAAATTTTAAGTCATTCTAAAAATATTTGCTTATGGTATAATGTAATCGTTGACCCAAAATCCATCAAAACCCCGTTTTTTTGTCTCGTCCCTTAAAAGGGGCGGCTATGCCAATGAGGCAATCCTTCGGGGTAGCGGATTTGGGTCAACCTTAGCCGTCCCTTTTAATTTACCTAATTAAAATTATATGAAATTACGATATATCATGTATTTGAGAAAATCTACCGATGCAGAAGATCGTCAGGTTCAATCAATTGAAGACCAACGACGCGAATTGGCATATGAAGTTACCCGTAGGGGGCTAAATGTTGTTAAGACATTCGGCGAGTCAAAATCAGCCAAACAGCCCGGAAGACCGATGTATAACGAAATGATGGCCATGCTGAAGAGTGGACAAGCCGACGCGATCATCTGTTGGAAGCTCAATCGTTTGTCGCGAAATCCAGTGGATGGAGGGGAAATACAGTGGTTACTTCAGCAAGAGGTGATGAAATCAATTATAACCCCGGGGCGTGAGTATTTGCCGACAGATAATGTACTTATGATGGCAGTAGAGCTTGGCATGGCAAATCAGTTTATTATTGACCTAAGTAAAGATGTTACACGCGGTATGAAGTCTAAGGTAGAAAAGGGTTGGCGGCCAGGTAAAGCCCCGATTGGTTACTTGAATGACAAGTTCGGAGAAAAAGGGAATAAAGTTGTATTCGTAGATCAAGAGCGTTTCTCTTTAGTTAGAAAAATGTGGGATTTACTTCTAACGGATAACTACTCAGTAATGCAGATTAAAAGAATAGCCACAGAAGAATGGGGTTTAAGAACATCAGAAGGCAAAAAGATGAGTGTTAATGGAACCTACAAAATGCTTAATAATATGTTTTATTGTGGCGAATTTATGTACAAGAGTACGATTTATCAAGGTAAACACAAACCAATGATAACAAAAGAAGAATTTGATTTGGCACAGACCATTTTGGGTAAAAAGGGTAAACCGCGGCCAAAAAATAAGAGGTTACCATTTAGCGGAGTGATTAAATGCGCAGAGTGTGGAGGAATGATCGTCGCCGAAGAAAAACATAAGAAAAATAAAACAACCGGAAAAATTAAACAGTATCTTTACCACCACTGCTCACATAATCGCAGGGATATTGAGTGTCATCAAAAATCTATAGAACATAGTGCATTGTTAAAACAAGTAACTGATTACTTAGACAGTATTACTATCCCAGAGGAATTTTTACACTGGGCAATTCAAGTCTTGCGAGACCAAAATCTTGTAGAGGAGTATGACCGAAACATTATCGTCAGCAACCTTCAAGATAATTATAATTCCTGTCTTAGGCGCATAGATAATTTAATAAATTTGTATATCTCTCCTGAAAATGCAAAAAAGGAGATGATAACGGAAGAAGAATTTAGAGGACAAAAAAGTTCTTTGGTGTCAGAAAAGGGGCGAATAGAGCTTGAGATTAGGAAAACCGAGACGCGAGTAGACGACTGGCTTGATCTCACTGAAAAGACATTTAATTTTGCTACATATGCAAAGCACTGGTTTGAACATGGGGACTTTGAAACCAAAACGCATATTTTGAAATGCATTGGTCAGAACTTTTATTTTAGAGATGGAAAACTCAGTATTGAACTACAAAAACCGTACCTCACTTTGAAGAACGGGCTTGAAAACGAAATCTTAAAAATTGCCCGAGTAGAACCAAGTGTTTTGTGCGAAGATAAAAGAAAAAACAGTCATTTTCAGACCGTTTTTTCAACTTGGAGCGGGCAAGGAGAATCGAACTCCTGTCACCAGTTTGGAAAACTGGGATAATAACCATTATATGATGCCCGCAGTGGATGAAAAGAAAATTTATTTTCTTTTGTAGAGGTAGGCGTGAAAATATATAGAAAATAGTATGGTTTATTATAGGTGAAAAGCTGGAAATTGTCAACATTCTTTCTGTGGCAACTCCTCTTAGTATATGTTATACTTTTTTATATTTATTTAATCTTAATTTGGGGGATATGAATACGAGGAGGAATTTTTTGGTTGGAGTAGCACTCTTAGTTATAGGGAGTGTTTTTTTATTTATTCACTATGCACATAGTGAAAATTCAGACGTAGTTATTTCAGAAATTTGTCCCACGGGCTGTGGAAGCAGTAGTGGACATCAGTGGATTGAATTATTTAATAAAGGAGAAGCACCCGTTGATCTCGTCGATTGGAGATTCTGGGAAGATGAAACTGCACATAAAATTACATTAAGTGAGTCAAGCGTCCAAGAAGATACCATAATTGAACCGGGAGAATACGCAATTATTGCCCAAAATGATTTATATTTTTTTCAAGATTATCCCAATGTTACTTCAACTGTTTTTGACAGCACATGGGGAACGTTGCACGGTGATGGAGAGGAAATTGGAATAAAGTGGGGTGCTGGTAGTAATGATTTTGTCGAGCGTTTTTCGTATAGTATTTCATCAGCATTAGTAGACAAACACTCTTTTGAACGTAAGGATTTCGAAACACTTCCAGAGGACATTACAAATTGGGATATGAATCCCGACGGCTCAACACCCGGTGAACAAAATTATTGGTTTACGGATGATGAAGAACCTGGTGGTGATGATGAAGATGATAACAATGGAGACGGACAAGAAGAAGGTGATGACGAAAGTAATGGCGAATCATCCTCTTCTACTATTTCAAATGTGGTTATCAATGAATTTATGGTGGACCCAGCAAATGACGATGGTGAGTGGATTGAATTATATAATCCCACGTCAACAGCTTTTGATCTCAGCGGGTTTGAACTATATGACACAGTTGGGAAAATAGCGACGATATCTTCTACTATCGAGCCATTAGGATTTTTGGTTATAGAACTTTCGTCAAGTAAATTAAATAATGATGGCGATTCTATTATTTTAAAAGATGCGCAAGGTAACATCCTTGATGAAATTATCTATGGTTCGGATGTATCCGCACCCAAAGATGGAAATACACTGGCGCGATTTTCTGACGGCATTGATACTGACACGGTTCAAGATTTTAAAGAAACAACAACACCAACTAAAGGATTTGCAAATAGTATAACGGCTCCCGTCGTAAATCCTCCGTCATCCGGAGGTGGTGGAGGGGGTGGTTCTTCAACTCCCGCGCCCACACCTCAAACAACACAAGAGATTCAAAAAGGTGATGTTGTAATTAACGAACTCGTGAGTGACCCGTCAGATGGTGCTGATGAATTTGTTGAATTATTTAACAAAACAAGCCAGACAATAAATGTATCTGGCTGGTGGGTCGAAGATGGAAGTGAAACAAAAACAGCCATTGCTGGTTCTGTTTTAAGTCATGGTCATTATGTTATTGAAAAACCAAAAGGGAGCTTGAATAATACAGGAGATCTTATCATTCTTTTTGATGCAAGCGGAAAAGAAATTGATCGTGTTTCGTATGGATTGTGGAATGATGGGAATCTTTCGGACAACGCCCTTATTGCCGAAGACCCCATGAGTTTGTCGAGAAAAGTTGACGGACAAGACAGTGATTACGATTTATATGATTTTGCAGTTACCAAAACAATTACGAAGGGCAAGAAAAATGTTGTTACATTGGAAAATAATGAGCAAATAGTTAGTGGTGGAAAAATTATTATCAATGAAATATATCCAAATCCTCCCGGGTCAGATAATGACGAAGAATTTATCGAATTAAAAAATAATGGCAGTGAAACAGTATCGCTCAAAGATTGGAAGTTGGGAGATTCTTCTGCGAAACAATTTACTATTACCCAGGGTGATATTGCGCCGTCTGGTTATATCGTGTTTAAACGAACACAAACGGGTATTGCTTTGAATAATTCTGGTGGAGAAGAAGTGAAGTTGTTTTTGCCAAATAGTACATTGGCAGACAGTGTTCGTTTTGAGGGAAGCGCCGAAGAGAGCACAAGCTATTCACGGCGGGATGACGGAGGTTGGGCGTGGACGAGTAGTATTACATCAGGTAGTAGTAATATAATTGAAGGGAAAAGCGCCGCGCCATTAATTTCAATTGATGTAGATACACACGTTGCTGTCGGAGAATCGGTTTCATTTGACGCGTCTGATTCAACTGATCCTGACGGAGATGTATTGGCATTTGAATGGGACTTTGGAGATGGCGAAGACGGCGAAGGGAGTAGCATCGAACATGTCTATGAAAAAGAAGGAACATTCACGGTGAATGTCACGGTATCTGACGGAAAACAGGAAAGTAAAAAGAAAGTTATTATAACGGTAAAACGAAACGGCTCATTTGTTGGAGGAAGTTCTGGAGACTTTGGCTCAGTGATTATTAGTGAAATTTTTCCTAATCCAGAAGGAAGTGATACAACAGAGTTTATTGAACTGTATAATCCGAGTGATACAGAGACAGATATTTCTGGTATGAAATTGGATGATGAAGAAGGGGGCTCGCGCGCATATATATTTCCCGAAAATACTATTTTATTGCCTCATGAATATAGCATATTTGCCAAACAGGATACAAAATTATCATTAAATAATACTAGTGACGCAGTTCGTTTGCTTGCTTTTGACAATACGGTCATGAGTGAAGTGCCATATGATGATGTAGAAGAAGGTTCATCGTATGTAAAAAATAGTGAAGGACAGTGGGTGTGGACCGGCACGGTGACTCCTGGTGAGGAAAATATCGTAATGCAAAAGATAAAGACGACCAAGTCTTCATCAAAATCAGTCAAAGGTACTAAGGTTAAATCAGTCATTGAAACAACTCTTGAAAAAGTTAGAGATAATGATATTGGGGATATGGTAAAAGTGGTAGGCACAGTAGCTGTGGAGCCTGGAGTTTTGGGTTCACAGTTTTTTTATATTGTAGGATCCCCAGGTATACAAGTATATATGTATAAAAAAGATTTTCCCAAGATTGTAGTTGGAGACAAGGTTGAAGTAACCGGGGAGTTGTCAGAAGCCAGCGGGGACCTTCGTATAAAAACTTCAACCAAAGCTGATATTGTAAAAATAGAACATGCCGGAGAGCCACAATCTAAAGTTGTCGAAATCACCGATATTGGAGAGCCGTATGAGGGTTGGCTCGTACAGGTTAATGGAGAAATAACTGAAATAAAAAGTTCATATATGTATGTTGATGATGGCACTGAAGAGGTAAAAGTTTACTTTAAACGGGGAGCAGGAATCAGCAAACAGACATTGCAGGAAGGAGATCTGGTTACGGTAAATGGACTTGTGCACCAAACAAAAAGCGGATATGAACTACTACCTCGATCAATGACAGATATTGTGAAGACTGGCGTGGCAGAATCATTTGTGCAAAAGCAAGAAGAAACGCAAAAAGAAAATGCAACGGATATTGCGGAAAAATATTTGACGGCAACAGCTGGTGGACTCACTGCTATTTTTGTAGGACTTTTGGGAAAAACGAAAGGAGAGAAGATAAAAACATGGGGGAATAAAATTATTTTATTTGTGAGAAAAAGGATAAAAAAATATTAAACAAATACCGCAAAAATATTTTTGTTGATGTAACATAAGAACAACATATCTGTTAGTAATTTTGTAATATTTTTTCAATATCTTTTTAGTATTTTTTCTGTTTTTTTGTTATACTATCACCATACAAATTATTTTAATTTTAAAAATATGTTTGCAACGCTCCCATTTCAATTATTACTGTCAGTAATTTTGGGTGCAGTCATCGGACTTGAACGAGAAAATGGCGGACAAGGTGACCGCCCCGGTTCTGTTGGTGGTATACGAACTTTTTCACTTATTTGTTTGCTTGGCGGACTCGCCGGTTTTTTTTATGCACAACATATTTCGACCATGTTTTTGGTTCTTTCTATTCTACTGAGCTCGTTAGTTGTTGCGTATTATGTGCTGGGCTCTCTCATTTCAAAACGAACAGGGCTTACAAATGAGATTTCAGTTGTTTTTGCGTTTCTTATTGGTTTTTTTATTACATCAGAATTAATGGCTCTGCAACTGGTCGTTGCATTGCTTATTGTCGTTTTGCTCATCTTGTCTATCAAGACACATACGCGTCAGGTGGTGGTGGGCATTTCTCAACAAGAATTGCAGTCCTTTATTAGCTACGCGATTATTACGCTTGTGATATTGCCATTTTTGCCCAATAAGCCGTTTTTATTAACGGATATTCCTTATTTGTCGACATTGTTGAACAGCTATGATTTGAGTCTAGGAACATTTGCAACATTAGAAATCTTTAATCCAAGAAAATTATGGCTTATCATCGCTTTGGTTACGGGCATTGATGTATTTGGGTATGTACTTGGCAAGGTGGTAGGAAATAAAAAGAGTTTTACTCTCACCAGTTTTGTCGCTGGTTTTATTTCTTCTACGTCTACCACACAATCACTTGCGCAAAAAAGCAAAAAATCACCGATGGTAAATTCACTTATCGGCGCTGCGTTGCTTGCCAATCTTGCGAGCTTTTTTCAGATATTTTTGTTGGTAGGACCTCTAAATGGCCAATTGCTTGCGGTTATAACCCCAACTCTATTACTTATTATAATTACGACGGGCATACTTTCCGCATTTTATTTGTCAAAAAAAGAAAATCAGACAAATGGTTCTGCATCGCGCGATAAAAAAGAAGGAGATAGAAAGATTTTTGCGTTAAAGCCGGCAATTAAATTTGCATGTATTTTGATTAGTGTGAAGCTCGTGACAAAGGTTTGTCTGGTGCTCTTTGGCAATTCTGGTTTTATGATCAGTTCAGTTATTGCTTCATTTGCCGGCATTGATGCCATTGTCATCAACCTGGCAGACATGGCAGGGAAAGTAATTACATTCAAGACTGCTCTTATTACCTTTATATTAGTCAATGCAACAAATTTGCTTTCAAAGTTTGGATTTTCATTCATGCAAGGCAGTCGCAAATTTTCAATTAAATTTTTGGTCTCAGTACTTATTATTATTGCAGTAAGTTTTGTCGGATTATTTTTTGTAAGATAACGTATCACGTAGCACGTAACACATAACACATATCACATAACATATAACATATAACATATAACATATAACATATAACATATCTGTCCGTCAGTGCTAGGCTTGGGCAGACAGGCATTACGTATCAATGTTTCCATTGACTTTATAACTTTACAACTTTCAACTTTATAACTATTTTCGTCACTCTGCATTTATCGTATAGTATGTCTGACAACATTTTTCTTCAAATTTCAGTTATACTCGGCATTACGGTTTCAATCGCGTGTATCATGCGTTTGTTGCGTCAGCCGCTGGTAGTTGCATATATTGTCGCAGGTCTTGTCGCCGGCCCTCTTTTTTTGGATATTGTGCATGGAGCAGAAAATTTTTTTGATACGTTTGCGCAGTTCGGTATTGTACTTTTGTTGTTTATTGTTGGTCTGAGTCTGGATGTTGAACATATAAAGAAAATGGGCAGGCCGATATTTGTTGGTACATTTTTGCAATTCGTGGTGACCGCAGGACTTGGATATGTGCTCATGACACTATTTCATTTTAGTTTTATTTCATCGCTTTTTATCTCTATTTCCGTAGCATTTTCAAGCACGATTATTGTCATTAAACTTTTGGCAGAGAAGAAAGATTTGGAGACCGTGTATGGTCGGTATGTCATTGGTGTACTCCTCGTTCAGGATATTATTGCAATTGGCATCATGATATTTTTGAACACAAGCAAGACGTATGGCGAGTCGTGGTATGTGACCACGCTTCTGACGCTTGGCAAAGGGTTTGTACTGGTAGGTCTTGTGGTGATTATGTCAAAATATCTTTTGCCTTTTATCATGGATAAAATTGCGCGGTCGGGAGAACTATTATTTATTTTTACTATTGCGTGGTGTTTTGGCGTTGCAAGCCTCGTGTATGTGGTTGGTTTTAGTATAGAGATTGGTGCTATTATCGCGGGCATTTCCCTTGGTGCAACCGTATATCAAAGCGAGATAAGTAGCCGTATTCGGCCATTGCGTGATTTTTTTATTGTGTTGTTCTTCGTGGTACTTGGTAGTGAACTCCAGTTTGGAGACGTACGGCAGGCACTTGCGCCAGGGCTTGTACTTTCACTGTTTGTTCTCATTATAGATCCATTTGTTTTGTATCATGTCATGCGCAAATTGAAATACACGCGCCGGAGTGCCTTTTTGGCCGGGATTACTGCGGCGCAAGTAAGCGAGTTTGGTTTTATTTTGGTTTTCAAAGGAACTGAGCTTGGTTATTTACACGGCCATGAGCTTGCTGTCTTAACTATTGTTGCATTGATCACGATTGTAGTCTCGTCATATTTGATTACGTACAACGAGCAATTGTATCAAAAATTAATTCCTTTGCTCAATTATTTTGGAAAAGATAAAACACAGAAAAAAGAGCCTAACGAGGAGGAGGTATTTACCGTGTGGGTATTTGGGTATCATCGTATTGGATGGAAGGTCTGCGAAGCATTGGCAGAACAAAAAATTTCGTTTGCTGTTGTTGACTACAATCCAGAATCAGTAGAAAAACTTAAACGTCGAGGTATTCCAGCATTTTTTGGTGATGCATCAGATGTGGAATTTTTAGACGGGTTGCCACTTGATAAAGCGAAACTTATTATCTCAACCATTCCCGAACCAGATGATGAGAAAACACTCATTACACATGTTCGTCGCTTGAGTAGCAAGCCACTTATTATTGCAAATTTATATCACAATACCTATTTGGAAGACTTGTACGAAGCTGGTGCAGATTATGTGATGATGCCGCATTTGCTTGGAGGGCAGTGGATTGTGGATGTACTCAAGCATAAACCGTGGAGTTCAAAAACGTTTAAAGATTTGAGAGTTGAACAAAAAAATGAGATGAAGTTGAGGTATACAACAGGGCATTCGTAAAAGCGGAAAAACAAAAATCGCTGAAAAGGCGATTTTTGTCATATAATACTCCTTGACTTTTTTTAGTTAGATTGGTATACTTTTTTCGTTTTTAAATACAAGGGCCCGTAGCTTAGTTGGTAGAGCGCTTGCTTTGCACGCATGAGGTCAGGAGTTCGAATCTCCTCGGGTCCACCATTCCTTGACTAAAGGAATTTGTTTTACCACGTTAAATGCCGAGGTAGCTCAGTGGTAGAGCAGAGGACTGGTTTTCGGTCCCTTCTAAAGTAATTTAGAATGAGAAATTTGGGTGAATTCGGGGAAACCTTATTAAAAAGGCAATCCCGAGCCAAGTTCTGGCGATTAGACTCCCAGAAAAGGTGTAGAGACTAGCGTGTGAGTATCAACAATAATCATGCATAAGCGCCCAACTCCCGATTTAATCGGGATGAAGATATAGTCCGATCCTTATAGAAATATAAGTCAAAAGGAAAATCCTTGTGTCGCCAGTTCAATCCTGGCCCTCGGCACTTGCAGTATAATTGAACCTACGGTATACTAATTTCGTCAACGTGCCGTAGGTTCAATTATATGAGAACAGATAAATCAATTGCAATACAACTCAGAAAGAGAGGCAGAAGCTATACTGAAATTTCTCGTGCGACGTCTGTTCCCAAAAGTACACTATCTTTTTGGCTCTCAGACATTGTTTTATCTCATTCTGCTCAAGAAAAAATACAAAAAAAGGGAAGGCAAAAGAGTGTACGGGCCCTTATTCGAAGGAATAAAGATCAGACCACACACGCAAAACAAAAAGCTCAACAAATCAGAGAATATTTTGCAAAACAGATTGGAAAGATTTCTCAGAGGGATTTGTTTATGATGGGGATTGCTTTGTATTGGGGAGAAGGATACAAAAAAGGAGCTGAAGGAAGTCTTTGGAAATGTGTTGATTTTACCAATTCAGATCCAGACATGATACGGATGATGATGAGATTTTTTAGGGAGATTTGCCATGTAAAAGAAAAAGATTTTAGAATACAATTGGCAGTACATTCACAAAAACAAAGGAAAAAGGCACTTGAATATTGGCAGAAAATAATAGGTGTTCCTGCTACTCAATTTATTGCAACTTCAATAGTGAGAAGTAGCGCCAGCAGAGGGAAGCAGAAGAGGTACTTAACGAATGGAACTGTTCATGTCCGTGTCTATCGTGTTGATTTATTTCATACAATAATTGGTTTTATAGATGGTTTAAAAGCGGGGTGTAGCTCAGTTGGCTAGAGCGCGTCGTTTGGGACGATGAGGCCGTAGGTTCAAGTCCTATCACCCCGACCAAGCTTTAATATCAACAGTAAATTGTTGATATTTTTGTTTACGTGCTACTATAGATGATATAATACTAAAATTATATACTATGAAAATTTTTGCATATATTCTAACTACGCTATCCTTTTTCTCTGGGTATGCAACTTTTGTACTTGCACAGGCGCCACCAGACGTAGCTACTTCGACCACGGAGGCTCAGGTTACTACGACTACCGTTGAAGCGTCAGATGCGTATGGTTTGGATGATTTGCTTGGTATTAGGAGTATTGATGAGTTTATTAATTTGGGTTCAGCTGACTTGCGTACTATCGTCATACGCCTCATTAATATTGCTCTCGGATTTTTGGGTATTTTGCTTGTTTTACTTATAATATATAGTGGTCTGCTCTGGATGACTTCGGGAGGAGATGAAGAACGCACGAAAAAAGCTCGACGTGTTCTCTTCAATGCAATAATCGGACTTATTATAATACTCCTATCAAATAGCATGGTGATTTTTTTGTTGCGTTCTCTGGGTCAAGCGACAGGTAGCAGCCCAGTTGAGCTATAGTTGGTAGGGAGCATATTTAGCTTGACATTTTTCTATTCTATTGCTATAGTAAGCGCACCTTTGGTGGTTAATGGCGTTAATATATGTGTACCAGAAAACACATTAAACGCTAATTTATTATAAAAATTCCGTGGTTGGCATGAGTCGATCTGCCAAAATGCCATGGGATTAATTTTTTTAGGGAGATTGTTATGAATCATTATGAAATGTTTTGCGTTTTGCCAGGCACATTGGCTGAAGCTGAAGTAGCTCCAACCGTTGCTGAGGTAGACAAAATTCTTCAGGCAAATAATGCAGAAAACATAGCCATGGAAGACATGGGGAAAAGCCGTCTGGCATATCCAATAAAAAACATTAGATACGGATATTTCCACATCTTTCGTTTTGGCCTTGAACCAGAAAATATTCAAGATATAGAGAGAAAAGTACGGCTTCTCGGTGGGTTGCTTCGTGTTGTCGTACGTTTGTATGATCCTGCACATGTGGTATCCTATAAATTGGCACAAGACCCAACCGCACCAAGCAATGCTCGTTTGGCAAAAGAGAATGCTATTTTGGGTGGAACTTTTGTTTCTCCCTCTGTTCCAGAAGTTAGACACGAGAGAGTTGAAGAGACAAAAGTAGAAGTAGCAGACAAAAAAGAAGAAGTACCTGTTGTCGAGGTTAAAGAAGATGTTCCCGTTTCTGCTCCAGTCGAGCCTGAAAAGAAAGAGGAAACAGTAGAGCCAGTAAAAACAGCAACACGAACGCGTAAGAAAGAGGAAAAGAAAAAAGTTTCCTTAAGTATAGATGATATCGACCAGAAGCTCGATGAGATCTTGCAGCAAGATATTGATAAGGTGTAAAATAGTAAACGAATATAATTAATCCGAACATCTGAGTTAATTAACCTTACATCTTGCAACCACAGGTCTGAAGAGCCAAGATTGAAGATTAAAAGATTTCAAGATTGAAAGATTAACAATTACTCTTTTACTTAGATAACTTAGTTACTTAGTTAACTTACGTCATATGGATCTCAATCGCGCTACGATTCTCGGTCGTTTAACTCGAGACCCAGAAGTTCGGACAACTCCTTCTGGACAAAGCGTTGCAACTATTGGCATTGCGACAAATCGTGTCTGGACAGATAACACCGGCGTACGCCAAGAACGTGTTGAATATCACAATTGCGTATTGTGGGGTAAATTGGCAGATATTGCCGGACAATACTTGAGCAAAGGACGACGTGTGTATGTAGAAGGACGTATTGAAACACGCGATTGGACTGGTCAGGACGGTGTGAAGAGATACCGGACAGAAATCATAGCAGAAAATCTTATTATGCTTGATGCTCCTCGTTCTTCTTCTGCACAAGGTAGTGATGTGCCTCCGCCTCCATCAGGATCGTCATCCCAACCAACTTCACATGTAAGCGATGAAGAGATCAAAGTAGAGGATATACCATTTTAAATTATTGAATAATGTATGCAACAACAGAAAATCGTGAAAAGTAGAAAACCAAAACAATGTTTTTTCTGCGTGCACAAGGACAAAGCAATTGATTACAAAGACAATGAAACATTGCGTCGGTTCACATCTTCATATATGAAGATCCAGCCACGCAGACGAAGTGGTTTGTGTGCAAAGCATCAGCGGCTTATTGCACGCGCTATCAAACAAGCTCGTATCGCAGGGTTATTGGCGTTTGTACCAAAATAATTTGTCACGTAGCACGAAACACATATCACGTAATAAATAACACCATCCGGATAGGGTGGTGTTTTTTGATTCAAGATTAAAGATTATAGATATTGGGATATTTTGATATTGAGGTATTGAAATATTTTTAAAACAAAAAACCATCAGCCGGAATGCTGTGGTTTTTTGTTCTCACTCGTACGAGAGTTGAGTCCCTCCTTTCCTCCCTGAGACTCATCGTCATTCAATTGACTTGGTGCCACTTTTTTCCTTCAGTTTCTGAAGGTGCCTTGTCGTCTCTTCTGGAAATAGGAAATTATCTTTTTTCAGAGGCACGTGACACTTCTTGCACGGGGGCAACCGGTCTCGAAACCAGAGTTCAATCGCCTCACGAACGTTTCTACGAGGGCAGTTGTTGTGCCCGCAGTTGGGGCATGGGAATGAAATTTTCGTGATTCGAGCGTTTTTTTTGTTCGCTTTTCTTCTACAGTGTAGTTCCATGCGTAGTTCCATATCTTTACCTCCCAGACGATGAGCTTACAGTCTCTCAGAACGAGCTTCGTTCATGAGACTAGCTACATTATCATAGAATTGCTTATATGTCAATGATTTTAGACAGTTTGACGAGTAAATTTTGATAACACATATTTTTTCTCTTGACTAAGCTAAAAAAAAGTTATATATTGACTACAATGTGTTAGACACTTTTTATGTATAACTCTAAAAATATGCAGTTAGACCGTCTTTTGACCCAAATAGGATTTTCAAAAAATGAGGCAAAGGTGTATTTGTCTGCTCTAGAATCAGGGCCGTCAACAGCAAGTAAACTTGCAAATGAAGCAGGATTGCCGAGAACCACTGTTTATTTCATACTCAATGCGCTTATTGATCGCGGTGTGATGGGAAAGACCACGGAACAAGGGAAAAATAAATTCGTCGCTGACCCTCCAGAAAAACTTTTGACCATAATAACTGATTTGAAGACGCAGGTTGAAAAAGAATTACCCCGTTTTGAAGCCATGTACAATACGAGTGAAACGAAACCAAAAATATATTTTTACGAAGGGAAAGGCGCAATACGAAAAGCGTTTGATGATACACTCGAAGTTAAGCCAGATGAGATATTGATGTGGAATACAGATTTGTATTTTGATTTTGATAAATATGGACTCGATAAGGACTATATAAATAATCGTGTGAAGTTGAATATGCATGCAAAAAGAATTGCCGGCGAAGGATCAGTGTGGCATACGCGAAACAAGCCACATGATGAACAAGAATTATCTGAAACTGTTGTGGTCCCGCGAAATATATTTTGGCCTGGCATAGAGGTCAACATATATGCCAACAAAGTTGTCTTTATGAATTTTGTGGAAAACAATTCTGTACTTATTGAAAGCAAGGCAATTGCCGACGCAATGCGGCAGGCGTATTATTTGTCATGGGTTGGGGCGAAGAAATTAGAAGTAGTAGATTAAAAATGGTATACTTGTTACATAATAAAAAACATACGTAACACAAAACAATTGATATGTGTTACGTGATATGTGTTACGTGTTTATGTCTCTCGAAGTTGAACAATCTGAAATCCGTCGCCGTTCACGTGAAGCTCAGGAGCGCGCGGTAGAAGTTCGCGAATCAAAAGAAAAAGAAATGGATCCGGAAGCGCAGGCCGCCGCGACCATGGAGCGAGCTGATTTTTTGGTAAAAGAAGTCAAAAGCGGAAAACAGCAAGTTCAAAATATTATGTTGCACATGCAACAGGTTTTGGTTGCGATTCAGGCTCTTCGACAACAGCTCCAACTACAAACAGACGGATCAGTATCTTCGGTCGAGCAAGATAAAAAACAAATTGAAACATTGAAGAAAAAAATTATTGTACACAAAGATGAACTTTTGAAAATGAAAGAAGAATTAATTAATACACAGGTAGAAGAAATACGGAAAGGTGGAGGAGCGGGGTTGAGCGATGCAGAATTGAGAGCAAAATCTAAGGAATTGGTAGAGAGAATAATTACCGAGCTTGGTGAATGATAATTTTTTTATTGTAGAATTCACCTAATAAAAAATCAAAAAGTCAAATTAAAATTTTTGTTATTTGGAATTTTATTAGGTGAATTTAGTTACATTAGTAGGTGCAATAAAATAGCCTGTCACATGTCCATTTGTTTAAACAAAAAAGCTTTCTCATTATTAGAGGCCGTCATCGCCATTGCTATTTTTGTAATGTTTGCGATGGGGGTGTATGGCGGCATACAGCTTATTTTCAAAATTATATATCAGTCACGCGTGAGAATTATTGAGACAGCTGTGCTTAATGAACAAATTGAGCTTGTTCGTAACCTATCTTTTTATGATGTGGGTATTGTAAATGGAAGTCCATCCGGTTTATTACAAAGAAATGTGACGATGACACGTAATGGTATTGATTTTTTGATAACACGTACTATTCGCAATATTGATGATCCCTTTGACGGAGTTATTGGCGGTACGCCAAATGACACGGCTCCTGCGGATTATAAACTAGTTGATATTGCTATTGTATGTACACAATGCGGACAAAATCAACCGCTCACCGTACAGACATATGTCGCGCCAAAATTGTTGGAAGGCGACCCAACGCATGGTGCATTATACATAGAGGTATTTGACGCACAAGCTCAGCCAGTTGTCGGAGCCACTGTGCATATTGTTTCTACATCTACAACTCCCACATATGATTTTGAAGATGTTACAGATAACGACGGAATGTTGCGTATTGTTGATGTGGCAGAAGGGACAGATGCATATACCATTACCGTCACCAAACCGGGTTTTACTATCGATGGAACTACCTTGCCATCGGATATCAATCCTCACCCTACAAAACCTCCCGCTTCAGTACAAGCTCAAGATGTCACTGAAATTAGTTTTTCTATTGATTATATATCGCACATAGATATTGAGGCGGTAAATACTCAGTGTCAGCCCATATCATCTGTGTCATTTGCTGTGCGTGGGACTCATCTCATGGGGACAAATCCAGATATTTATCAAGTGGATGGCACGTATACAACAAATGGATCGGGCGCTTATTCATTTTCGTCATTACAATGGGATAGTTATGGATTTTCTGTGTCTGGATATGATCTCGTTGGCACTATTCCCGATGTTCCATTTGCACTTAATCCCGGAGTTACTCAACCTGTTCAGCTAGTCATTGCACCAAATACCTTGCGTTCTCTTTTGGTAATGGTCAATGATGATGGTTTACCTGTTGCCAATGCACAGGTGCGTGCGAGTTTTGATGTATATGATGTCACCAAATCAACAGGAGTAGGGAGCATTGCCCAAACCGATTGGTCTGGCGGTGCAGGACAGCTCGATTTTTTGGACAATACCAGATATTGGTCAGATGACAATAATGTGGATGTGAGTGAAACTGCAGGAGATGTAGTATTGAGAAAAATTGGAGAAAACTATATAAGTAATGGGGTTCTTGAATCTTCTGTCATTGATGTGGGTACGCAGGCGCATTACGTAACATTGGAATGGAATCCATTGGGTCAGACACCAGAAGTAGGTGTAGATGGACTTAGATTTCAAATAGCGAGTAGTGCATCGAGCACATCTGAAACATGGGAGTATGTGGGTCCAGACGGAACAGCATCCACATTTTATACGCAAGATAGCCAAACGATTCACGAGATACACGAAGGGAATCAATATGTGCGTTATAAAGTATATTTGCACACAGATGATGCGACCGTGACACCAACATTGTCCGATGTTTCTATTGTATATACAAATGAATGTACTCCTCCCGGACAGTCATATTTTGGAAATCTTCTAGAGGGAGAGTATACGGTAGAAATTACACACGAAGGGTATCAAACATTTACGACCACTGTGCCTGTGGATGGAGATCAAGTTGTTATTGTAGATTTGGTGGCGATATAACACGTATCACATATCACGTATCAGTATGTTATCTAAAGTAAAACATGATAATCAGGGTACAACACTGCTTGAACTCGCTGTAGTGATTGGTATTTTTTCGATTATTACGACTGGCGCTGTATGGCTTTTGATTACCAGTTTACGATCAAATGATGTCATGTGGGAACAGCTCACTACTCAGAGTGAAGGAAGAAAAGTGATGTTTCAGGTGGTAAATGAGGCACGCAAAGCAGAAGAATCGAGTATAGGTTCATATCCTATTGTGATAGCTGGTGCGAATGAGTTAATTTTTTATGCAAATATTGATGAAGATAGTTTTCGCGAACGTGTACGCTTTTGGCTTGATGGAACGACTCTAAAACAAGGAGTCATAAAGCCATCAGGTAGTCCATTGTCATATTCTGGAGTCGAGACAGTAATTGAGCTGGCTCACAATGTAAAAAATCAAGTGCAAGGAATACCTATTTTCACCTACTTTAATGAATCATACACAGGGATTGAGAATTCTTTGCCTCAACCGGTTGATGTAACCCATGTCCATCTTATCAAAGTTCAGCTTGAGCTCGAAAAAGATCCAACTGCGACTCCAGTTCCTCTGCATGTGGAGAGTATGGTCCAGGTACGCAATCTAAAGACAAATTGACGCAAGGTTTCTGGTTTCCTAACCCAATACCAATAAATATTGTTATGAAAAAAAATAAGTATATTACTGCAAAACTACACAGAAAATACGCCCGTGGTTCAATGCTCATCTTCGCGATGATTTTCGGTTCTATCGCATTCACGATTATTATTTTGGGCGTGTCTGGCTATGCATTATTTGAACATCGCGCATCAACGAAACTTTATCGGCGTGATATGGCTTTGCATATTGCCGAAGCCGGTGTGAATTATTATCGTTGGCATTTGGCGCATGATAATGATGAATATACGGATGGCACTGGCCAGCCTGGCCCTTATGTACATGAATATCATGACAAAGACGGAAATCTGGTAGGATATTTTTCTTTAGATATTGATGAACCACTTGCCGGGAGTTCTGTTGTCACAGTGCGTTCAACTGGTTGGACTGTACAGGAACCCAATGCCTCACGGACACTGCAGGTACGAGTGGGATTTCCTGCTATGACTGATTATGCATTTTTGGAAAATGCAGATATGAGTTTTAGTTTTACGACCGTGGTTCATGGCATCGTTCATTCAAATGGAAATATTCGTTTTGATGGGACAACAGATTCGTGGGTGAGGGCACATGGAGATATCCAGGGTGGTGGAGGACCAAAGACCTTTTGGGATTTTCCTGTTCCTATCATTGACTTTTATTCAGTTACTGGAGATCTCGATGACATACGCACTGCATCAAACAATGGAGGAATCCGTCGCGGATCATCTGGTACAGAGGGTTGGCAAATAATTTTTGACGGCAATCAATTTGATCTATACAAAGTGACAAGCCGCGATTGCTATAAGGGCGAGGGTAGATGGCGCAGGAGATGGGGAGGATGGTATTGGGATGGAAATACGTATTGTTTTGATGTAGGGAATCGCCAATTTTTTGAGAGACTGGCTATCCCCTCAAATGGAGCCATGTTTTTTGAAGATAATGTATGGGTTCAAGGAACGGTAAATGGGCGTGTCACTATTGGCGTGGGAAAGTTTCCTGTACAAGAACCATACAAAACATTGTATATAAATAATAATTTAACGTATGCGGAAAAAGGCGGCGATGACGTTGTCGGGCTCATGGCCCAGGGAGATATCGTGGTTCCTTACGAGGCTTCGCGGACAATGGAAGTGAATGCCGCGGCCTTATCTCAGTTTGGTTCAATATATACTCCGTACTATGATCCAGATGAAAACCTCAATGGGCTCAAAGATTCTCTAACTTTTTTTGGGTCCCAAATTTCGTATGAAGGAGGAGGATGGAAATACGTGAACGGGTGGGGTAATGTGATTTCTGGTTTTCACGACACCAATCATGTGTATGATGGCAATTTGAAATATTATCCACCACCTGGTTTCCCCGTAGGGACGATGTATGAGTTAATTTCTTGGGAAGAAATTGAGTGAGTGATGGGCGATAGGCTAGGAAACCGGAGATTATTTTCCGGAGTCTGGTTTCTTAACCTATCGCCCCAAAAATGTAGCATAAACATAAAATATTTGTTATACTGCTGATGTATTAAAATCATAGAATATATGCAAAGCGTCCGTACGGGAGTCATCACAGTCGCAGGGCTTGGAACCCGTTTTTTGCCGGCGACAAAAGCTGTACCAAAAGAGATGTTGCCTGTGCTTGATAAGCCGGTTATTCAGTATATTGTAGAAGAGATGGCGCAGAGCGGTATACGAGATATCATATTGGTTACGAGTCCGACAAAGCAAGCAATAAAAGATCATTTCACGCGTGATAAAAAATTAGAAGCCACACTCAAAAAACAAAATAAGCTTGATCGCATACAGTCTCTTATTGATCTTACAAAAAAGGTAAGATTTTTTTATACGTATCAAAACAAACCGCTTGGTAATGGCCATGCATTGTTGTGCGCCAAAAAACTTTGTGGCAATAGACCATTTGCATTTTCAGATGGTGATAGCATTATCGATTCAAAAATTCCTGCGGTAAAACAAGTAAAAGAGGTTTTCGAAGCGACAGGCGTGCCAGTTATTGGGGTACAGCGGTTGAAAGATAAACAAGCGATGACGAAGTATGGAAATGTTTATACAAAGAATTCAAAATTCAAAATTCAAAATTCAAAATTATCAAAGTATGCTTTTGAAGTAGACTGCATTAAGGAAAAACCCTCCATAGAAGAGGTTTCACCCGAAGGTTTTATTGTGGGTGGTATGCGCTACATCTTTACTCCAAAGATTTGGTCTTATTTGGAAAAAACAAAAAAGAGTAGAGCCGGAGAGATATGGGTGGCTGATGCCGTGAACGCGATGGCGCACAATGAAACAATGTATGCGTATGAATATGAGGGCAAGTATTTTGATACAGGGACCCCCGAGAGTTTGTTGAAGACAGCATTATATTTTTCAAAAAAATAAATTTTTTCTTTCAGGACATATGAGGTATAAGAAATATATTTTTGTGGTACTTCTTATCATGTTTCAGACCGTGCTTAATTTTTTTCCTGCAGAGGCCAAGGCAGATTGTATAAACGATAATGACTGCGGCAGTGACGAAATATGCACAGACGACATGAACTGTGAAACAGCACTGTGTGATCCGGGCGCTCCATGTCCGGGAGGGAGAAGGTGTCATCAGGGTATTTGTCTCAAAGTTGGCCAGACTCCTAATATGGTAACTGTTTCAGATGGCCTTGCGATTATAGGTAGTGATTCGGATAATTCTTGTGCATGTCGATTACAGGTAGATGGAGAAGGATTCAGAGTAGATGCTGCGACTTCAGTTCAGGTTCGTTACCAATTTACCTTATCTCAGATACTAAATGGAAAAATATCAAGTGATATAACTTTACCACCAGCTTTTTCAGAGGCGCGCGTACTGTCAGATTGTAATTTTAATATTAGGCAGAGTTTTGTCGGTTCGCCCGTAGTAAATTTGCTTGTGTCATGCATGCCTAAAGCAGATAAATATGATTCTTCGACAGCCGTACCTACAACACCTACACAGGGTGAGGAGGAAGCTGGTCTTATTATCCCCGATGTCTCGGTTCTCAATACATTAGGAGATATTTATTTGCCAGAACTCATAGGCAGAGTTATCAAAGCCGCAATGGGCATCATGGGATCTATTGCACTAGCTATGATTGTATATGGCGGTGTGCTCTGGATGACTGCGGGTGGTAACGCAGAAAAAGGTGCTAAGGCAATGCAAATATTTATTTGGTCCTCGCTTGGCATTGTGCTTATATTTGCAAGTTATGCAGTGGTAGATATTGTGTTTGAAGCTTTTAGATAGTACGGATATCAACCGCAAAGAATTAAGGTGTATTTTATAATGAAATTTGTTTTCAGTTTGTTGTTCCCAAATTATTTTAATTGTACTAATTATTCTAAAATATTGTTGAATCTAAAAAAAGGTAGTTAATAGGGAAGTAGAGCCAGTTATTTTTAGAATAATTAGAACAATTAGGTTAATTAGAATAATTGTTTTTAAAATAAATTATGTACAAGAGGCTAATATCTATTTTTATACTCACAATTTTGCTTCTTACGACTGGCTTGGGTTGTAAGGGTCTCAATGCCGAACAACAGGCCGCGCTCAAACGCGTCCAGCTTGAATATTGGACTATCTTTGATGACGTATCCCAATTGCAAAAAATGGCTGCTGAATATGAAAAAGCTCGTCCCTATGTAAAAATTAATATACGCCAAGTGCGTTATGAAGAATTTGATCGATTATTTACGACTGCTCTTGCTGATGACGTAGGGCCAGATATCGTGTCGATGCATGTACAGTGGCTTAAGAAACAAAAAAATCGTTTGGCTCCTATGCCCGCATCAGTGAAAATGGCACGGATAGTTGTCACAAATAAATATACTGATGAAAAAGAAGTTATTATTGATACCATACCACTGCCTTCCGTAAAAGAAGTAAAAGATGGATATGTGAAGACCGTGTATCAGGATGTCGTTTTTGATAACAAAATATATGGCTTGCCTATAGCCATGGATTCTTTGGGTGTGTATTATAATCAAGATTTGCTTGATCGCGCAGGAATTTCTGAAGCGCCCAAGACATGGGATGAATTTGTAAAAATTATAGAAAAAACAACCAAATTTAATTCACGTGGAGATATTGTGCAGTCCGGCGCAGCGCTCGGAACAGGCAATAATATTGATGCTAGTTTCGATATTCTATCATTATTTATGCTTCAAAGCGGAGTAGACATGTCACAGGGTGGATATGTTCGTTTTGCCGATGGTGTTGACCTTTCAGATAGGACGCATCCGACATTTCGCGCGTTGGATTTTTATACTGACTTTGCCCGTCCTACCAAAAAAGTTTATTCGTGGAATGAAAAAATGGAAAATGCATTAGACGCATTTGTACGGGGTAAAGTCGTATTTTATTTTGGATACGCATACGACTATCCGCGCATAAAAGCGCGCGCTCCACAAATGAATATGAAAATATTGCCGGTGTTTCAGCTCAATCCAGACAGCCCGCGCAATGTTGCAAATTATTGGGTTGAATCAGTCGCTCTCAAGTCAAAGCACCAAAACGAAGCGTGGGATTTTGTGCGTTATATTACATCACCTGCAAATGTGAAGATATATACCGATGCCATGTTTAGGCCGAGTCCTTTGCGTACTCAAATTACTGAACAGCAAAAAGATGAAAATATGGAACCGTTTGCGACCCAAGCGTTGTATGCAGAAAATTGGTATACGGGCCGTGATATAGATACTGCGCGTGATGCGATGAAGACTTTGGTAAGTGAACTTCTAAAGCCGTATGGAGATAGAGAAGAACCAATTGACAGAGATAGAAAATTAATTATTAATACTGCTGCACGCGTACAGCAGACGATGTAAGAAAGGTATATGAAAAAATTACTTGTAAGTGCATCAAAAATAAAAAAAGTGATATTTTTTTTTCTTACTTTGGGTTTATCCATTTATTTGTTAAATCCAAATTTTATTTTTGCAGCAGACTTGAGTGGCAGATGTTGTGCGGGATATTTAGGGGAAACAGCAGTCTCTTGTAGCCCTAAACCTGAAGGTTCGTGTAGGGCCGATTATATGCATACAGGACCTTGCGAGGTTCTTGATCCGAATACTCCAAATCCAGGTCGAATATGTAACACACCTTTGAAGGGCAGAGAAGTGGGATGTACCCAGGAACCCAGATGTATCCAGTCAGTCATGAATTTAAGTGGAGCTCCAGATAGTTCCATAATAACATATGTAGGGTCAACTGAAGTCACGCCTGGTGAGATGTTAAATAATGTTATGGTGAAAGCTACAAAAAGTGGTTCATATAATTTTACACTTTTGTGTCTCAATTGTGATAAAATATCGGGTTATACTGGACCTTTGCAGGCAAGCGGGAATCCTGCGAATATAGTTTTTAGTTTTAATCCAACTGAATATTTGGGAAGTATATCTGATGTTTCGTTGCCAAAAGAAGTAAAATTTTCTTTTCTTGCATATACGAGTGGTACACCAGCAAAATATGGCTTGAAAGATTTTTCAATCACCATATCCAAATTAGCTTGTTCTGGTTTTGAAAAAACTGACTGTGATTCCAATGTATTGTGTATTTGGAATGAATCAAGTTGTGTGTCTGCTAGAGATGGTAGTTTGTGTACAAAATTTCCCAAAAGCATTTGTGAACGTGAAAAATTAAAAGACACCTGTGCTTGGAGCACTGTTACTGGAAAAGAGGGAGGAGAATGCAAACCTATTGACAGCGTTGCAGTTGAACAATCTATTTCTCAACAATATCCCGTCCCCGAAGACGCATCAGGACTCTTGCCGGATTGTGCATATAGTGGACAGTGCAGAAATATTAATGATCTGCTTCAACTTATGATAAACGCGGGGAAAATATTTATGGGAGGTGCTGCAGGATTTGCATTTGTTATGTTTGTCTATGGAGGATTTACGTGGGTGTTGTCTTTTGGCAATAGCGAAAAAGTTGAAAAAGGCAAAAGCATGCTTACGTCGGCAACTATGGGTCTTGTTGTCACGTTTAGCGCGTATATTTTGGTTGATTTCTTATTGAAGATGTTGCAAGTAAAATCTGATTTTAGATTTTAATTATAGCTTATGAACTTATGAAATTTTTTTTGAAAACAGCGATTATAGTAATGACAGTCGCAACAATTTTTAGTTATAGAGAAATTGTGAGATCTGAAGACAGGACTTGTCTTAGTGATGAAAGTTGTACATTACCAAATTTTAGCTGTGTTGATGGTGACACTGGTAGCATATGTATTTTTGAAGGCGGGTCTTGTGGTGAAGAGGAAGGAGATATAGAATGTGTGGCTGGTTCAGCATGTAAAGAAGGACTTTGTATTGAACAGGTTGGTGGTGGTGCTGCTGGAGATGGTGCTGCTGCTGCTGGAGATGGTGCTGCTGCTGGAGATGGTGCTGCTGCTGGAGGTGGAGGTAGTGCGGGAAGTCCGATTGATCCAGAATCTTTGAGAAATTCTCTTATACAGCAATATGGCGGACCATGTACTCCCCCTGGTTGTGTGTCTCTTACAAATCCAGTAAACGCAAATAATGCTTTGGAAGTTTTTGGCGGGGCCATACGAGTTGGAATGGGAATTTTGGGGGCTGTCACTCTGCTTGTTGTCGTGTATGGAGGTTTCATGTGGCTTACTTCTGCTGGCAATGCAGAACAAATAAAAAAAGGCACCATGGCAATCACCTGGGCAGTGTTGGGAATTGTTGTTATTTTTAGCAGTTATGCTATAATTGATTTAATTTTAAAAGGGCTTGGCGTGGGGTATACAGCCCCTGTCCAACAAACTACGTTTTGTTTGATAGACAATCAATGTATCCCAGGTGGTGGGGGTCCTTGTACAGGAACAGAATATGAAATACGAGAAGAATGCGTTGAACAAATAAAAAATTGTTATTGTGGTTTTCAAAATGAATCGAGGGGAAATTGGGAAGTGCGTGTTGAATTTAATACGCAAGGTGAATGTGAACAATCACGGGCTGGATTTCCTGAATTTGACACTTGTGAATGGACAACAGAAAAGACAGTAAGAGGCGCTGCTGTGAGTCAATAAACTATAAATTTATTGGATTAATAAAAAATAATCCTTCTTTTAGAAGGGAGGTGAGACACATGAACTTATTGTACAAATTGACAAAATACAGAACAGTTTTAACCATACTTGCAATCGCAGTGTTTGGTTTAGTGCTTTCACCATCTTTTGTTGGAGCAGCTAGTGGAGACGATCCATTTGGAATTGATGTAATTCAAGACGGAGATGCAGATAGCACCGGGATTGCCTTAGGAAAGGCAGATTTACGTGTTACTGCGACCAAAATTATCAACATTGCTTTGAGCATGCTCGGTATTATCGCAGTTGTTATTGTCCTTATCGGCGGATTCAAATGGATGACTGCTGGCGGAAATGAAGAAAAAGTGGGAGAAGCTCGCAAATGGATCTTCTCGGGAATTATTGGTATGGCAGTAATCTTGGCAGCATGGGCAATTGCTCGGTTTGCTTTGATACAGCTTGGTAGAGCTACGGGTACGACTAGTGACACAACATATACTTTATAATCTGGATTATAGAGGGCAAGGGGAAAAAATGCTCCTTGCCCTCAGATTTTGAATATCCATACAAAAATTATTCTAATTATACTAATTATTCTAAACAAACCCCTAAATTAAAAACCATATTAGAAATTGTTTAGAATAATTAGAACAATTAGGTTAATTAGAATAATTCATTTTCATATGTCCAAAAAGGTATTGTCTTTCATTATCCTTTGTTTTGTTTTAGCTGTAGGTTTTTTGCAAAGCCCACTTTTGGTTTCTGCCCAGATGGTAGACGAGTGTGATGATCCTACCGATCCATTGGGACTTGGTTGTGTTGCAGATACAGGACTTAGTGCTCGCGATCCGCGCATTCTGACTGCCAAAATTATCAATGCGTCGCTTGGATTATTGGGTATTATTGCTACTGTCCTTATTATTTATGCAGGTTTCCTCTGGATGACTGCCGGCGGAAATGAAGAAAAGGCTGGAGAAGCCCGCAAAATTATTTTTGCGGCCGTTATTGGTATAGTCATTATACTTATGGCTTTTGCAATTTCAAATTTTGTCTTAGAGAATCTCATGGATGCAACAGAGTTACAAAGCGGGTGGAGTTCGTAGAAAATATTTTGAATTCACCTAATTACGTAAATTATTCTAATTATACTAATTGTTCTAATTAACCTAAGGAATGAATAAGGAGGAAACAGGCACAACATTAAGAAAATATGACCTCGAAGAGAGAACAGCGAAGTTTGGAGAACATGTTGTCAAATTTGCTAAGAAAATTTTAGTAAATAAAGTGACAGAGCGGCTGATACCACAATTTGTTGCGGCAGGTACGAGTATAGGGGCGAATTATTGCGAGGCAGACGATGCAGAATCATCTAAAGATTTCGTGCATAAAATAGGTATTTGTAAAAAAGAAACTCGAGAGGTAAAACATTTTTTGAGAATGCTTGCTGTGAGCTTTGGAGATGAAGATCTAAAAAATGAAGCTAGAGTTTTGTGGGATGAAGCTCGCCAATTGCATCTGATATTTAATGCAATTTATCACAAGGTTAAAAATAAAAATAGTTAGTTTATTAAGTTTTATTTAGAATAATTAGTATAATTAGAACAATTAGAATAATTTTACTATATGTTGTCCAAAAAATTCCTCTATCTGTTTTTGGGAATTATTATCTCAGTAGGAATTATGTCCGCTGTTGGTGTTTTTGCCCAAGATAGTAATTATGGCCTAGACACTGCCGCAGGTGCTGCAAATTTGAAAAAGGGCAATCTTCCAGAAATTATAGGTAATGTGATAGGCACGGCATTATCCATGGTCTCGGTTGTCTTTTTTGTACTCATGATTTACGGCGGGATATTGTGGATGACAGACAGAGGAAATGAAGAACAAGCAAAAAAAGCTTTGAATACCGTGTTTGCCGCGATTATTGGTATTATTATCGTCATGTCAGCATACGCCATTACGAATTTTGTGTTTAAGAGTGTAGGCGGTACGGGCGATGGTGGTGGTGGAGGGACAACCCCAACCGCAAGTTTGTGTGGAAAAACAGAAGGATTAAAAGCAGTGTTTACTCAACCACCAGGTTGGGTCACGTTTACTTGCCAATCTCAGACAGCAGCAGGTGCGACTAATTGGGGCGATGCAACAAAATGTAAGGCATGGGACGCTTATTCTGAGACTACGGCAGGAGGATGCCCCGGAGATGATAAATGTTGTACACCAAGTGGTAGTACTCCTCCTCCTTGTACAGCTCCAGATTTCTGTACTGCATCTGAGGGAACAACTTATTGTGCTTGTGTAGGAGGGGCTACTACTGGAGGAACCGAAGAAGAAATAAGAATAGCATGTGCCGGTTCAAATTGTGTAACAGACAAACCACCTGAATGTGATCTACCTGGAGAAATTGTAGTATGGACTACCTGTATGCTAGACGGCACTGATATTTGTGGCGCTACAGATCAGTGTAACTAAATTATGGAGAGTATGTATTTTTTTCGTTATAAAATTATTGTAATGTTAATATTGGTGTTGACGGGAGTTTTGGGGTATGGGCAACAAAAAATTTATGCCAAAAAAACCTTGAGCGACGCAGACTCGGCACTAAGCACCGTAGTGCAAAAGTCAGGCATTGACCAGGGCGATGTTGGCACATACATTGGTACGTTAATAAAATATGCGCTGAGTATAGCGGGAATTATATTTTTTGGCCTTATGGTATATGCGGGTCTTATGTGGATGACTGCGCGTGGAGAAGAAGACAAAGTGGACAAAGCGCGGAAAACACTTATTGCTTCGACCATAGGTATGATTATTTTGGTAAGTTCGTATGCGATTACCACATTTGTCCAGCAGAGAATTATAGATAACCAGGCAGGTGGAGGTCTTTCGATTACCGATAACCCAAGCCAAGTAGGCAATGAACCAACAGGATGCTGTTATGACTGGGTGAAGGCGAGCGGAGGAGAGTCAGGCGCGTGTTCCGAGGAACTTCTTTTGGGTGTTGAAACTAAGGCATGGCGCATAACAACATATGCGGATTGCAAGTATTTTGGTGAAGCTGTCAGAGAAGGAATAGATGATTGTCTATATGGACCAGAGGGGGAAGGGACATGGCAATTTTTTGAAGGACAGGAAGCCGAACAGTGCAAGGAAAATCGTTGAAAATAAAAAATATTATAGAATAATTGAAGTGTATGTTCAAAAAAATAATTTCAGTTATCTTACTCAGTGTATTCATGTGTACGGCATTGGTTTCATCTGTAGTTGCGCAAGGTGTAAAGAGTTCAGGTCCAAATTTGACCACTGTTGCTGGTAAAGCAGGTACTACACAAAGTGATATTGGATTATTGGTAGGCGGATTGATAAAGGGTGTTTTGAGTTTGGTAGGTATTATCTTTTTGGCACTTATGGTGTATGCGGGCGTACTATGGATGACTGCGCGCGGTGAAGAGAGCAAAATTGAAAGCGCACGAAATATTATTTATGCGGCCATTATTGGGTTGTTTATTACGGTGAGTGCCTACGCGATCACCATATTTGTGACGAGTAAGTTTGGGGTGACGTAGCGCGTTGCATGGGGGGTGATATCTTCCAGACGTCGTCCTTAGTTTTAAGGTCATAGATACAAAAGAGAAAGACTAAAAGATTGAAAGATTATAAGATTGTGATTGGATACCAAATTACAGTATTTCAAAATCTTTTAATCTTTCAATCTTTTAATCTTGCAATCTTTTAATCTTTAAGCATAGTATGTTCAAAAAGATAATTACATTTATTTTTGCCCTTGTGTTGCTTGCAGTCCCCTCAATGTCTCTTGCCCTTGATTTCGGGATAAATAGTTATGTAAAAAACGCCGGAGCTGAAGCCGGGTTTAATCCTGAGACAAATGATACGACCTTGGCAGCCAATATTGGTACTATTATTAGCATCGCTCTTTCAATCATGGGCGTCTTGTTTACCGTGCTTATGATATATGGAGGGTATTTGTGGATGGTTGCCCGTGGAGAAGAAGCACAAATAGACAAATCAAAAGAGATTATCAAAGCGGCGATAATTGGACTTATCATTGTATTGGCCGCATATAGTATCACGGCATTTATCGTACCGCGCATATTGGCAGGCACTACGCCACAGACAGCCCCGGGTGCAGGTATAGAATAAAAGCATGCTATGAAATATTATAGAAAATTATACATCTTGGCCTTTGTCTTTCTCATCTGTTTTGTGGGCATTTTTTCTGTGTATTCAAACGTTTTTGCCCAGTCGGTGAATGAAGATACGACAAACGAGGTAATTCGACAGCTTCAGGCAGGTACCCTGCAAGCTGGCTATGGAGAGGGAGCGGTGGATCCTCGTCTGACAGCCATGCGGTTTGTTCGAATAGGACTTGGGTTGCTTGGTACTGTATTTGTATTTCTGTTTTTTATTTCAGGATATTGGTTTATTACTTCACATGGTGAAGAAGAAAAAATTTCCAAAGCACGCAAAACCATGCAGGGAGCAGTCATAGGGATTTTGGTGATTTTGTCGGCATACAGTATTACCAATTTTGTGATGAGCAGAATAACGCAGGCATCAGGAATTATTCCGTCTGCCTCGCAACCTCAGTTTTTTGAGTAATATACTATGTTGAAGCTAACACATAGAAAAAAAATAGCATCTCTAATTCTCCTGAGTGGAATAATTACAGGAATTTTTTTCATTGCCCAATTTACATACGCAGAAGGGACAGATGAACAAAAAAATGGGACCGTGCCATACGCAGGTTCAGATATGTTCAGGCAATTGGACGCATTTGCCGGAGAGCAGGGTGCAAATTTGGGTTCTCCTCGCGATCCGCGTCTGATTGTGGCGCAGATAATCAAAATATTTTTGAGTATTGTAGGAACACTTGCCACTGTGTACACGATATACGGAGGATATTTGGTCATGACCTCAAGCGGAGAAGAAGAAAAAATAAAAAAGGGAAAGCAAATAATATTTTATGGAGTTTTGGGCGTATTTATTATGCTTACCTCGTATAGTATTGCTGGGTTTGTGTGGTATTTGTATGGAAAAGGAAATGAAAATCCCTATGGTTCATTTTTTGAGTTTGATGTGCTTCCAAGTCAGGAGCAATTCTATCAGCGAGATCCGCTTGAACAGAGCACTACACCTCCGGAAGTCAATGCGCCGTGGGTGCGGTAATAATTTTTTTGAGTATTATATCTGAAGCAGGCTGGATTTTTTCGGACTCGAGAGGCTCTTTCTTTTCAAGAAAATGATGCAATAATTTCAAGAGGCTTTCACTATCCTTGGCAAGCGCGCCAAGGTTTTTTTGTTGTATAAATTCGACATTAAATTCTTCTTGCCCAGGAATAGGATTAACTGCGATAAGTGGTACTCCCGAGATCATGCATTCGGTTGTGGTCAATCCGCCGGGTTTGCTTATCACGACATCAGACAACTTTATGTATGACGCCATATCATGTGTCCATCCAATGACACGGTAATTGATATGGGGAGGTGCAGAAAGTCTAAGCAGATTTTGCCGCAGTTCTTCATTTTTTCCTGCGATGGCAATAAGGGTAACAGGTTTTGAATATGAAAATATTTTTTTTGCCAATGTATCAGTTTCCATCAACCCTTGCCCTCCGGACAGTAGGAGTATGGTCTGGTTTTTTAATGGTAAATGATATCTGGTCCGTAGATCTTCTTTTTTGGAATTTTCATAAAATGAGCGGTAGACAGGAATACCACTTACGGTGATATGAGATTTTGGTACGTGGTGGTTTTTTTTTAGGGTTTGTTCGATTGACGAGGTTGCTACAAAATAATGCGACACGCCCGATACTGCCCACAAGGGGTGGAGTCCATAATCTGTCACGAGAACAGATACAGGTACACGGGGTCTGTTGCTCGATGTTGTGTTGAGTAGTACATCAGCGGCCAGGAAATGAGAGCACAAGATATAGTCAGGATTAAATTGTTGTATTTTTTTGTATAGAGGGAAAGAATTAATAAGTTTTAAATATTTTGTAATGGTGTAATATGCATTGAGAAAATTTTCATTGTCTGTAATATCAAAAAATGATTTCCAAAGTTTTGGAAAATGTTCAATAATAACGTGGTATGAGGAGATAGCCGATGCCTTGAATACTCTTGTGATATAGCCGGCCATGTCGATATGTTCACAGACTACCTGTGGGTAGGTATCTGCTGTTTCTTTTATTGCTTTGGCCGCTTGTACATGTCCAGAGCCTGCTGATAAAGAAATAATAAGAAGTTTTGTCGTTTTCATATATTAAATTTTGGCATAGGGGAGCAATAAACAGAGTGAATTCCCTATGCAAAAATGATTGGTACCCTCATTATATCACTTTTAAACAGGTAAATAAAAAAGCCTATTGTAGGCTTTTTGTCGGGAGATTCCCTTGGGGGTGGCTAACGGGAATTGAACCCGTATTGTCGGTACCACAAACCGAAGTAATAACCGTTATACCATAGCCACCCCTGAGAGAACCTCTTTTTTTAAAATTTACCTTGAGTCTGACTTTTAACGGAGAAAGTATACTGGGATATTTCACATTTGTCAACATTGATTACACTGATTTTAAAAGATTTCACAAGTAAAAATCCGCCTTTGCAGTAGGCGGATTTCAGTCTAATTCATTTTAATTCCTGTCTGCCGGCAGGCAGGCGTGTATTCTGTGTTTATTTTCCCATCCGTTCAAACGCGCGCAAAACCTCAAGAGGAATTGCAAATATCACGGTATTTGACTGGTCAGAGCTCAAATCGTTTATAGTGCTTAGCGTGCGCAAATGAAGGGCTCCAGGAGTGCCAGAAAGTACTTGAGCAGCCTTTGCAATATTTTCCGCTGCGATATATTCACCACTTGCTTTGATAATAACTGCACGTTTTTCACGTTCTGCCTCAGCTTGTTTGGCAATGACGCGTTGCATGTTGTCAGGCAATACAATATCTTTGAGTTCCACGCTTTCTACCTGTATACCCCACGATTGTGTTGTCTTCTCAAGAATTTGTTGGATGCGTCGTGCGGCCGCATCACGATTTGCCAAGAGTTCATCGAGCTCAAGTTCACCGACCACATTTCTCATGGTTGTCTGGGCGAGCTGACTAACGGCAAACCAGAAATTTTCTACTTCCAAAATTGCTTTTGCAACATCTACAATTTTGTAGTAAATGACCGCGTTAATTTTTGCAGATACATTATCCTTGGTAAGTGCTTCTTGCAAAGGCATATCTACTGCTTTGGTACGAATGTCTACTTTTGTCATGCTTTGGATAATGGGCAAGACTAAACGCCATCCAGGTTGTACCATTTTGGTAAATTTACCCAGTTGAAATTTGACGCCACGTTGGTATTGGTTGACTTGTCGTATGCTAATGAGAAGCACAACGACTACAATTCCCAAGAGTGTTCCCCACATATGTGAAAGGTTAAGAATAAAGGTTGCTATTTTTTATAAAATTATTACTTAATTAGGAAACAACTATTCTATCATACCATATTATAGTGCGCCCGCAAGGAATCGAACCTTGATCTAAAGCTTAGAAGGCTTCTATTCTATCCATTGAACTACGAGCGCAAGGCATAATTAATATGCAAATTTTATCGCTTTTTAGCCCAATTGTCAATCATCAGCTCTGTGTTTGCCATGGAATTTCTTATGGATATTTCTAAGTTCTTTGTCTGTTATATGCGTATAAATTTGAGTTGTCGTAATAGACGAGTGTCCAAGCATTGCTTGTACACTGCGGATGTCGGCTCCATTTTGGAGTAAATCTGTAGCAAAAGAGTGTCGCAGGGTATGTGGCGAGACATGCTTGGTAATCCCTGCTTCTCGGGCATATTTTTGCACCGTCCGTTCAATAGAACGAGGTGTCAATGGTTGGTCGTCATCAGCCATCTTACCATTTTTTATTTTTTTGTTAGGTCCCGTGCGTTTGTCGTGAGAAATAAATAAATACGGATTTAGATCTCCGCGGATTTCTATATATTTTTTTATAGCATATCGCGCTTGTTCTGATAAAAATACAACACGAGTTTTTCGTCCTTTTCCCGTTACGGTAAATTCGTCTCGGTTTAAATTTACATCTTCCTTTTTTAACTTGGCGAGCTCAGACACGCGCAAACCCGTCGAGAATAACAACTCCAAAATCGCTTTGTCGCGATGGGCTATGAGGAGTGTGGGCGGTATTTTTGTCTTTGTGCTTTCGTGCTCCCTCCCATTTGGCGGGCAGGCAAGTGCTTTCGTGCTCAAGTGTTTGAACGGCGCTTCTAGAATACGATTCAAATCCCCACCTTCAAGAAAACTAACCTCACGATCAGGCATTTTCATTAGTTCTATTTTTTCAGGGGGCAGTGTCTTTACATCGCGTTTGGCCAAGTATTTCAGAAATGAACGCAAAGCAATGAGATGGTAGTTTTGGGTATTTTTTTTCAGTGGTTCTCCGTGTACATCGCAGAGCCTATTGAGCCAAAGTCGGTATTGACGTACATCCTCGCCAGTTATTTTTTCAGGATGTTTGTCTCCAAACCATTCTATAAAACGTCTTAAATAAAAATCATAATTCTGCAGTGTTTTTGGGCTGCGGTTTTTTTCGATTTCCAGGTGTTCAAGAAATTCGGTGAGATATTGTTTGAGAGTTGTCGCCATATGTTCACGTATCACATAGCACGTATCACGTATCAATTTAAATATTTGATATGTGTTATGTGATACGTGGTACGTGTATATTGTACGACACTTTTTATTAAAAATCAATAAAAAATCTATTGACAAACGTACTTTTTTCTGCTATACTGTATACATAATATTGATTTTATTGGCCTAATTGATCACGGTCAGTAGAGTTAATATTAAAAAACACATATGCAACACAAACAAGGGGATTTCGGCGTACAGCAGGCGGATTTTTCGTGGGTCTATCTTTATTTAGTAGCAGGTATTGCCATTGCAGTAGCTGTTTTTTTATTTGTGCCAAAGGTTTCAATAGGATAAATTAGTAATCTATACAAGATATGAAAAAAAAGGTTGTCATGCGCATGGGTCTAGCCTGCGTTTTATCACTTTGTTTTTTAACCCCTGTCTTCGCGTTGGAAGAGAGTTTAGGTGATTTAAGTTCGATACAAACAAGTCAACCACTACTTACAGCTTCTGCGAGTCAGCCAGATTCGCTTGAAAGTCTGGAAGGAGTGAACATAGACATGCCTACTCAATTGCCTACCACTTTTGGTTTGTGGTGGCGCGGGATAAAAGAACGTGTAAAAATTGTTACTACATTTGACCCGGTTAAAAAAGATGAGCTTCGTCTAAAATACGCCGAAGAACGCATGAAGTTGGCCGAACTTATAGCTCAAAAATCAGACAAACAAGAGGTTCAGGCAAAAGCGCAAAAAATGGTTGAACGCTCTCAGGATCTCATGAGCCGAGTTGAAGAACATAAAGACAAATTTTTACAAAATCCTGATGAACGAGTTCAGCGATTGATGAAGAATATTGGAATCCACCAAATCAGCCGTGAGCAGGTAATGGATACACTAGAAGAGAAATTTGAGGGGAAATTGACTGACGAACAAATGAACAAATTGCGCGAGCTTCGTGAAAAGGGCCTCAAGGATGGGCAGCGTTTTTTGAATGCTATTAATAATGAAAAAATACCTGAGCAGGTTCGCGAACATTTACAACAGGTGCAAAATCGTGTCGAAGAGCATACACAGGGGGTTAAACAATTTCAAGAACAAAAGAAAGAACTTTTGGATGCAGCCAAAAATGGTGATGAGCAGGCAAAGGAAAAATTAGACCAGTTGTGGCAAGAAAGAAAACAAAAGATGGAAGAAGTAAGGAGTGATTTTAAAGAAAAAGCGGATTCAAATACTTCTACACGCAAAATAATACAAAAGATTGAAGAACGTAAAACTCAACCAGAAACTAGAGCGCTTGAAAAGGTGCGAGAACTGAGAGACACGGTAAAACAACGGGTCGAAACTACTCAGAATGCTGTTGATACCCAGTAAATCATTACATTGAACAGTCCGTTCCAAAAGCCGGGCTGTTTTGTTATAATACCACTGATTTTAAACACTGATTACGCAGATTCATAAGGATTACACTGAGAGAGATTATGAATAAACAAAGACAATTTTATCTCATTTTACCCGATATCCGCTCGTGCCATAATGTGGGGGCCATGTTTCGAACTGCCGACGCATGTGGGGTTACAAAGATTTTTTTAGTTGGGTATACTCCTTGTCCTCCTCGACCACAGATAGACAAGGTTTCGCTCGGTGCAGAGACATGGATGCCGTGGGAACAAAGGAAAGATTTAAAACGATTGATTATTTCTTTAAAAAAGAAAGGAGTTATGATTGTGGGGTTGGAGAAGAATGAAACGAGCGAGAAGATTGAAAGACTAAAAGATTGGAAGATTGACAGTGATATCGCCCTAGTGGTGGGTAATGAAGTTGATGGAATCGCTGAAAATATTTTGAAACTATGCGATAAAGTCGTGCATATACCGATGTATGGAAAGAAAGAGAGTTTGAATGTGAGTGTTGCCGCGGGGATTGCGATGTATCTCATAAGCTCAAAACTCAAAGGTCAAAAATCAAATTTTTAACCCAAAACTATTCACAAATTTTAAAGTTTTAAAATGTAGTTTTGAGTTTTGAACTTTGAATTTTGAGTTTAATTTTATGAACACCATCATCTTCGACATCGAGACAATTCCGAAAGTTTTTGATTCCCTTGATGAAGCCCAGCAGCAGTATCTTTTGAAGTTTGCTGAAGATGAGGAAGAAAGAGAAAAGATAAAGGATCAAATGGCACTGTGGGCGCCGACGAATGAAATCGTGGCAATAGGCATGCTGTCTGTTGAAACGCAGAAAGGAGCGGTTTATTTCCAATCACGTGAACAGGAAGTCGTTGAATGGGAAGATGGAAATATAAAGTATGTCCCAGGGACAGAAAGAGAAATTCTAGAAAAATTTTGGAAAGCGATTTCGTATGCCAATAAGTTTGTTACGTTTAACGGGCGTGGATTTGATTGCCCCGTGCTTATGATGCGTTCTGCCATACATAAGGTTAAACCAAGTAAAAATCTCATGCCCTATCGGTATAGTTCGGATGTACATGTAGATTTGCTTGAACATCTCACGTATTACAGCAGCACGCGCAAGTTTAATCTTGATTTTTATTGCAAAGCATTTGGCATAGAATCTCCCAAATCTCACGGTGTCACTGGTCATGATGTAAAGCCCATGTTTGAACAGGGAAAATACAAAGAAATTGCGCAGTATTGTGCAGGTGATTTGCATGCAACGAGGGAGTTGTATCTGAGGTGGAAAGAGTATATGGCGTTTAAAGACCGTTAGAAAAGTTTGGAGTAGTGTGAAGGGTTTGGTATACTATCTTCGTGTGAAGATTAAAAGATTGTAAGATTAGAAGATTTTGGCGAAAAGATTATGGGATATAAAGATTTTTATCAATTGGATATTTGGAAAAACGGGTATACTTTACTGATGAAGATATATGATGCAACTGATGAATTTCCGCCAACTGAATTGTATGCACTGACTTCTCAAATTCGTCGATCCGCTAATTCCATAGTTGCCAACATAGCCGAGGCACATGGAAGATATTATTATGCAGATAAAATTCGTACTCTATATATTGCACGGGCAGAAATTACAGAAACAAGGAGTCATTTAGCCGTTGCATCTGGACGTAAATATATAGCAGAAGATATTTTTGTGGATTTAAATACAAAATACTGTGATTTGGCAAAAGACTTGAATTTATTTATTAACAGTCTGAAGAGTGATAACAAATCGATATAATCTTCTAATCTTACAATCTTTTAATCTTTGTCTGTATGCACATCCCCGCCGTACAACACACACTCTATATTTTTGAACGCATGCATGATCATTTGCCACCTCTGATACCGAGTGAAATTCTTGAGTTGTTTGAAAAACGTCTGGAGGGTGTACGCAACCAGCATGATATTGCATTGGAAGAAGTTGAACAGATAATGGCTGAGGTTGGCAAAAAGATTTGGCCCTATATGCGCGCGTTTGAAGATGTTCACAAGCATTATACTGATAAGCTTGGCCAGGAATTATTGCATCAGCGTGCTTCTACAGGTTTGAAAAGGAAACTTCAGATTTTTAAAGAAATGGGTGGGACATACCAGGATGTATATAGGGGCTCTGGAAGCGATTTTTTAGGCGTTGGGGAACGTCAGGAGCTCGTAGGGCTACTCATTGATCTAAAACATGATATTAGACGTCATGCCACACAAGCCGCGTTGTCTCATGACCGTCCTATGTATGAGGCGGCAATAGATAAGTATGGCAAGATGATAGAAGAGATAAATACTGTTGTTGAAGATGTGAAGAAATTTGCCGATGAAATAGGGCATGATAACCTAAAACAAGATATATATAGTCATGTCAATTCATTTGATCATGGTTTTTCCTTGCTTGGTCCGAGAGTGGATATCAATGAAGTGAAAAATTTGAAAGGTTATTATCAGGGGAAGAAAGATGAAAAGAAAATACTATGAGTACGGAAGAAAAAAGTCAAAAGTTTTTAGAGGTAGACAGGGAGCGAAGGATAGTAATACGTCGGGATATATTGGTTAAGTATGGAGGAGAACTTTTTGTACAAGGGAAAGTCGACGAGGCAGAGGTGATACGCACGATGCACGATCAGCTCAATGCATTGCGTGCGCAGGAGAGGAATTTTGGATTGATGAAATTTAATGATTTACGTCCTCAGGGGAAATACTCACATGATACTGATGAAGAAGAAGATGAAATTGGTGCTAGAAAACGTGCAAAATTGCCATCGGAAGAATTAGAAAGGAAATTGGATATCGAAAAGAGTGGTCTAGAAAGGGATTTGGACATGTTAACTAAAGAATTTTAAAACGGCCATTATGGGCCGTTTTAGTTTATACATTTTTATATAACTCGCGGTACAACACGCGAATGTTTTTTTATATATTGTTTGATTTGATTTTTGGTGAGTAATCCTTTTTGTGCACCGAACTTTTGAATAACACCACCCGCATTTGCACTGCCCCATTGTATGGCAGTTTTTATTGTTTCTTCAGATAAAATTGCAGACAAAAATCCACTTGCATATGCATCGCCCGCACCCGTACGTGCTATTGCTTTAGCAGGGAACGGCTCCATGAAATAGAGCGTCTTTGTGTCAGATGCATATGAGCCTTTGGTTCCATCTGTGAGTGCTACTATCCGTGGTCCAAGTAGATGTAACGCGTGCATGGTTTTTTGTATTGAATCGCGCTGACCTACGAGTTTTGTTGCTTCTTCTTTGTTTACAAATAGCAATTCTGTCAAAGGAAGTATTTTTTTGTATGTTTGCAGGCCAAATTTTATCTGGTATGAGCCTGGATTTGTGGCAAGTTTAGTTTCCGGATGTCTTTTCACATACGCAACCAGTTTTTCCTGAAGTTTTTCAAATGAAGAACCCAAGGAGGAATAGTATATCCATTTTGTTTGTGGTAGTTTTGGCAAAGAATATGCGCGTTTTACATGATACGACAAAATAGTTCGTTCACTTTTGTAATGTAATACCACAGAATAACGGGTTTCTTTTCCTTTGTGTACTTTTACTAATTTAGTGTGTACGCCGCTATTTTCGAGTTCTTCTTTTATAATGAGGCCATTGATATCATCGCCAAGTTCAGTTACGAGCGCAGTATTAAATCCGAGTTTTTGGCACGCTACTGCCACATTGGCTGCATTACCACCCACCGATTGTCCTGTATGGGTAATAGGAAGTTTGTCTGCGTAGTTGATGCATAGTTTGCAGTGTTCGCGATTGAGGTCGCAACTGAGTGTTGCATCATCTATAGCAAGAAATGTGTCCATGGTGGCGTCACCAATGGTGATAAGATCAAACATAGTCTATTTTAAGTTTTTATATTCTTTCAGATCAGTTTGTGAATGTTTGTGTATCCCTGCAAGTATCTCAATAAGCTCTATAAGTGACGCTACGGCAATGCCAGCCATAGCAATAATAAATATCGTATTTTTGATATATATTGCGTAATCAAGCAAACAAAGCGCGCCAAGCATGATGACAATGTCCTGGCGTCGTTCTCGTTCGAGAAAAATGCCATATATAATTAAGATGAGTCCAAGCATGGCGACTACATATATGATTGTCACGGTGAGAGACGAGGGTACATAGGGAATGAGATTTTGGAGAAGCATATGTTTAAGTAGCTAAATTATATACCGATTATACCACTCTACGTCGTTCCAGTCTACGGTTTTTTAAGGAGATATAAGGTGTTATTGGGATTCCACCCGGGAATTTGTTTTGTCTGAATTACTGAATATGGCTTCAGAGGAGAAAAGCTGACAATATAGTCTTCGGTATTATTTACAAAAAGATATTTGATCCACCACGGAGCTGTCCATGGTCCCTGGAGAGTTCCTTGTTCATATCGAGCAGACCATGCAGACCAATACGCGTGCCAGCCATTCCATTCATATCCGCCGTCAATAGTATGCGGTTGGAGTTGGGAAACCGCGAGAGCGTGGGATGCCATTTCCCATCGTGCCTTATTCCAGTTTAAATAAAATTGCGTTTGGCTTATGCTAAACACTGCATATATGGTTAACACAAGTAATGTAGCTGGCGCGTAGAAATTTTTAAATGTAAGTTGCTTTGCAATAATGATTCCTACAATGACAAATAGCGCTAAGTAATATCGGTCAAAACTATGAAATAATAAAATAGGGATTAAAAATACTATACCTGTCGTGTATATATACCCAAAAGGTGATTCATGAAATTTTTTTGCTCGTAAAAATATGTAAATGAGCCATCCGCCAGCTCCAGTCGCAGCACAGGTAACCAAAAGCCATACCCAACCATGAAACATAGGTTTGAATTGACCGTTGATAACATTGTACATAGGCCCAAGTCCGTATTCAGTAATTATATTCATGACATATGGCAGACGGACATGTTTAATTTTGAAAATGACAAGAGCAACAATAACCGGAATACTTGTAAGAATGAGCAGTTTGGTATTTTTGATTCGCTTGAAAGGATGTTTGAGTACGTATCCGGCAGCAAATGGCAAGGCAAATAAACCGAGATATACGAGGCTATACCACAACCACCACAACGTGTGTGTTAAAAGTTCATTTAGTTTGTATACATAGTGAAGGGAAGCGCCTTGAGGAAGCAGGTTATTTTTTTGCAAGAAGATATACATGGAGAGCCATAGTAGAGATGGAACGCCGAAAGATAATACAAGATGTGTCAAAGGAATTTTGTGGTAAGAAAGATTTTTCATCCAGATTACATCGGGATTCAGGATGACATAGAGTCCAGCAGCAACCATAGGCAATATGTTTGTTTGCCGCGTATAAAACCCGACAACTGAGACGAGTGAACCAAAAAATAAATACCACGCGTTCTTTTTTTCAAATCCGATGTAATATAAAAATATACTTGCAATGAATAAAAATAATGCAGGAATATCAGTCATGAAGGTGAATGACAGATTGTAAAAAATTGGGTTGAGCCAGAGTGCAAGAGTAATGAGCAGGTTAATATGTGGTTTGTTGTTTGTTTTGTTCAGTAAAAAGTAAAAGATTAATATTGAGAACAGACTTAAAATGAGTGTTGAAATTCGAAGCATTGAAAAAGAAAAGCCAAAGATTTTGATAAGGGCTGCACCATACAGAATAGGTATATAAAACGTGGGCCCCGCGTATGGAGACATACGAAATTCTCCGGTATCGACCAGGTGTTTGGCTATTTCTGTATGAACCCAGTCATCATTCAAAGCAAATTCGCCAATAGGATTTATAAATAAGAATTGCGCTAGAAAGACAAGCATGATAAACGAGAGGTGGTAAGCTGTAGTTTTGTTTATTTTCATATGCGAAGTCAGCAATAATATAAGCTGATTATAGCAAAATAACACAAAAGACTGAAGATTATGGCCCTGCGAGCCTAAGATTGAAAGATTATGTAAATTGATATAATAAAAACGAGTCTTGCTCGTTTTTATTCGTAATCTTGTAATTTTACAATCTTTTCCGCCCCCTGGCGGACCCGCCTTGGGCGGGTAATCTTTATTTACACTTCTTCTTTCCACTTATTTATATACTCTATTGCACTCAAGGCTGCCGTTACTCCATGTCCTGCGGCAATGGCAATTTGTTTAAATGGAACATTGGTAACATCTCCGGCAGCAAAAATACCCGGGCAATTTGTCTTGCACTTGGTATCTACTTCTATCTCACCGATCGTATTTTTTGATCCGCATAATACAAAATTTGAATTAGGGATTTGTCCGACGTGTACCATCACTCCCTGGATATCAATTCTCTTTTCTTCTTTTGAATCGGTATCTTCATATATCAGCCCACTCACAAAACTTCCATCGTTTACTATTTCTTTTGTATTTGCGTTGTATATCACTTCTATATTTGCATGTTCTTTTATTTTTTCAATCAAAATATTTTCCCCTTTTGGGAATCCCCAGTTATTTTCTTTGGTATTTGGATATTTGGTTATCAAATATACTTTTGTGGCAATACCAGCCATCATGAGTGCTGACTCGAGAGCAGAATTTCCACCGCCCACTGTTGCAGTCACTTTTCCTCTATATAGGGGACCATCGCATACGGTACAATATGTTACACCTCTGCCGTAGTATTCTTTTTCGCCAGGAATATTCAAAAGGCGCGGATGGATTCCACTTGAGATAATAACTGCTTTTGCGGTATATGTTTTTTTTTCGCCCAGGCTATTTTTCGTTGTTACTATATGGTAATTTTTTACTGCTTGTATACTTACAACCTCGTATCCTTCTTCTATGGGTACATTGTATGATTTCATGTGCTCATGAAAATCTTGTGCGAGTTTAAAGCCAGTCGTATGCACGGTACCAGGCCAATTTTCTACTTCGCCAGATAGTGCCACTTCACCCCCAATATCTTTCGTAACCACAACAAAATTAAGATTTCTGCGTGCAGCATAGACAGCAGCTGCTGAACCAGCAGCGGCGGCACCAATGATGACCAGGTCGAGAATGTCGTTATTTTTCATATTAGATAACTCAAAATTCAAAACTCAAAGATCAAAATGTAAAATCAAAACGTAAAGCTTGTTAGTTTTTAGCTATAGTTTTGACTTTTGAGGTTTGCGTTTTGAATTTTCACAGAGTGCAGAAATTGTATCCCGAGCTAATTAAACTGTCAACCTGTTAATTATTTCCCCCATTCTTTTTACGTTCTCCCTCGGTTCTCTCTCATTTTTAAATATTGCACTCCCTGGGCAAATAGCTTTAACACCCGTTTTTACAATATCTGTCAGCGTTTCTTCATTTACAGCTCCGTCGATTGCGGTAAATATGTTTGGATTTTTGGAAATAAAATCAACCATCTTCTCTAGCACTTCAGGAATCAGTTTTTGTCCCTGTTTTCCCGGAGTTACTCCCATAAACATCACTGCTTTGATTTCTTTTATATATGGATCAAGTACACTTGTTGGTGTGTCTGGATTTAATGCGATACCAATATCCCATCCATACGCATGGAGTGTGGGCATAATATTTTTCAAGTTTTCTTCGGATTCAAAATGTACGTAAATGCGCTGTACTTGTTCGACTGTGGCCCATTTTTTTAATTCTTTCAGAGGTTCACTAACCATGAGATGAAGTTCCACATCAATTTTTGCATTCTTTTTTACTATATCTGGATCCATCCACGTTGTGTGTGGTACAAAAATTCCATCAGCGATATCAAGCTGAACCATATCTACTGATTTTTGGACAGACTTTATTTCACGAAGAAATTCTTCTTTAGATTGAACGAGGATTGAGGGGATGATTTGCATAAAATAACTCAAAGTTCAAAACTCAGAACTCAAAATGTAAACTTAAAACTTAAAGTTTATTAGTTTTTAGTTGCAAATTTTGATTTTTGAGTTTTGCGTTTTGAATTTTTATTTCTCTATTTCTTCAACCTTTTTCAATCTCCGGACGTGTCTTTCTTCTCCACTAAACTCAGTCTCTAACCATTTTTTTACCACTGCCATGGCGTGATCTTCGGACAGATGATCCGCAGCAAGGGAAATAATATTTGTGTTATCATCCTTCATCATACTTTCTGCTGCAGCAATATTATACCCAATACCACATTTTATTCCTTTCACTTTATTTACGGCAATACAAACCCCAACTCCATTGCGACATATTACAATACCGCGTCCTTGTGTTTCAACGACTTTATGCGCAAGCGGTATGACGTAGTCTGGATAGTCATCAGTTTCAACATGTTCATGTGGTCCAAGATCTTCGACCTTACCTTTGAGTTCATTTTCAATATAACGTATAACTCGTTTTTTGAGTTGATAACCGCCGTGATCAGAGGCGATGAAAAGGGGGTTGGTGTACATATGGTTGGCTTAGAGTGTATGACGTGAGTATTGTATCATGATGTTTTGTTTGGCTCAACTGTTGACTTTTTGTTATTATTTAGTATAATTTCAATATAATCACAAAAGCGTTAAGCCGTTATCAGCGGCAAGCCTGGAGAAGAAAGTCTGAAAGATGAGTAGAACTCCACGGGTAAGCCCGTAAAAGCTGTAATCAAGTTAAAGCTCAAGATGGTACCGTCGCGTAAAGTCCTTTGGACCACGCGACTCTTGGCACGTGTGAAAGCGTGTTTTTTATTTATGTACGAAATACGAAAACTACGAAATATTCGAAATATATTTTTCGCACCTTTCGCAGTTTTCGTATTTCGTACATCTATTATCTTATAATTTTTTAAATATGTACAATGCCAACCAAAACGAACAAGAAATTTTGAAGTACTGGGACGAGCACCAGTGTTTTGAAAAATCAGTGAGTGAACGTCCGGAAAATAATCCGTATGTATTTTATGATGGACCTCCGTTTGCGACAGGCTTGCCTCATTACGGGCATATCTTGAGTTCAGTAATTAAAGATGTAGTCCCTCGCTACTGGACTATGAAAGGTTATCGTGTGCGAAGGCGTTGGGGGTGGGATTGTCATGGGTTACCAATTGAAAATTTGGTCGAAAAAGAATTGAAAGTTTCAGGAAAAAAACAGATTGAAGAAAATTTGGGTGTGGATAAATTTAATGAAGCATGTCAATCAAAAGTTCTCATGTACACAAAGGAGTGGAAAAAAATGGTCAATAGAATTGGCCGCTGGGTTGAGTTTGATAATGCGTACAAGACCATGGATCCTGTGTACATGGAATCCGTATGGTGGTCTCTCAAAACAATTTGGGATAAAGGTTTGATTTACGAAGGCAGAAAAGTACTTATGTATTGTCCGCACTGTGAAACGCCGGTTTCAAAAGCAGAAATTGCGATGGACGATAGTTATAAGGATATTAAAGAAGAGACGGTAACCGCGAAATTTAAGATCAAAAGATCAAAAGATCAAAAGATTGAGTTGCCGGAAAATACATATATTCTAGCATGGACGACTACGCCGTGGACATTGCCGGGAAATGTGGCATTGGCAGTAGGAGAAAAAATTGAATATAGCCTCGTAAAATTGGGAGAAGATCACTATATTATTGCCAAGGATAGATTGATGAATTATGTTGAAGGAAAGGAGTTTGAAGTAGTACAGCAGGTATTGGGTGGAAATTTAGTAGGTTTGGAATACGAACCATTATTTGATATTCCCGCTATTCACGAAACGGGCAAAAAAGCGTGGTATGTGACTAGCGCGGATTTTGTGACGACTGAAGAAGGAACTGGCGTGGTACATACCGCTGTTGTATATGGTGAGGACGATTATAACTTAGGGTTGAAAATTGGTTTGCCGGTGGTTCCCTTGCTTGATGACAAAGGACATTTCAATGAATTATCTCCGGAGTTTATACGAGGTCAATATTTCAAAAAAGCAGAGAAAGCGATTAAAGATGATTTGGAAAATCGCGGATTGTTGTTTGCACGACAGAGTCATACACACTCATACCCACATTGCTGGCGTTGTGATACACAACTTTTTTACAACGCTATTTCTGCATGGTTTATAAATATCCAAGACAAGAAAAAAAGAATTATTGAATTTAACGAAAAAGTTAATTGGTTCCCAGACAATCTTAAGCACGGACGGTTTTTGAATATTTTGGAAACCGCGCCAGACTGGAATATTTCCCGTAATCGTTTTTGGGCAACCCCCTTGCCATTTTGGAAATGTAATAATAAAGAATGTGACGGAACGGTATGTATTGGGAGTGTACAAGAGCTAAAAGAAAAAGCAATTAATTTTGATGAAGTCTATAAAACAGACAAAGTCGAAGAATTAGATTTGCACAAGCACAACGTGGACAAAATCAAGCTGAAATGCGAGAAATGTGGAGGAGAAATGACACGCATTCCAGAAGTCATAGATTGTTGGGTAGAATCAGCGTCTATGCCTTTTGCTGAATTTCATTATCCATTTGAAAATGTTGAGACCTTCAAAAAAAGATTCCCAGGCCAGTATATCGCAGAATACATCGCTCAAACGCGCGCGTGGTTTTATTACATGCATGTCATGGCCGTTTTATTGTTTGATAATGTTAGTTTTGAAAATGTGGTATGTACGGGTACTATCTTGAATGAAAAAGGAGAAAAATTGTCTAAGTCAAAAATGAATTATACTGATCCATGGAAAATAATTGAAGAATATGGCGTAGATGCTTTGCGTTATTATCTTATGAGTAGTGTAGTGATGCAGGCAGATAATTTATATTTTAATGATCGCGAGGTTAAAGACATTTTTAACAAATTGAATAACACCTTATGGAATGTTGTAGCTTTTTATGAGATGTACGGATCGAAAAATTCGAAATTCGAAACCCTAAGTCCGGGTCTAAGGATTCGAAATTCGAAATCTTTGAGTGTATTGGACAAATGGATTCTCGCCAAATTGCAGATACTAGTTAAAGATGTGACAGTTGCCATGGAAGGTTATAATATGACTGCAGCAAGTAGACCAATTCTTGAATTTATTAATGAACTGTCAACTTGGTATGTTCGTCGCTCACGTGATCGTTTCAAAGGCGACAATTCCGAAGACGTGGAAGTTGCGACATCAGTTTTGCGCGAAGTGCTTCTAACTTTGTCCAAAGTAATGGCTCCATTTACACCTTTTATTGCAGAAAAAGTGTACCAAGGAACAAGGAACAACGAACAAGGAACTGATTGTGAAAGTGTGCATTTAGAAAAGTGGCCAGAGGTTGATGAAAAAATGATAGATGATCAAGTTATAATTGATATGGCACAGGTGAGGAAGGTTGTTGAGATGGGTCTTGCGTTACGTGCTGAAGCAGGTATAAAAGTACGACAGCCACTTTCACAATTTTCAATTTTTAATTTTCAATTTTCAAACGAATTGAAGGTTATTATTTCTGAAGAATTAAATATAAAGGAAATAAGTGAAGCTGTAGATTTAGAAAAAAATTGGATAATGAAAGAAGACGGTAGTTTAAAGGTTGCGTTGAATACAGAGATTAATGGTGAGCTTAAAAAAGAAGGCCTTGTCCGAGAAATTGTCCGCACCATCAATCAAATGCGCAAAGAACAAAAGTTAACTATTCAAGACTCGGTTGTGGTAGGCTATGAGACGTCTGATGAACTTCTAAACACAGTGTTTAAGGAATATGGCGATGAAATAAAAAAAGGAACGCTTGCGACAGATTTGAAAAAACATGCTGGCGGAATTGAAGTCAAGCTGGATGGAATGTCTCTTAGCCTTTCTGTGGAAAAGTAGCAAAAATCTATTGACACCACGTATGGTGGTGGTACAATTTGAGAGAACGAAACCGTTCTTCTACTGCCTGCTCCACGCAGTGTGGTAAATTGGCGAGAGCCATTATATGTATTTATGGACCTTGAAAGGTCACAAGATTTGGATCCTTTTCCTAAGATAAACAATTATTTATTTGACATAACCCAAACGACAAAAGCCGTCTGGGTTTTTTAGTTGGCAAAATAATTTTCTGTGTCAAAGGACAAAAATATGATTAGAGAAGGAAACAATTTTTTTTTACCTAAAAAAGTAGTAATTCTTTATACTGAGGCAAAAAGAGAATACTTTAATACCGAAGCTGAATACGTAGCAGAATCATATTTGCGTGATGACGCTCGGAAAATAGTTCCATATTTTGAGAATTTGGGATTTGCAGTCGACACGGTCCCCGCTGACGATAAGATGATAGATTATCTCACAAAAAATAATCCACTATTCGTCTTGAATTTGGCTGATACTATCCATGGAAGAGAGGATTTTGGGCCTGGTCTTCCGGCGGTATTAGACATATTGGGTATACCTTATTTAGGTACAGGAACAGAGGGATTAATATATGATCGTAATAGGTTTCTATCGCATATTATTTTAGAAAAATATGACATATCTATCCCCCCGTATCAGCTTGTTGAAAAAGAGGATTTTGTTTTGCACGACACGTTGAATTTTCCATTGATTTCGAAACTTAATGGGATTCATGGCAGCATAGAAATAGATGAGTCAGCGATTAGCGAAGACGTGGTGCATTTACAGAAGAGGGTGAAAAAATTGATGTCTATATATCACCAGTCGGTTATAGTGGAAGAATATATTGAAGGAAAAGAACTGACTGCTATGGTATTGGAGGACAATGCCTCCGAAGATAAGATGCATGTGTACGTGACAGAAAAAAAATTTACACGCCAGGGCAAGTATGTTATTGATACGCATATTGGCAAGTGGGGGGATGAAGACATATTTGAATATAAAAAAAGAGAAGACATCAAAGGGACCCAGTTTGAAATGGAAATTCAGAAAGCTTTTTGTGTGTTGAAGATGAATGACTATGCCAAGTTTGATATTCGCGAGGATGTGAGAAACGGAAAATATTATATTATAGATTCTAATGCAAACCCTGCTTTTGGATCTCTTGAGTGTAACTGTGCTATTAGTAATGTTTTGAATTTGTATGGTATATCTTTTGAAGATACATTAAAGACCATACTGAATAACTTATCATATAGATTAAAGACAAGGGTCACATAATGTCTTATATGCATATTGGTTTGACATTTAATTTACGTTCCTCTGTTGTGGAAGAAGATCAAAAAGATATCAGCTCTCTTGAAGAGGCTGAATTTGATAGCCCGGCTACTATAGACGCTTTGTTTAATACTATAGAAAAACTTGGTCATACCGTTGAGCGGATTGGGAATTTTTTTGAACTTCAAAAAAAACTTGTCGATGGTAGATGTTGGGATCTTGTGTTTAACATAGCCGAAGGTGAGAATGGAAGAAATAGAGAAGCTCAAATTCCTGCTGTGTTGGAAGCCTACCATATTCCTTACACATTTAGTGATCCTCTTACGTTGGCTGTAAGTTTAGATAAATCTGTTGCCAAAAGAATAATACGAGATGCGGGAATAAAAACGCCAGGTTTTTATACGATAAAGTCGTATGAAGATCTACAGAAACTCGACACACTTTTATTACTTTTTCCTCTCTTTGTAAAGCCAAATAGTGAGGGCACGGGTAAGGGTGTAAACCCTCATTCCATTGTACATAATCAGGATGAGTTGACGAAAGTGACACAAGAGTTGTTATCTACATACAAACAGCCCGTCTTAGTAGAAGAATTTTTACCTGGAAGGGAATTTACAGTCGGCGTATGGGGAACAGGAGAAAAAGCGCGAGCTATCTCAGTGCTAGAAATAAAATTGCTTGAGAACGCTGAAAAGGATGTCTACTCGTTTGTAAACAAAGAATTGTGTGAAGAACTAGTAAAATATGAACTTGTCACTGACCAAGAAATCGTCAAGGATGCCTTTGATATTGCGGTAAAAGCCTATCAAGCCTTGGAGTGTCGGGACGCCGGGAGAGTGGATATAAAAATGGATAGAGATGGAAGGTTACAATTTCTTGAAATAAATCCGCTCGCAGGGTTGAATCCTACACATTCAGATTTACCTATGGCATGTACAGCAGTTGGGATTTCTTACGAAGAACTTATACGGAAGATCATTGATTCTGCGTGTGAACGCATGTAACAAAAGTTTTAAATTAATGATATGGAAAATGAAAGAGGACTAAAGGAGTTAGGACAATGGCACGCCCCAGAAGGAGGAAGGAACCACATCGACGCTGAACCTGGGAAAACAATTGAGGATACAGGTGTATGGACATTTGGCGAAGGTGAAAGAGCAAGGATTCGTCCTCTAAATGCAATGAGACAAGAAGATATAGACAGGTATCATGAAACTGATGTTAACCCAAAAGCTTTAGAATTTATGATAGGTGATCCAATGACCGACGATGAAATAAAAGATCTTATTGAAGGACATGGAAATGATAGATTGCTGTATGGTGTAAGTGGCCGTGAAAGTGAAGGCGAAATAGAGGGCTGGGTGCAAATGCTTCCTGAAGATGGGAGAAGAATCGAAGAGATGACCACAAAAGAAATGGTAAAAATACCCGAACAAAATCTAGTTATGGAATTAAGTTACGCCCGTCTACACGACACGAGGAGATATGATAAAAAAGAGGAGCGAGGACTTGTATCTAGCGGCGTTAGACAAATTTGTCAGACGTTAGGCAGAAGTTTTGATCCATCTCGTGGGGGCGAAGGTATAGTACCTGAATTAAAGCCCAACTTAACCATAACAGCTTACACTGACCCAGAGAATGTGGACTCCGAGCGCGTGTTGGAAAGATGTGGTTTTGTGAGAGTAGGGCAGATTAATTATGATGAAGATTCAGAAAAAGAAGATACAGTATGGGTTTTGGATTGGAAAAAACTCGACGATTCTTTCAATCAAAGAGATGAACAAAGAACAGAAGATAATGACTTTTCGATTAGTAATAACATAGATACGGTATAAGATATTAATTATGAACATCGGATTAACTTACAATATTCGCCATGTTAAACCCGACATCAATGACCCTCAGTATATAAAAGAAGCTGAATTTGATGAGCCAATCACCATTGAAGGAATTACTAAGGCACTTGAGGCGTTGGGTCATAAGGTCTTTCATGTGGAGGCAGACGAAAATGCATATTTGAAATTGAAAGATTTGAAAGGAACCATAGATATTGTATTTAATATTGCTGAAGGTATACATGGAGCAGATCGGGAAGCGCAAATTCCTGCGATGCTTGAAATGCTTGGCATCCCGTATACGGGCCCTAAACCTTTGAGTTATGCAGTTGGTTTAAATAAATCAGTTGCTAAAGAGATCTTGGGATTTTATGGTATCAAGACTCCTAGGTGGAAAGTATTTAGAAATTTAGGAGAAATTGAAAATGGGGGCGTTGATTTTTATCCTGCTCTTGCAAAACCCTTAGGCGAGGGCTCAAGCAAGGGTATTAAAAGTAGCAACCTTGTTAATGACTCTTTTTCTTTAAAAAAAGTTGTAAGGAAATTACTAGAAGAATTTAGACAGCCAGTTATTGTGGAGGAATATTTACCGGGGAGGGAATTCACGGTGGGGATGTTAGGAAATCCGCCAAAAATATTGTCTATTGTTGAAATCACATTTGATGACCTGCCAGAAAATATGCCTAAGTTTGAACATTACGAATCAAAATGGGTGTACGATGATCCAGCCAAAGGAAAAGATCCGTTGGTTTGTCCTGCAAACATCGATGTAGAGTTAGAGAAGAAAATAGGTGATCTATGTTTTATGGCCTTTGAGAAGTTACAAATGCTAGATTGGGCACGATTTGATATCCGACTAGATGTGGATGGAGAACCATATTTTATTGAAGTGAATTGTCCGCCAGGAATAACGCCTCATATTGAAGGGAATTCACGTTTTGTGAGGGCTGCGAAAAGTTCAGGAATGAGCTACGAACAAATGATTGAGGAAATTTTAAAATCCTCATGTAAACGTTATAATATTGAATATCCAGGTCGATAATTTTAAGCAGGTATGTATGGCAGATACTATCACATTTAACAAATGTCTTGAATGTAAAAAAATAAATAAAGTTTCATGTTGTGAAGGATGGCTGAAATTTCCGCTGATGATTGAAGATATTAATACAATAACTTCCCTCGGATATCAAATTCAAGATTTTGTGATTGCTGGCGAATATAAGCTTGAAAGCATGCATGATGATGAAGCGTGGTGGAAAAATAGCTTAATTAAAATTGGTAAGAATTTTTTTAAAACTAATATAAAGAAAAATAAAAATGGCGACTGTATTTTTCTTAGCGATGGGCACGGCTGTACATTAAGAGATAATAGGCCGTTAGTTTGTAAGATATATCCTTTTTGGGTTGATGAGAAAGGGGAAGTAGTATATGAGCCTGGCGAAGAAGCGGACTGTCTTATGGGTCAGTCGGGTATATCAGTTTGGGAAGCACTGAAATTAGTTGAAGAGGATAATAAAACAATACAGAATTATTTTTCCAAAATTAAAAAAGATTGTATCGAAAATAAAGATAAGCATAAAAAAATTATATTGGATATTTTAAAATTAAATTGATTAATTATTTTTAATATGCTCGCAACTCGATTATCACCATATCTAAAAAAACTCACCAAGGTTTGTCCCGCGATATACAATCAATTCGTCCCTTCAGATAAAGAGGAAAAGGACGAAGAATTAACCATGGTAGATCCATTGATGGAAGAAGAACACACAGTAACGCGTGGGCTTGTCCATAAGTATGGAAATCGAGCGCTGGTTTTATTAACCATGAACTGTGCAGCGTATTGCCGTTTTTGTACACGCAGAAGAAAGGTATCAGATATCCAAAAAGGTGTCATCAATGGAAGAGATCTAAATAAGATGGTTACCTATGTGAAAAAACATCCAGAAATACGAGAACTTGTTTTTTCCGGTGGCGACCCCTTGACTGTCCCAGGTTTGCTGAAGAAAGCACTAGAAAAATTTTCTGCCTTGCCACAGATTAAAATTATTCGCGTGGGCACCCGGCTTCACGCCTCTAATCCCTCAATGGTAAATCAGAAGGTAATTGATGCGCTTAAAGTAGTAAAAACACAGCCATTATATCTCATGGTTCATTTTGAACATCCAGCCGAGATAACACCACAGACACTGAAAGCAATAAAGAAATTACAAAAAGTTTCTACCATGCTTTTGTCCCAGACTGTATCTTTGGCAGGCGTAAATGACTCAGTTGGAGTGTTGTATGATTTATTTAGCGGTCTCGTCGAAATAGGCGTAAAACCATATTATTTTTATAGATGCGATTTAGTTCGTGGCGCAGAGCATTTTATTGTAGATTTTGATAAAGAAGTGCAGATGATGACAGAATTGCGTTCACGTCTTAGTGGGCTTGCATGTCCTATGTATGTTATAGACACGCCCGGAGGATCTGGCAAAGTGCCGGTTGCTTTGAATTTTTGGAAAGTGGATAGGAGCGAGTTTACAGATTTTACGGGCAAAAAAATTGAAAGGATTTAATATTTATAAAAGTTATGTACAATAAAATCCACCGACGGTGGGTTTTATTGACTTTGAGAATAAAACACGTTACAATCAAAAAACTTACACATTAATGTTTTTTATATGATTTCATATAGTTATTTGTCTGAGCCTCGAAGGTCAAGCATCCTCGTCGTTCCTTTATTTGAGGATAAAAAAAATAAAGGCGTTCAATTTTATGGAGTGACGCTTGATAGAGCAGTTGAGAATTTGATTGAGGGTGATCTAACGGGCAAAAAATTAGAAATGACGCTTGTTTATGGTTCTCATAGTATGGTGAAAAAAGTTTTATTTGTTGGTATGGGCAGAGAAAGAGACATAACCATAAAGCGATATAAGGAAGTGATTGGCGCTGCCATAGTATATGCACAGAATAAGAAAAATCAGAACATTGCAGTGGTTGTGCCTGTGGAAATCACGAAAAAATGGGATAAAAAACGTGTAGGCAAGGAAACTGCTGTGGCTGTAGAGATTGCTTCGTATGCGTATGATGAACACAAGACCGACAAAGAAAGCCGAGTCTCCCTCGTGACACATATTGAATGTATTTTGGATGTAAAATCGTCTGAACAAAAATTGTTTGAAGCAGGTATTGAGCTCGGTCGTGTTATTGGTGAAGGCGTCAATTTGGCGCGCCATTTGGGAAATCATCCTCCTACAATTATGACGCCAAGTTATTTGGCCAAGGAAGCCCAGTCGCATACCAAGAAGTTTGGCTCTCTCAATGTCACGATTTTTTCAAAAAAAAATTTAGAAAAAATGGGAATGGGTTTATTGCTCGGTGTTGCAAAAGGCTCGCAGGAAGAACCAAAATTTATTGTGGTGGAATATAAGGGAGCTTCAAAAGCAACAGAGAAACCTACTGTGCTAGTTGGAAAAGGCGTGACCTATGATTCAGGGGGTTTGAGCCTTAAGCCGCGGGATTATTTGGTAGATATGAAATATGATATGCTGGGCGCCGCAGCAGTATTGGGTATTATGTATGTGTCTGCGTCATTAAAGATCAAGAAAAATATCGTCGCCCTTATCCCTGCAGCCGAGAATATGCCAGGCGGTTCAGCATTTAGACCAGATGATATTTTGACTGCGTATAATGGAAAAAGCGTTGAAATAAAAAATACTGATGCCGAGGGCAGATTGATTTTGGCAGATGCCCTTTGCTATGCAAATAAATATAATCCGAAAGAGGTTATTGATTTAGCTACACTTACGGGTGGTTGTATGGTTGCGGTTGGCCTCGAACGTTCTGGGCTTTTTAGTCAAGAAGAGAAAATAGTTGAGCGCCTCCTTTCATCTTCGCAGGAATGTGGTGAACAACTATGGAGATTACCACTCGGTGAAGAGTTCAAAGAAGTAAACAAAAGTGAAATCGCAGATATCAGAAACGCGGCAGGAAATGGTGCTGATAAGTATGGACAGGCAAGCATCGGTGCTGCATTTTTGGAGTTTTTTACACAAGATAAAGACGAAAATCCTTTCTACCCATGGGCGCATATTGACTTGGCTGGTGCTATTTATGACGGAAAAGGAAAACCATGGATTCGCGCTGGAGCAAATGGATTTGGGGTACAAACTATTGTGGAATATTTTTTGAAACATAAGTAGCACATAGGTATGCTTAAAAAGCAAAGTAAAGAATTACTCGCTCCAGCGGGTGATTTTGAAAAAATGAAATACGCGTTTGCCTATGGAGCTGATGCCGTGTATTTAGGCATCCCCGATTTTAGTTTGCGTGTACGTATCAATTCATTTACGTTGGACCAAGTGCGCGAAGCAATCGAATACGCACATGCAATGGAAAAAAAAATATATGTAACGGCAAATATTTACGCGCATAATGAACATATTAAACAATTGCCTGCATATTTGAAAAAACTAAATCAGTGGAAACCCGATGGACTTATCGTGTCTGACCCAGGTGTAATACAAATGGTCAAACAATACGCACCAAATATTTCAATTCATCTTTCTACTCAAGCAAATGCGACGAATTGGCAGGCGGTAAAATTTTGGTATGAGCAAGGCGTTTCTCGCGTTATCTTAGGCAGGGAAGTAACGCTAAAAGAAATAAAAGAAATTCATAAGCGAGTTCCAAAATGTGAACTTGAGTATTTTGTGCACGGAGCCATGTGTATGAGTTATTCTGGGAGGTGTATGCTCTCGGCATGGCTTACCGGACGAAGTGCAAATTTAGGTGATTGTGCACAGCCGTGTCGTTGGAAATACAACATAGATACCCCCTCTGTCTCTGCGGAGACAGCTCCCCCTATGAGGGGGAGCAAACGAGTGGGCTTCGGAGATGTTTTAGCGGTTGAAGTTGAAGAGCCAAATCGTCCGGGTATGAAAATACCTGTGGAAGAAGATATGCATGGGACATACATCTTCAATTCAAAAGATCTGTGTCTTATTGAACATATACCTGAATTAATTGATGCTGGCATAACAAGTTTCAAAATTGAAGGCAGGGCAAAAAGTGTGGCGTATCTCTCAAGCGTTATTAAGGCATATCGACAAGCAGTGGATGGAATTTCAGATAAGAAGAAATTAAAATTAATTAAAAAACAATATTTAGAAAACCTCATTCACCGCGGGTATACCGCTGGATTTTTGTTTGGCCGAGACACAGTTGAACAAAATACAGAAAATAGCCATGTAGGTGGAGAGGAGCAATTTGTGGGTCAAGTGCTAGCATGTGAAAAAGAAAAAAAGATATTTAAAATTACTTTTAAACCCCACAATACGGTTGTAGTTGGTGATAAGATCCATATTCTTCAGCCAGACGCAAAAGACTTGCAGATTACCATACAAAACATATATACTGTACATGGACAAACAGTAGACAGTTGCCATGGTGGAGCTAATGGAACGTATATATTTGAATTAAAAAAAGAAGTTAAGCCATTTAGTATTTTGTTTAAGAAGAAATAAATAATATGGGCGAAAGACTTTCGGATGAAGCACTAAGAGATGCTCAAGAAAATAAAATACAAGAATTTTTTCTCATGACCAAAGAGCGCATTGAATCTCTCCAGATGAATATTGATCTTAGAGAATTTGATATTCGTAAATCCGAACGAGTAAGAGTTTTAGCTCAAGTGTGCGATAGCATTGAGTTTCTGAAAAGATATTATAAAAAAGCAACCGAGATAGGTAGTAAGTGGGGTATAGAAGAAGTTTTGATGAAGATAGATATACTTATTACTTCGCTTTTGATGGACTATGAAGTTGATATCCTAAACGACCAGAAGAGTAACCCCCATAGTTTGTTCGTACGTTATGGTATACCCACTAGTCGCTTGGAACAAGTTAGACAAGAAGCACATAGCTTACACGAAAAATATACATCAAGTTCACGTAGGTGAATACATTGACAAAAAGGGTAATTTGTGGTATATTTGTTTGTTATTTTTAACTATATTATTATGACATCGCGTATTGAATCAAGACAATCCATAGGCGCTGATTTAAATTTTTTAGCTCATCAAGCACAAGAAGATTTGAGTTTTATACGAGCAGGTCAGGAGTACCTGTTGCCAGGAAACGATAGAGAGTCAGGTAGTTTAATATATTGGAATGGACTGATAGAAGGATTGGGACAAGCATTAGAAGGAGCAGATCCCAAAATGGTACAAAAATTGGTTTTGGAAGCACAGCGTATTAGGGAAGTGTTGCAAGAAAGCAGAGATATCCCTGGTGCAGGAGTAAGGAGAGAGACACTTGTTCGATTTAAAGACGATTTGAATAGAGCAGTTGCATCTAAGAAAAAAATGGCTGCATAACGTATGTTCCCCTTTCTGAAAGGTACAATTGTCTCAAAAAATAATAATAAAATTTCTCTATTAACCCTTTGTGGCGTTGGATATGAAGTTCATGTATTTTTTACCCTCATGTGGATTTAAAGATTTAATCTTCAAAAAATATGTCTGAAATTTCTGAGCGTTATGAAGCAGCATCTAACTTTCAATCAGGACATGCAGAGCGAGCTAAGCTGGATGAAAAAAAGAGGAAAGAATTACAGAGACGGGATAGAAGCGAGACTCTTACTGGTGATGAGCTTGACCAAGAAATGGATGTTCGCTTTTACAACATTGTAAATTCTGGTTTGGAAGAACTTCAGCATATAGCAAAGGAAAGCAACGAGTTCTCAAGTACAGAAAATGTTCATGCTGTGAGAGACTATGTTGGGTCAGTTCAAGAATTGTTAAACTCCCCAAATTTGCCATTGTATGTCTCTATGGTGGTGCGAAGGGTTAAACCAGCACTCGAAAATATCCTTACTTTGTATCGCGAGAGATTTGCAAATGCAAAAGAACTTTTCAACCAAGGGTATGCGATGGGAGATTCAAATTCTGTTAATTTAGAAATGGTGCCAACACAGCGTGATTTAGAGCGAGTAGTAGAACAGATTGAAGATATAGAAGCACAAGCGAAAGGTCCTGACTATGAATTGATTTTTAAAGAACTTCGGGCTATTGGGAAAGAAATAGATATTTTACAGGATACAGATAGAAGTGCAATTGAAGCACAGGGAATTGATGGGTCGTTCAATGACTTGGCTCAAGTTCAAACTGAACGACTAAATGTTGTTGCAAATGGTCTAAGAGCTAACATGGGTTCGAGCAAAGTCCGTCTGGCGGATGGTGGGGCCCTGCTATCTAAGGTCGAAGATCTGCGTAGGAGGGCTGGAGATTTGCAGTCGTCACAAAATCGTCGAGAGGCAAGAATGTAGTATTCCGGTTTTTTAATCGTAGTAACATGATCTCTGCACTTTTTGGTACAATAATTTTTCAAAGAAATAATATCATTGTTTTGTTTACACAATCAGGCGTTGGATATGAAGTACATGTATCCGCGCCTTTTTTTGTTGAATTAAAAAATGGGCAAGAAGTAACAGTCTATACATATTTAAAAGTTTCAGAAAATGCCATGGAATTATTTGGGTTTAAGACGTTAGAAGAAAAAGAATTTTTTGAACTTCTCATTTCAGTCAATGGTGTTGGGCCGCGTACTGCCATGAATATCATGGGTCTCGGAAGTCTTGAACATATTCAATCTGCGATTGGCAGGGGAGATGTGGCTTATTTGACGGGTGTGAGTGGAATTGGAAAAAAGACAGCAGAGAGGATAGTTGTGGATTTGAAATCAAAGATCAGGGAACAGGGAACAGGGAACAGGGAACAGGCGAGTGGCGTTTTGGGTGAAGTAGTTGAGGCATTAGTGAATATGGGTTATAGTAGAGAAGAAGCTCGTAGAGTGGTAAATAATTTAGATTCTGAAGGAAAAGATGCGGGAGTTTTGCTTAGAGAAAGTTTGAAATTATTATCAAAGTAATAATACATATATGGGAGAACTTCTTGAAATCCGTACTGTTGAAGCAAACGGTATCTCCGCCTGATTTGAAATTTTTTTAAAACAAAAACCCTGTACCGTTCTGGCACAGGGTTTTTTATTTTTTCATTATTCTTATTCTCCCAGAAGCACTGCAATACTGGCAACTTTATCATTCTCTTCTTTAAATCGCATCACCCGTACGCCTTGGGTTGCACGACCGAGCACTGAAATTGATTTGAGCGGTGTGCGTACGACCTGGCCATTTACTGAAATAATCATGAGGTCATTATTTTCAGTATTATTGATAATGTGCGCGCTAATAATTTTTCCTGTTTTTTGGGTTACTGCCATTGTTTTTACACCACTACCGCCACGACCTTGAATTTTGTATTCATTTAGATTGGTGCGTTTGCCAAGCCCATGTTCAGAAATGACCAGGAGTTCAAGGACTTTTCGTTTTACCAAGTCAGATGAGACTGCATCCATGCCTACGACGTGGTCATTTGACTTGAGTCTCATGCCACGCACTCCACTTGCCGTACGTCCCATAGGCCGTACATTGGCTTCCTTGAAGCGGATGGACTGTCCTTGGGCTGTTATGACCATAATGTCATTACTGCCGCTTGTAGGGCGTACCCATTCGAGCATGTCGTCTTCTTTGAGCTTGAGTGCAATAAGTCCTGAGCGGCGCACATTGGAGAAATCCTCAAGAGCGGTCTTTTTTATAGTGCCTTTGGTCGTGAGCATGATAAGGTATTTATATTTACTCATGTCGCTTACAGAGAGCATAGCACTCACTTTTTCGTTTGGAGCGAGTTGCAAGAAATTTACCAAAGCCTGTCCTTTGGATGTGCGTGACGCAACGGGCATGTCATATGCACGGAGTTGGAATACGCGTCCACGAGTGGTAAAGAACAAAATATTGTCATGCGTGTTGGTCGAAATAATCTCATCTACCACGTCTTCTTCTTTGGTAGTCAATCCCATAACACCTTTGCCTCCACGGCTTTGAGTTTTGAATGTATCAGGAGGCAAGCGTTTGATGTAGCCGTCACGCGTAGTAATGACAAGTGTCGGTTCATTTGGCACGAGGTCTTCTATACTAAATTCTTTAACACCATGAGCGACAATTTGGGTGCGTCTTTCATCGGCAAATTTTGATTTGATATCTTGTATTTCGTCTTTGATAAGACCGAGTATTTTTTTAGGACTTGCAAGAATTGCTTCGTATTCCTTTATGAGCTCTTTCATCTTTTTTAGCTCATCTTCAATCTTCTGGCGTTCAAGGTTGGCAAGTTGTTGCAATCTCATCTCAAGAATAGCGACGGTCTGGCGTTCGGTAAAATCAAATTTTTTCATGAGGTTTAGTTTTGCCTCTTCTTTGTCTTTTGATTTGCGAATGGTTGCAATAACTAAATCAATTTTGTCTAACGCTTTTTTCAAACCTTCCAAAATATGTGCGCGTTCTTTTGCCTTATCCAAATCAAATTCAGTGCGCCGGCGGATAATTTCTTGACGATGTTTGATATGTTCCTCGAGTACTGTTTTGATGTTCAAGACACGAGGCTGGAGCCCATCGACAAGTGCGAGCAAATTGACATGGAATGTTGTCTGGAGTTCGGTGAGTTTGAACAAACGGTTCAAAACTTTTTTGGGATAGGCGTCTTTTTTGAGTTCAATAACAATACGCACGCCGTCTTTATTTGACTCGTCGCGCAGATCTCTAATATCTTCTAATTTTTTTTCTTGAACTAATGTGGCAATTTTTTCAATCAACACTGCTTTGTTTACTTGATAGGGAACCTCGCTCACGATTATTTTGAAATAGCCAGTCTTATCCTCTTGTATGTCAGTGCGCGCGCGCATAAGGATGCCGCCTCGTCCTGTGGCATAGGCAACCTCAATATCTTTTGCATTATAAATAATACCACCGGTGGGGAAGTCAGGCCCTTTGATATATGTCATGAGGTCTTCAACGGTTGCTTTTGGATTGTCTATGAGGTGGGTGACACCGTCGCATAATTCTCCCAAATTATGAGGAGGAATATTGGTTGCCATACCAACTGCAATACCCATACTGCCGTTGAGTAAAAGATTGGGGAGCTTGCTTGGCAATACACGCGGTTCACGGTGTGAGCCATCGTATGTGGGTGAAAAGTCTACAGTTTTCTTTTCTATATCTAAAAGCATTTCTTCGGCTATCGCATGTAGTTTTGCTTCGGTATAACGCATGGCAGCCGCGCTATCTCCATCCATAGAACCAAAGTTACCTTGACCGTGCACAAGCATGTGGCGCATGTTGAAATCTTGGGCCATGCGTACGAGAGAATCATAAATAGCACTGTCTCCATGAGGGTGGTATTTGGCCATCACTTCACCGACCACGTGAGCAGACTTTCTAAATTTTGAAGTATGTTTGAGGCCAATATCCCACATCGCATAGAGAATTCTGCGGTGCACAGGCTTCAAGCCATCGCGCACATCTGGCAAAGCACGTGAAACAATGACACTCATGGCGTAGTCAAGATATGACGTTTGCATTTCGTCTACGAGATTGACAGGCTCTACCCTTCCTTCAAATTTTGTTTCTTCCCCTTCTTCTTTTTTTGAAACAATTTTCATAAGCTTACATTATATTATAATTCTCTATGTACCGAATTTCTTCCGTATTCAGTTGATGACGTGGATGTTGTTGCGCGTGGCAGTTCATTAACTGTTTTTTCTAACATTTTTTCTATTTCATCGAGATTTATTTCAGAAGTAGTAGTTGTTACGGGTATATTATTTTTTTCTTTTTGCCCCAGTGTTTCCATGATTGATCGTAAATCCTGTCTGCTTGTCTCAATAATTCTTTCAGCAGGGTCTTGATCTTGTTTTGATTGATAAAATAATGTTCCCATGTTTAATATCCACATCGTGAGTATAACGGCGACAAATACGACCACTCCTGTCCATAGCCACGCGTGGCTTCCTTTGGGAGGTTCGTATATTGGCGCAACAGCACGTTTCTCTGTTGGATTTGGGATGCGGCGGGTTTCTTGGGCTGTATCAGGATAAATCACCGTAGTAGCCTCGGCTTTACTGCGGTTGTATGTTTCGTTCATGATCATGCTTGGAATATTTTTTACTGCTTCTTCAATAGCCTTTGTTTTTTGATTTTTTTTCTTCGGTCCACGCTTAGTTGTGGATTTTTTTAGTTTGCTGACAGGCATACGTTTAAAATTGAAAACTCAAAGTTCAAAAGTCAAAATAAGATTTTAGTTTTAAGTTCTAGTTTTGAGATTTAATTTTTGACTTTTGAGTTATACTAATTTGGATCTTTTGTATCTGATAAAATTATTAATGATTACTCTTTCTGTAGTACTATGACTTTGGTTTCTTCTTCCGGCAAATCCTTCTTTTTAACAATAGCTTTTGTTTCAGGCGTTACTTGCTGTGCGCCTATTTCTTTGAGGAACAGTTCGACTGGTTTTGCTTGAGGGTCATTGTCAGATTTGAAAGCCATAGGGATGACAATGCGCGGTTCGATTTCATTGATAAGCTTTACTGCGGCTTCGGCATCAAATCCTTCTCCTTGCCCGACTGGGACACATAAAATATCAATATTTGAAAAGAGTTCAAGTTGGCGTGAGGTTAGGGGCTTATTGATAAGTCCGATATGCCCCACACACAGTTGCTCTGAATCTATGCGCAACATCGTCTGCCCGGGCTCATGCCCTTCTACGGCGGTAATGAGCACGCCTTTGGTGTCTACTTCCCCTGGCATAGAGAGTACAAAGGGTTCGCCAGACAGTGTAATACTGTCTTTTTCTCCATGCGTAAACAACGCAATGTCGGGAGTAAGACTGCGAGGGAATGTGCCATGTTCAGGGCGATAGGGATCAATAACAATCACAATATCCTTATCAAATGGTTTCGTCTGGATACGTATGGCAGTGGAGCCGAGCCAAGAAATATGCATATATTGAAAGTTAAAAATCAAAAATCAAAAGTCAAAACAATCCTGGCTTACGATTTTTGAACTATGAACGTGATTATTATACCTGATTCACATATAATTCGCAACAGAAGGTTGTGTCTAAAGTTAAGTAAAAATAGTTTTAAAAAACGCTTAAATAAGCAAAATTTTGTTTTTATTACGATTTTGTACACGATGCTTGACTTTTTTGAAATCAGCTGGTATAGTTATCGGGCTTTTTTAATTACTCCTCGGCTTATGCCAAGGGACTCGAATATGTTTCGGGTTAACATAGGGCGTACAAAAATGTACGCATATACTATGACAGCAAACCAAAATTTTGGTGATTTGCTCAAAGACTATTTTGCCAATATTCCAAAAGTTGGCGACTTGGTCAAAGGTAAAATCATTTCTATAGATAAAGGAGAAGTACGCGTCGACATTGGCGGGATTATCGTCGGTGTTGTCCGTGGTTCAGAATTATATGCTGAATCAAAAGAATTTTCAGATATCAAAATCGGCGATGAGGTCGAGTCGACTGTTGTCGAAGACGAGAATGAAAATGGAGAAATGGAACTTTCGTTCCGCGTTGCAGGCCATCGTTTGGTCTGGGATCGCATGGCAAAATATGTCAAAGACGGTGTCGTAATCACCGCAAAAGTGGTTCAGGCAAACAAAGGTGGACTTATGATTGCGGCAGATGCCCTTATGGGTTTTATGCCGGTGTCTCAGCTCAACCCAGACAATTATCCTCGTGTTCAGGGTGGAGACAAAAATAGAATTTTGGAACACCTCCGCAAATTTGTCGGGAAAAACATCCGCGTCAAAGTGCTTGATGCAAACATGGATGATGAAAAACTTATTTTTTCTGAAAAAGAAGTGTGGGAAGAAGAACAAAAAAATATCCTTGATTCATACAAAATAGGCGATGTAATTGAAGGACAGGTGAGTGCGCTTACTCCATTTGGGGCGTTTATCAAGTTTGGAGAAGGTTTAGAAGGCTTGGTACATATCTCAGAAATTGTATGGCAACGCATTGGACATCCAAAAGACATTTTGAAAGTTGGAGACAAAGTAAAAGCTCAGATTATTGATCTCAATAAGTCCAAAATTTATTTGTCTCTCAAACGTCTTGTCGATGATCCATGGAAAAAGGTGAAAGAAAAATACAAAGTAGGCCAGATAATTGGAGGTGAAATCCACAAAGTAGAGCCATTTGGACTTATGGTAAAGCTTGATGACGAGATTCATGGTTTGGCTCACATTTCTGATCTTTCTGACAAGCGTACAACTGATCCAAAGATCGTTTTGTCCCAGTTTAAAGTCGGTGAAAATAGAAATTTTGAAATAATTTCTATGGAACCAGCTGAACATCGTCTTGGACTGCGACTCGAAGGAACGGGAAAAAAGAAAGAAGAGAAAAAAGACGAAAAAAAAGAAGACAGTAAGAAAGATGAAGTCGTGGCAGAAGCTCAGCAAGAAAAAACAGAACCAGAAGATGAGAAAAATAATTAGATAGTGTAAAATTGAAAAAACAAAAACCCTGCACAAATGGTACAGGGTTTTTTGTGCACGTACTTAATTTTTTTGTAGTTGGCTGCTGTAATAGTGGTCATATATTGATATGACCGACAAGTAGAGCGCAGCAATGACAGGTCCGATTACAAATCCTGAAATACCAAACAGTACAAGGCCGCCCAAAGTCGAAAGGAGTACGATGAGGGGGTGCATCTGTGTGTCTCTACCAACAAGTTTAGGACGTAAGAAATTGTCTATAGTACTTATTACCAAGATACCAAAAAGAAGAATGGTCAGCCCCTGCCAAATGTTTCCAATAGCCAGCATAATAATTCCTGTGGGAAGCCAGATTATTGAAGGACCGATCGCTGGAATAAGAGAAAGAGCGACCATTATGACTCCCCAGACAAATGCACCTTCGACCCCTGTTATCCAAAAAACTAAACCACCAAGTGTGCCTTGTATGCCTCCAACAATGAGTGTGCTTTTTAATGTTGCGCGAGCAGTTGATGTAAATTTTTCATAGAGCATATTTTCGTACGTGTCGCCAAGGGGTGAAAGATGCATAAGGCGTCTAAGCATTCGTTTTCCATCTTTGAGAAAATAGAATAATGTGTAAAACATGATGAACGACATGAAGATAAACCTAAAAGAATTTGATGCAAGACTTTTGAGACCTAAAAATAGGAAATTACTCAGCGTCCGTGCGAAAGAAGCAGCGTACTCCGTCCATTGGTTGCGTATATATTCGACATAAGGAGCCAAAAATGTTTGTGATAGCCAGGTTGAAACTTTTTCCGGCTCGGTAAATATGCCGGTTTCTGTCACCGCATTGTACAGTTTGAGTGATTCATTGAATAGTAAAATTAATATAAGGATGAGAGGTATAAAAATAGTGAGAAGAACTGTTAAAACGGTGAGTATAGAAGCAAGACCCTCACGTTTTAAAAGTTTTACTAATTTTAAGTAGGCAGGATAAAACATTATTGCAACAACAGCCGCCCAAAAAAGGGGATATATAAAAGGACGAAAAATATACAGCATGGTAATTGAGAGTATGATAATAAGCGTAAAAAAGAAGATGGATTTCATCCTGGTAAAGCTTATGGATGTTTCTTGGGGCATAGCGTTGTTGGTTAATTGAGTAACGCGTAAGATAATAATATGATTGAGGTTTGTCTATTTTTTTTCACGTAACATGTAACACATATCACACATCAGACAATTGGACCATGGTGTTTTGTTATGTGATATATGCTATGTGTTACGTGATATGTGCTATGTGCTGTGTGGTTTTTCGCGTTGGAAGATGGTGCGTATCACGTCGTCGATATTAGGTTCATTGATAAGTATATCATCAATAGGCAATTTGGAAAGCATTTTGGTCGCGACTTTTTTTGCTTCAGCTTTTGGCACTTCAAGGACAATACGCCTTTCCGTGTATTCTTTTATGCGCCCCATTTTTTCAAATGTCTTTCGCGTCACGTCTTCAGTAAATGTTACCTCGAGCACTTTGTGGTCAACATAGGTATTAATCAATTCATGTAGATCGCCATCATACATGACCTGTCCATGATTGATAATAACAACTCTCTTGCACAGTGCTTCCACATCTTCCATGTAGTGGGAAGTGAGGATAATCGTTGTTTTTTTGGTCGTGTTATATTTTTTCAAAAATTGTCGGATATTGTTTTGAGAAACGACATCGAGTCCAATTGTAGGCTCATCCAAAAATAATACTTTTGGGGAGTGGAGGAGCGCGGTGACCAGTTCGCATTTCATCCGTTGGCCCAGTGAAAGTTTGCGTACCTGGACATCCAAGATGTCTTTGATATCAAGCAGTTCAGTTAATTCATCGAGCGTTTCTTTGAACTCAGCATCGGGCACCTCGTATATTTCTTTGTTCAAAATAAAACTTTCCATGGCTGGCAAATCCCACCATAACTGATTTTTTTGTCCCATGACAAGGGCAAATTGCTTTTGAAATTCTTTTTGGCGTTTCCACGGTGTATATCCAAGCACGGTTGCTTCTCCTGATGTTGGATAAAGAATGCCAGAGAGCATTTTGAGCGTTGTTGTCTTTCCTGCACCATTGGGGCCTAAGAACCCAACCAATTCTCCCTCCTCTATAGTGACGTTAACTTGTTTCACCGCTTCTGTAAAGAGCTTTTCACGATGAAACAAACTTTTCACTGAATTCCATAAACCCGCCTGCTTTTTGTAGTACTCGTAGGTTTTGGAGAGGTTGTTTACGCTGATAATAGGCATATACATTAGTTATGACGAGGTGAATTATAGCATTTTAGCGTTTTTTAGTAAATTTTCCATAACACATAGCACATAACACGTATCACATAACACGTATCACATATCAATCGGTTTTGGTATGTGGTACGTGCTACGTGCTAAGATGATGCACTACTATATTTTTTCACTGCAAATTTCCAGATTGTTCGTGAGATGATAAAGCTGAGTATTGCTGCAATGAGAGAACCTGCACATAGTTGCCACGTAAATTTTCCGGTAAGTATTTTTGCAGGAACTGTTGCGACAAAGATCAAAGGCAACATGTATGTATATATGACGCGCACTATTCCTTTGTAAATATCAGTAGGGTATTGTGCGAGTTGTTGAAATCGATGTGCAATGCCATTTGTCGCCCAGCCTTGTATAGATTTGAATGTTACGGTTTTAAAAATTAAAAAAACTGCGTATAACACTACTTGCCCACATAAAAATGTAATAATACATAAAGGAAATAGATACCAGACATCGAACAATTTTGTTCCTGTCATGCCATAAACAATGATCGCAAATCCTACTAACGAACGGGATCCATCCTCGATGTCTATTCTATTAACGGTAGATAAAAATTGTGTATCTATTGGCTTTACAAGCATCCAATCAAAGTCACCCCGATTGACTACTCTGTCTAGGTCACTCAAACCTCCTCTGTAGAAAAGCCATCCAAAGCTAATTGAAAGCATGTTTATACCCGTAAGTACTAGTGTATCCTCATAACTCCAGCCAGAGATGCTCCGTATGTGGCTGTAGATAATCGTTATTATTAAAAATGATATGACAGACTCAAAAATAGTGAGGGTACAGCCAAAAAAGAAGTTGCCCCGGTATGTCATGTCTTTCATGAAATTGATTTTGAAAAATATTTTGTATAATCGAAAATATTTTAACATATTATCTTCCTACCCCTTCTAATTTTTTTACGCCTCTTTTCCATACCCATAGTAATAGTAAAAGCAGAATAATAATCCATACCATTGCTACAGAAAATAATTTTGCTGGGCTATAGATATTTTCCAGAAAAGCTTGGATGGGTGTAAAAATTATGAATTGAAATGGCAGATAGCTTGTAATGTGATATGCCCAGTAAGGAAATAAGTCGAGTGGAATGAGGGATCCATCAAATAATCCAGTGATTAGTATCGTGGCATATATAAAACTGCTTCCTCGGACTACCCAAAAAGAAGATAGTGAAGCTAGCATAAAAATGAGAAATTCAAATAATATTGCAAAAGACAGGGTAATACAAAAATATACCCAACCGCTTGCACTGGGAAAGGAAAAAGACTGCCGCATGAGGTACCCACCTATAATTATAAGAGGCGCCATAAACATAAGATTGATAGTAATAGCTCCGACGAGCGTTAAAAATCGATATTTTACATAAGAAAAAGGTTTAAGCAGGTAGTGTATTATTTCTCCCCGGTTTATATCTTCCACAACATCAAATGCCATCCCAATGCCATCCCCAATAATCGTTGCGATGAGCGTGACGAGTACATAGTAGGTAATAATCTCTTGCAGTCCATAGTTTCCCATCTGTTGACCCGATGAATATATGGAGAGCCACAAAAAAACTAAGCCGCTGAGACTTACTAATTGACTCACTAAAATTAAACCCAAATTCAACCGGTACTGTATAAAGACGGATAGGGAATTTTTGAATGTGGTGGAATATTTACCCATACATCACGTATCAAATAACACGTAACACATAACAAAAAGTTCGTTTGTTATGTGTTACGTGTCTAGCTGGACGCACTCGTATAATTTCTAATAGCTTTTTTCCAAAGAAAACGGGAAAATAGAGATAGGATACAGAGCACAATAAACATTCCAATTAGAGAGACCCATGATATATTTCCACGCAAGACCTCCGCGGGTACAACACCTGAGAAGGCGATAGGGAATATGGTGTAGAAAATAATTTTTAGCGGTCGAGGGTAAATTGATATGGGATATCTGCCTATTTCTTGCATGGAATTTAAAATTTGGCCAATATTATCAAGCCTCTGCCACCAGAAATTTAATGTCATGATAATAGTACGCATGAGCATCCACAATATATTTGAAGCCAAAATCAGCAGTATATATAAAGGAAAATATAACCAATGTATGGGTGAGTCAGAGTGTAGGTAGAGTCCATATATGAGTGGAATATTGTATGTGAAAAAAAAGAGTAACGCTCCGGGATCTGGCCTATTGAACATTGCAAAGAACTGTGAATCTATTGGTTTAATAATGATAAAATCAAACCTTCCTTCGGCAATATGGCTACTCAGTTCAAATATTGAGTTTGTCAATACATCCTGTACTACAAATGCAAGATTGAGCGTTATATACAGAAGTAAAATATCTGATTGAGACCAACCGTCCAGGCTCGGGGTATGGTAGAAAATAAGTTCAACAATGACAAGGCTCGTGGTACTCCACAGCAATCCCATAAAGATTCGAAAGAAAAAATCCGCGCGATACATAAAAAATTCTGAAATACTGTTTGAGAACGTGCGTGAGAGAATTTTGAGGTATTTGTTTTTCATATTACATACCTATACCTTCTGTTTTTCTTACCCCTTTTTTCCATAGAAAATTTGATATTATTAATAGTATGATAATCCATAGAGAAGCTAATAATAGTTGTCTCACAATTTGTTCTGTTGAAATGTTATCAAGAATAATATTGATAGGCGTTTGAAGCAACATGGGGAAGGGAGTATATGAAATAATTTTTTGGATATTTGGCGGATAAAAACTAAGCGGGGCGACATATCCTGCAGCTAATGTTTGCAGTGCCCACCAGATTTGTAAAGCCCAATTGCTTCGTACTGTCCAGAAAGCTGCCATGCCAATAATGCTTGAAATAAGAAAATTGAGGAATCTCGACGCAATGATTGCCGGTAAGATCCACACGAGGCGTGCGTGCAATGAGAGTTGAAAATACGTGTGTATAAAGGGATATAGAAGCAGCACAATCAATATGACAATAAATGGGCGTGAGACTTTCCATCCATTTTCCACCCAGAACACGCGAAGCAAGTAATTGATAGGTTTAATAAGGAAGGTATTCAATCTGCCTTCTTTTATATCATCTTTTATCTCAAAGTCAGCCCAACTTTGCACGAGCACGTCTATACATGGTATGAGGACAAAGTAGGTTATCATCATGCTTTTGCTAAAACCTACGATACTATCTTGAGTTCCATATACGGAAAGCCAGACAAATGGAAGCACCGCAACCTGAAGAAACGTTACTATGATCCATAATATTATTACACCGCGATAAGCGAATGATGCTTGTATATTGAACTTGAATTCAGCAAGGTATTTACCCATATATTCACGTATCAAATAACACGTAACACATAACAAGAAGTTTATTTGTTAGGTGCTATGTGATACCTGTTACGTGTCTAGCTGGACGCACTCGTATACCTCTTAATCGCGAAATTCCAGAATTTAACGGCAATAACGCATAGTATAATCGTAAAGGCAATAATAAACAACGACGTGTACAATGGCCATTTGCCTGTGAGAACAGCAACCGGAGCATAGGATGCAAAGACGATCGGAGCAAAGACGAATATGGACGCTCGGATAGTAAGAGGAAATACACTTACGGGGTAGCGGCCAAATGTGCTTATTGTATCTACCGCGTCATTGATATTGTCTATACGTAATAGCCAGAAACTGAATGTATTTGCTATCAAAAATGACGCATAATATATCATAACTCCGCACAGAGTAAGAAGAATACAAGATAGAATAGCGGAGAGAGAATGAGCAAAATCAAATTGCCATACCAACCAGCCAATTAATATTAATTCTGTGCATACGCGATATGTTGCTCGTACAAGAAAAAATTTTGTGCTTACCAAAAATAATGTATTCACGGGCTTGGTTATGAGATTATCCAGTTTTCCATCGGTGATTGTATCGGGGATTTCAGGTAAATTGCCTCCAAAAAAAGTAATATATGTTTCTCCTATCAAAGTCCATATGAGCGTGAGCATATACACTTCTTGTTTTGACCATCCTGCTATAGCGTTTGTCTGACCAAATAAAATTTCGACAATCAAAAACATCATACCCATCCATACGAGATGCATGAATAGGTTGAATAGCGTATCGTGGCGGTACTGGACCAGAAACGAAATGCCGTTTTCAACAAATACTTTGTAGATGCGGAAATATTTTTTCATATTCCTACTCCTTCATACCTCTTTAGCCCTCGTTTCCACATAATCCATACAATAGACCAACTCACTATTATCCAAATTCCAAGCACGAAAAAATTGTTGAGGGCATCAGGGAGTGTTATTTGTTCCAAATATAGTTGTGAGGGGAAATAGGAAAGATATTTGAATGGTAAATATACGGCGACAGTCTGAAGGATTCCGGGAAGAAATATCAACGGAGCCAGCTCGCCAGAAAAAATTTTTTCCAAAATATGACGCAATCGATCAGGTCCAAAATTCTCGCCAAGCCAAAACGAGGATAGACCCACAATCATTTGTGTGGCGTGTGAAAGTACGTATGAACATGCAAGGGATAGAAAAAATGATAAAATATAAAGCCACGAATGCGGGAATTCAATATATGAAGGTGCCAGGATATCCGCACCTATAAAAAAGAGTACTGCGACTAATAATACAATGCATTTATAACTTAACTCGTGAATAAAACGATAATATAGATAGGATATTGGCTTTAGTAACAAGCCATTGATTTCGCCATTCAAAATGTCGGTTCTTATTTGTTTTAAAATATGCGAACTAAATCCGAGACTAATAAACATGATAACAATATAGTAGGTAACAATATCAGCGCGTGAATAACCGGCAATACTCATTCGGTCTCCGTAAATAGACAACCACAAAAAGGGAAAAATAAGGAAATTTATCAAATCAACAAAAGCCCAGATAGTTACTCTGGCTCTATATGCGAGATGGCGTTGAAGGAATGTTTTGAAGAGTTGGGTGTATTTCATAATCACGTAGCACGTAACACATATCACATAACACGTATCATTTATCAATTGTTACGTGATACGTGTGTCATGTTATGTGGTGTATTGTATCACGTTTTGGAGTATCAAAAAACCCGCTTTAGGCGGGTTTGGTTTTTTCTATTAACCATTTGTCCCAGTCTTTTTAAATTCACCCCAATCCACCAAATCTTCGTTATCCCCGTCATCATGTACAGCATCTAATTCCCTCTGAGCACGTCTAGTGGCTAATTCATCATCTTCTAGATGTACTTCGCGCGCATCTTGTTGTGCAAATGCAGTTTCCAAGTTTTGGGCCGCATCTGTCAGACGTTGTATTTGCCTTCTATTTTCTAGCTCTTCTTCTGTATAAAATGGTAAATCTTTATCGTCATCTATAAATTGCGTTCCAGTTTCTAATCTCACCATATTATTTTTCGTTAGATTATAAAAATTAAATAATATGTTCTTTTTTTACAAATTTCCATCTGCCTATGGGCAATACCCCTAGATTTAGTTTGCCAATACGTGTTCGTTTTAATGATACCATATGATACCCCAGTCGTCCAAACATTTTTCTAATTTGTCTATTTTTCCCTTCTTTCAAAATGACGGTAATGATGGTAACTCTTCCTTTATTAAATTCTTTTATAATCTGAATACCTTGCAACGATTCACCCTCAATCGTCATTCCTTTTTGTAAAATATTCTTGGCGTCTTTGCTCAAAATGCTATCTATAATCACTTCATATTCTTTTTCATGTTCGTAGCGAGGGTGGGTGAGCCTGTTGGTTAATTCACCGTCATTGGTAAGTAGTATTAACCCTTCTGAATCCTTATCCAAACGTCCAACAGGGTATAGACGGACGGACTGGATAAGCTTTTTTGATGCATCGTCTATTGGTTTGAAATGATTTTGAGGTATTATGAGATCTAGAACCGAAGCACCTTGTTCGTCGGTAGTCGAGGTAATGTAGTCCACTGGTTTATTCAACGCCACATATACAAAATTTTTAATCTTCGAATCTTTTAATCTTTTAATCTTTTCTCCATTTACTATAATCTCATCATATTCTGGATCAACTTTTGTTCCTAATTTAGCAACTACAATTTCATTTACTTTCACTTTTCCCGCGACAATAAGCTCCTCTGCCTTGCGGCGAGAACAAATTCCGAGGTCAGCGATGTGTTTTTGGAGGCGAACAAGAGCCATAAGTAAAACACCCCTTTTCGTAGGGGTGCGTAGCATATTATCTCATAAATTTATTTACGTGTGGGGGCTGTAGGGATCGTACAACTTTTTCTCCATCTAAAGGCGTAGCTAGTTTTAATTCTACAAGTATTTGATAAAATTTTACTGCTTCTTGTTTCGCAGTCTCTGCAGCTTTTTCGGCATCAGTGCTTATGAGACGATTTTTTAATCGAGCAAGAAATCCCATAGATTGTTTTTCTTCCTGCACTTTTTGTGCAGCTTCACGATATGCTTGATCGAGAGTTTGATAATGTCCAGTTAAAATCTGTTTATATTCTTTTTCCCATCCCGGTGGAATAACAGTTTTTGATCCATAATTTAGAACAGTATTAATAATATCAGCTTTGACAGCTTCGGGATTTTGCTGTTCCTTACGTTTTGTCCTGTCAGTTCTATACTGGTGAACGGCTTTAGATAAAACATCATTTTCAATAGAAATATTAGAGATTCCTATTTTAGGGTTTTCTCCTTGCTGAGCTTTTGCAATTTCTGCTCGCAGTATAGCCGTGCGATGATTTTCAACTTTTTCTGTTGCCTGCGCCAGCGCATCATAGCCCTCTAATTCCTCGGTTGGTAACAGAGAAGATTTAGCAAGTCTATTTCTTATATCTTTGCCGTTTGCGGGAGTCTGATCTGCCGCTTGTGCCAATGTTTGGTAACTAACCTCCGCCTCTGGTAAAGAAGCATTAAGTTTGTTCCTGACGTCCTTGCCGATTCTCGGGTTTTTGTCTAAGTCTGTCGCTTGTGCCAATGCTTGATAACCTTTTAACTCTCCAGTTGGTAACAAAGGAGATGCAAGTCTATTTCTTATATCTTTGCCGTTTGCGGGAGTCTGATCTGCCGCTTGTGCCAATGTTTGATAGTCTACCCCTGATTCCAATGGGTTATGTTCTAAACTTACTGTTTCGACAAGGCCGCCTCGTTGTTCTAATTCTACCTCTTCTCTACTCAATCCAGTTTCAACTTTTCCATTTTTATAGGTAATAATATATCGAGAATCTAATCGATTTTTGTCCAAGCCGGATTTAAGTCTTGGTTGCAAGTCATACACTTCACCAGGTCTTGTTCTGGCACGTGCGTGCGATGGTGGTTTTTTTGTGCGCAAATCTTTACCATTTCGTAAATCTGAGTCAACTCTGTGGAGACTTCCGTTAGGCTCATATTGCTTTGATTCTCTAAGAGTCATATATATGTATTAAGATTGGGTTAATAGAAGTAATAATACCATATTTATGTGCTTTTGTCAATCAAAATCTTGATTTTTTAGCATATTTTTGTATACTACCAGTCCTTTTTATATGAAAAAGCAATATTATTATCATATACTTACGTTTGGTTGCCAAATGAATAAGAACGACTCAGAGCGCATAGAGTCTATTTTGCAGTCCATGGGTTTAAAGTCTACAGAAAAGATGGAGAGTGCAGATGTCATACTTTTGAATACCTGTTCAGTGCGTGAAACTGCAGAAAATAGAATTTTTGGATATGCAGAAACATTTTTGAGGCTTAAAGAAGAAAAACCACATCTTGTTGTCGGAATAACTGGGTGTATGCCAGGCCGGGATGCAAAGCAGGCGATGAAATCTCGATTGCATGGTGTGGATTTATATTTTCCCACAAAAGACATGGTCATGCTACCACAATGGCTCAGTGAATTGAACCCAAACTTGCGTCCTATAGATCTGCACGAAGATTATTTGTCGGTAAAACCAGCACATAGCAATAGATTTCAAGCTTTTGTTACGATTCAGACCGGGTGCAATCATTTTTGTACCTATTGTGTGGTACCATCTGCACGTGGACTTGAACGAAATAGATCTTTGAAAGATATTTTGGACGAAGCAAAAAGTTTGGCATCTTCTGGATGTAAAGAAATTACATTACTCGGACAGATTGTAAATCATTGGAGTGCCTCTGATCCAGAGAATTTTAGTGTTAATAATCCATATAAAGAAAATGATTTTGCAAAATTGTTATGGGAAATAAATCAAATTGATGACATTGAGCGAATTCATTTCACTGCGGCGCATCCATTGTATATGGATGATGAAGTGATTGATGCACTTACACTGCCAAAACAAGTGAATTATATCCATTTGCCGGTGCAGTCAGGGAGTTCGGATGTTTTAAAACGAATGAACAGAAGACATAACCGGGAATTTTATCTGGAAACCATAAAAAAAATCCGTAATAAGAAACCAGATATCGCAATTGGAACTGATATCATTGTTGGATTTAGCGGAGAAACAGAAAAGGATTTTGAAGACACCCTGTCGCTATATCGCGCATGTGATTTTGACATTTCATACAATGCGCAGTATTCAGTGCGCCCTGGTACGCCTGCCGCAAAAGCATTTAAGGACGATGTCACCAAACAAGAGAAGAAGAGACGTTGGGACGCCTTGCAAGAACTTATGGAAGATGTTACCGCACGAAAAAATAAGGTTTACGACGGGGGGAAATTAGAGATTTTTGTTGATCAATGGAACAAAGAATACTGTATGGGGAATAGCAGGGAGATGAAATTGTGCCGTTTTAAAGGCGATAGATCTCTTGTGGGGACTATCCAGACCGTAAAAATAACTTCCCCAAGCACATGGATTTTGGAGGGGGACGTGGTATAATAATGGTAAGTTGACTAAGTAATTAAGTTTGCTAAGTTATCTAAGTTTTATGGGTATCCAGACTGAACAATTCCCTAAATTAGTGGTGTTGCTCGGGGCTACGACCTGTGGCAAGACCGATTGGGGTTTACGATTGGCAAAAAAGCATAACGGAGAAATTATTTCTGCTGATTCACGGCAGATTTATCAAAAAATGACTATTGGGACTGCAAAAGTCCCTGGAGAATGGCGCAGAAGTGGTCTACGAAAAGTATACTATGTTGAAGATATTCCTCATTATTTAGTAGACTTTTTAGATCCAGGAAAATCTTTTACAGTTGCTGAATTTAGAGATGAAGCTGTTAAACACGTTAAGGCATCACATAAGGCGCAACGCATACCTTTTGTGGTGGGTGGTACGGGTTTATACATACATTCGCTGGTAGATAATTTAGAAATTCCGCGTGTACCGCCAAATAAAAAATTGCGTGATAGTTTTGAAGAAAAAAGTCTTGAGGAGTTATTAGCATGGCTTAAAAATTTGGATCCTAAAACCGCGGAAACAGTTGACCCAAACAACAAGAGGCGCATTGTGCGCGCGCTTGAAGTTTGTATTTTGAGCGGAGAACCTTTTTCAGGACAACAAAAAAAAGGTGAACCTCTTTTTGATATTTTGCAAATAGGCATTGATGTCCCTCGAGATGTGTTGTATGAGAGAATTGAAAGGCGAGTCGATATTATGATTAAAGAAGGGTTGGTAGAAGAGGTGCGTAATCTTTTGCGGCAAAAATATACATGGCATTTGCCGAGCATGAGTGGTATAGGGTACCGACAGTTTAAAGAACATTTAGAAAATAATGGAGAACTTGATGAGGCCATAGAAAATTTAAAAAGAGACACCAGACACTATGCCAAACGTCAGCTCACGTGGTTTCGTCGGGATCAGAGAATTAAGTGGTGTGCTACATATGATGAAGCACAGAAGTTGGTCGAAGAATTCTTGGGTACCTAATGTGTAGCTATCTAATTCATGAATATTCAACTCAAAACTTAAAAGTCAAGATTCAAATCTATATTTTAAAAATCAAAACTTTCTAATTTACCATTTTCAGTTTTAAGTTTGAGCTTTGAGATTTGACTTTTGAGTTGTAGATAAGGTGGCTGTAATTATTTATTTTATGTCTATCAATCCTCTTCCACTGTCTTCCATTCCATCTTCAAGCTCTGGTTCGTCTCTAAAGCCGTCGGTTTCTTTGCATGCCCAAGATTTGTCTACGATGAAATTGCAACAGAAAATTGATCGTGAACAAGCAAAGACATCTATAACACATGTGGGGCAGGCGGCTAGTACCCCCGCCACCTCTTCAATTACTCGAGTAGGGTCACAAAATACTGGGCCAACAACGTCTATATCACATCCGGGGGTTTCCACTTCGCAGAGCGAGGATCTTGGTTCAGATCAGGAAGTTCGTGATAGATTGCGTTATCAGTATATACGCAAAATGGCGAAAGAAAGACAGACTCAACAGGCCGCGGCTGCAAAAACTATTTCTCCAGATGATAAAAAATATACGCTCAATATGGGTACCGGCGTTTCATTTAGTAGAAAGATTAGGGGAGGTTTTGATAAAACGTTTGGGAAGATGGTTCGTAAAAATCCCGCGTCATTTAAAAATATTTCAAAGGCAGATAGAAAAGTTTTGGGAGATATTGTCCAAAAGCATGCTGGAGCACGCCGTACTGGTACAGGATATTTGTATGGTGACCGTAAGCGTATGAAAATAGAGGTTGAACAAGCGCGAAAAAAAGGAACAATTAGCACAGCTGACTCAAAAGATATGAAGAAGATAGTTGATAAACTCAGTTAGCACATAACACGTATCACGTATCACGTATCACGTATCACGTATCAAATAAACTCCCGGATAGGAGTTTATTTTTGTTATGTGTTACGTGTTACGTGATTCATACGCCTTCCACCCTGCCTCTCTATATTTTCGTGCTTCTGCAACAGGGTCAGATGCTTCGTAAATGCCCCGTCCGACAATGATAATATCACTTCCATTTTCTCCAATAACTTTTTCAGGGGTATTGTATTGTTGCCCAAGTGAATCACTGCCTGTCGCTAGTTTAACTCCTGGCGTCATATTGATAAAACATGGGTCATCGAGTAATTTTTTCATCGTGATAAAGCCGATTACAAAGTCTTTGTTTGCCTGTGCCATTTCCAGTGTTTTTTGTGTATATTCACCTTGTGCGAGAGTTCCTTTTGAACTCATTTCAGCCAGAAGTAAAAGCCCCCGTCCTTTTCGGAGACCTACTTCTTTAAGGCCGTCAATAATGCCTGGACCTGGGACAGTATGGGCATTGGTTATGTGCGCCCAGTCAGCGATATGGTATATGCCATCTTGATATTGGTGCATGACCGTGTTGCCAATGTCTGCAAATTTTCTATCTTCAAACAATAAAAAGTTGTGCTGTTCTGAAAGTCGTTGCAATTGAATAATCAAATTATCATCAAAATCTTCTACAATATCTATGTGAGTCTTCAAAATGCAAATTTCTGGACCGAGTTCATCTGCTATTTTTAAAAGTTCTGCTTTGGTAATAACATCAGTGGCAATGGCGAGGTTAGATTGTTTTGAGTCCATGAGATTTAACAGACGAATAGCTGTAGGATTTGAACATTGTTTGGCACGTTCTGAATAGGATGACATAAAATATTTAGATATTAGGATATTGGGATATTTTAATATTGGATATTATTTTTTAACTTGTGTACTTTTTATATATTCTTGCACCTTATCAAACATAGCTTGATCAATCTTCTTTTCGTTTCGTAAGGTATCAAGTAAAACAGACATGGTTAGAACTGAATGTAGATTGCAACCGCGTGAATTAATATTTTCTTTTCCACCCTGTTCACGATCTAAAAGAACTACAATGTCCTTAACTTTTAATTGTTCTAATTCTAATGGTTCAATTGTTTCAAATACACTTGACCCGCTGGTAACTAAGTCTTCTACCACGAGCACGTGTTGCCCGGGCTGAAATGCACCTTCTATCGCTTTACGCGTGCCATAGTCTTTTACTTCTTTTCTGCGCATGATCATGGGTTTATTGTGTTCTAGCGATATGGCTGTAGCAATAGGCAAGGCAGTATAAGGTACTCCACAAATTATATCAAACTCTAGGTTTTTTACTTTATCCCACATAGCTTCAGCCACCATTTTGAGGACGTCTGGATATGAAATAGTAACACGGAGATCAATGTAAATGGGGGATAGAGAACCAGTTTTGAGTTTAAATTCGCCAAATTTGATAGCGTTTATTTCGAAAAGTTTTGAGATGAGGGTTGTGTGGCTCATATTGGTTGATTTAAAGGGATTAATTTAAGTATTAATTAAGCCACATCTCTTCAAAGTGTTTAAAGGATGTTTCCTTTTTTTTGGTATGTTTTTCCAAATCCATAAGTAATCTTTTGCACTCCTCAGACGACTGTGTTTGCAATTTTGTCCAAAGTTCACTGATACCATCTTCTCTGCAATACGTTGCTAGCTTTCTGTAGACAGGTTCATCTAAAAATTCAGGCGGTTTTCGACCAAGGACACACTCAAGGGCTGCTATACGTGCGGCTACCTGACGGAAAAACTCATGTTGGTTATATTTGAAAAAAGGCTCATCAAAAGAAGAAATTTTGAGACCGGTGTCTATGTATCGTATATCTCCATTTTTCGTTACACACAAATTTCCGCTACCTCGTAAATCTAAAGGGACTAGCATAGACCTGCTATATCCATTTATTTTAGGGTCCATTATGGGTACTTGAAAACTTGTCATCAAGCCCTGAAAATAGGCATACACTCCCTTTAATTTTTTTAGTAAATCTTCCAACTGTCCAAGTGTCTTCTCACTTAACATGCCGGTATCATATTCAAAAATATCAGCTGGTTTGGCAAGTTTTAAAAATTCTTGCTCAATTTCAAATCTATCTTTGCGGCTGATTTTTCTCTTTATCCTTTGTTTAACAATATACTCTCCATAACAGGCGACCAATTTAGTATAATGGCGTTCCAATTCTTCTTTTATTCCATAATTGAAGCCTTCTGTAGAAGTTAGGAGTCTTGTGTCGGCGTTTTCTTCGCGTTGGTTTGCAAAACCATGCTCATCTACGCAAAGATTTTTAATTAAAAATCTTTTTCCTGTTTTAGGGTCTATTTCAGTATGTTGAAATGATTCTGCGCCCCCGTTGCGTGTCGCAATTCCCTCCCTATTAAGCTCAATCATTCTTCTCATATGTTGGCCTTTAGTAACTATGTTTAAACTTATAAACGTGCTTATTTAAAAATTCGTGGCAATACCACTCTTCTCCCGATGATATTTCCCAAATTCAATTAGTTTGTTTGCTAGTTCACTATTTACCACTGGTCCATGTGTACACATGCAAATTCCCAAGTCATCTACGACACATTGGCCACAGACACCATAACCGCACTTCATATATCGCTCAATGCTCACCTCGCATGGTACATCAAACTCATTGCAAATGTCGAGGACTTTCTTTTCCATGAGTTCAGGGCCGCAGGTGACAACTGCCGCAGATTTTTTGTCACTGATTTCACAGATAATATTTTTGAGTAAGTCCGTAATATAACCGTGGTGTCCTATACTGCCATCGTCAGTTGCAATGTGTAATTTTGTATTTGGAATTTTTAATATTCGTCCTTCAAATAAAAGTAAATCTTTAGTACGCGCACCAATGAGGAAATCAACTGTTATATTATCGTATTGTTGTAACTGTTCCGCTAGAAATCCTAACGGCGCAGCACCATATCCACCGGCAACCATAATGTAGTGAATGTTTGGTTTTTGAGAAAATGAAGTGCCATAAGGACCCACAATACCTACTCTATCTCCGACATTCATTTCAAATAGTTTTTGTGTCAATGGTCCGCGGTTGAAAATAGTGAGGCCAAATTGTGCGCCATCGTCATATGCAATTGAGAATGGTTTTTGGTCAATGCCCGGAATCCAGAGCATGACAAATTGGCCGGGTTTGCTTTGCAATTTAAAATTAAAGTAAAATGTCTTTACTTGGGGATTTTCATTTACTATTTTTGTAATTTGAATGTATTGTGATTTGTCCATAAGTTTAATGGAACACGAATTGAACTAATTCAACGAATTTCAACAAATTTGTTTTTATTCGTTTCATTCGTTAAATTAGTGTTCTATTTACTAATGTACACATCCTCTAATTTCCTCTAAAGAATTTATGTTTTCTTCTCGCATTATCTCTTCCATCTCACTGGTAATCTTTTTAAAACAATCTTCGCCTCTAAAATATACTGCTGACCCAACACCTACCAAAGTCGCACCTGCCATAATCATCGCGAGTGCATCTTCACCTGTTGTCACACCGCCTGTACCAATAATCGGGATTTTTACTGCTTTGTAAATGTCATACACGCATTTGAGTGCAATAGGAAAGAGTGCTGGGCCGGAAACCCCACCCTGCTTGTTATGAAGTATGGGCCGTTTTGCGTGTACATCTATTGCCATGCCACTTACGGTGTTTACGGCTGTAATTGCATCGGCCCCAGCGTTTTCTGCTGCTTTTGCTATTGTGTCAATATTCCATGCATTAGGTGATAGTTTGATTGAAATAGGAACTTTCGTCTTTTCTTTTACTTTTTTGGTGATGAGTTCAACGGCCGGAATAGAATAGGCAAATGGGTCACCAAATTCTTTACTTACATTGGGGCATGAGATGTCTATCTCAAGAAAATCTATTGGCGCTTCGCTTATTTTTTCGGCAACCTGTGCAAATTCATCGGGCGTGCCTGCAAAAATACTACCAATGAGTGGGGCATCACATAATTCTTTAAACTTTTTTAATTCTTTCAAACCTTCCGCAATACCTGGATTGGATAACCCTACTGCATTGATAAAATAATGTTTAAATGGAGCCATGGTTGGGTTTGGGTGTCCAGTTCTTGGCTCAAGTGAAATAGATTTTACCGTCACTCCACCCGCGCCATTTTCTTTTACCATGCGCGCCATGCTCGCGGCTGTGACGCCACGAATACCCGAGGCGAGGACAAGGGGATTATCAAATACTGTATTAAGGAAATTTGTTTTCAACATACCTAAGGTCTGATCTGGGTTAAGTTTGGATCATTAAGCAAATTATTATATTCTTCATCATTTATAATTCCTTTTTCTTGCGCTATTTGTTTGAGAGTTTTATGTTGTCTTTGAGCTTCATTTACCAGTTCAGTTGTTTTATCATATCCAATAATAGGACAGAGCACTGTTGCAAGCGCAAAACTATGTTCAAGAAGTTCAGCACATCGTCTTTCATTTGCTGTAATGAGTGAAAGGCCCTGTGTGGTGAATTGTACCGTGCCGGTGGTGATAATATGTAATGACTCAAGTAAATTTTTTATAATAATTGGTCCCATCACATTGAGTTCCAATTGTCCTGCTTGTACAGCCATGCGAACTGTCTCGTGATTGCCTAGAACTTGGAATGCAATCTGTGTCATCATTTCTGCCATGACTGGGTTTACTTTACCGGGCATGATGGATGAGCCTTTTTGTGCTTCGGCAAATGAAATTTCTGCGATGCCCGCATGTGGTCCTGAGGCAAGCAATCTTAGGTCGTTCATGAATTTAATGATGTTTGTCGCAAGTACGGTTAGCGTCGCACTTACTTCCATAATACTATCCCAATATTGAGTGTTGTATATAAGGTCAGGTGACAAGGTGAGTGGATAGTCAGTTTCCTTTTGTAGAAAATCGACAACACAATCAGTGAATCGTCTCGAAGCATTTAATCCTGTGCCGATAGCCGTGCCGCCGACATTGATTTCATACAGTGCATGTTGTGTATGCTTAAGCCGTCCGATATCATGGGCAATAGCTATAGCATGTGCGCCAAATTCTTGGCCCAAAGTTATGGGCACTGCGTCTTGCAGATGTGTTCGTCCGACTTTGAGAATATGTTCAAATTCTTTGCTTTTGTGTTTTGCCTTTTCATAATAATGTTGGTACACCGTAGTAAGCTTGTCTAGTTGTTTGAGAAGCGTAATTTTGAATGCAGTGGGGACAACGTCGTTAGTTGATTGGGATTTATTTACATGGTCGAGCGAATGCACTGGTACTCCACACAAAGCCGAAGCACGCGTCGCAATAATCTCATTTACGTTCATGTTCATGGAGGTGCCTGCACCACCCTGAATTTGGTCTACCATGATTTGGTCGTCATACGTCCCGTCAATTAATTCTTGTGATGCCTGTATAATTGCATCGGCGATATTTGCTTCGAGAGTGCCGAGTTTTTTGTGGGCTCTTGCACAACATTTTTTTATAAGCGCAATATCGTGAGCTATATCGCGTGAAAAAGTAATTCCGGTAATAGGAAAGTTTGTTATAGCTTTTTGTGTTTCTGGTCCGTAGAGAGGCATAGTATTTAATCAACACAGAATTAAGACACAAGATACAATTTCCAAATAAAGATCCAAATTATAATAATCAATTTATGTTTTGGAGTTTGGAATTTTATTTGTTTCTTGTTTCTTATAATTTATTTTCCATTTCCAACAACCAGAGTATTATCGCCTTCTGTATGTGCATTCTATTTTCCGCTTGGTCAAAGATTATTGAATTTGGATGATCTACGGCGTCGCGGGTGATTTCATAGCCAATATGGCACGGCATACAGTGCATAATGCCAGCTTTTGGCGCGTAGGTATTTACCAGGTTCGCGTTAAGTTGGTATGGTTTGAATGTCTGTACGCGGCGATCATATTCTGCCTGGAATTCAGGGAGCACTTTGCCGTCTTTGAAAAATTCCATATCAATCCAGGTGTCGGTATGTACATAGTTTGTTCCTTGCATAGCCTCTGACAGATCCAACGTCTTTTTTACGAGCCCAGTTGCGTCAGCCATTGTGTTCAATTCCTCGTCAATACTAGGAGGATTTGCTTCTGGTGCGGCAATCGCAACGGCAATACCCAATTTGGCACAAGCCAATTTAAGTGTATTTGAAACGTTATTTTCAATTCCAAGCCAGGTTATTTTTTTGATATTTTCAAGACCATTTGAGTGTTCGATCATCGTCAAGATATCCCCGAGTGCCTGACATGGATGATATTTTTCACTACATGCGTCAATGACTGGAATTTTATTGAGTGACGCTGCGGTTATTACATCCTGTACTTTCATGGCACGAAACATAAGGACAGAACCATACCGCATGACAGCTTTTATCTCATCTGTATAATCGGTGAGAGAAAATTGGGATGTACGTGAATCAAGAAAAATACCATGGCCGCCAAGCTCTGTCATCCCAGCCTCAAATGACAACCGAGTGCGGGTTGAAGATTTTTGGAATAACATGATGAGTGTTTTGTTCAGAAGGTAATTGGTAATTTCACCTGCGCTTCGTTTTGCTTTCAGTTTTTGTGCGAGATTTAAAATAGTTAACAAATCTTCGCGGGATTGTTCTTTGAGAGAGATGAGGTGGCGCATAGATTCAAGATTGAAGATTAAAGATTAGTAATTTTTGTGTAGGTTTATTCAGCCAAATATGATAGCAACGCCATGGCAGAATATACTCTAAATTCGGCTTCATCAAAAATAATGGATTGAGGGCTGTCCATGACTTCTTCGGTGATTTCACGTCCAGGATGCGCTGGCAGACAATGCAATATGGATAAGTCTTTCTTGCTACCTTTCAAAAATGCATCATCAACCCTATATTTTCCTATATTTCGTTTTAGATAGTTTTTTGTATTCTTCCACCATTCATCTGCATAGAGTACATCAGCATTTTGTATAGTATGTTCAATATTTTTTGTTATAGTTAAGGATCCCTTGAACTTATTTGTCAGTTTTTTTACTTGTTCATGAAAATCCTGATTTTTTCCTTTGAATTTTCCTGTCTCTGTAATAAGCGTGATATGTTCTCCTAAAAGTAATACGGCGTATACAAAAGATTCCATGACTCCGCTGCCCTGGCTTGGAACGACTCCTACGTAGTTGAGTCCTTGTAGATTTTTTTTATGCCATTTGATAGCGCTCATGTCAGCGAGAGCTTGGCTCGGGTGGCCGATTTGGCAAAAACCATTGATAAACGGGGGATTATTTTTTCGTTTGAACACCTCTAGCATTTTTTGCGAATAGTCGCGGAGTACATAGGCATCAAGCATCCGATCTGCAGTATCAATGATATCTTCAAATGATTCCCGTCTGGTGCCGTCTTGTTCATGCGTTAGATTGTGAATATTAATGAAGTAGCTGTCTCCACCAAGCAGATAAACCGCAGTTTCAAACGATATTCGAGTACGCAGAGAATTACTGTCAAATAAAAGACCAACTCTTTTTTTATCAAGCGCGCGTGGTTTTCGTAACTTATTTTCTTTGAATTTTATAGCTTCGTCAATCAATTTTTTCCATTCGTTTTGCGTAAAATCAGTGACCTCTACAATGTTTTTTGCTTTCATATAATTTTTAAAAAATAAAAAAATGAGGTGTTAGCCCCACCACACTTTTTTCTCGCGAACCTTTGATTTTGGAGTGCCGAAATATTTTATACAAATATCTCGTACCATCTTTTTTTCATATGGTTTGCACGAGAATACGTCTATGAGAACTTCGTTTGTTTTGGTAAATGTATGCACCGACATATGAGAAAAATCCAATACTGCGATGCCGGTTATTCCCGGATTTTCAGGGACGCCTTGCCTAATATATGGCCCCATAAGTATTTTCATGCCTATGGTAGTCACTGTTTCACGTAAAAATTTAGGAATCAGTTTTCTATTTCTAATATTTTTTTCATGGCAATGGTCTATGTCAAATATATAGTGATACCGTTTGGTAAACATATCTGTATGGATTAGGATAGCGCCTTTATTATATGTGAAATAGCTTTCCTTGTAAAATAACCGCGACCGGCCATCCTTTCAACTCCCACCCTTCAAACGGGCTCCACCCACATTTTGTTTTTAGATCTTCATCTCGCACCTCTTTTTCCATATTCAAGTCGACGATGACCCAGTCGTTATTTGGTTCAAGTTTAAATATTTTTTCAATATTTTTTCTGGTTAGTTGAACTATTTTTTCTAAGCTTATTTTACCTTTATTGTGGGCATCAAGCAACAGGGGAAGCGAAGTTTCAATTCCTGGTACGCCAGAGGGCGAGTTTGGATACGTTAAAGCTTTTTCCTCAAGCGTATGTGGAGCGTGGTCAGTCCCTATAGTATCAATTGTTCCATCATCAATAGCTTGCCATAAAGCCTTACGATCCTCTGTAGTCCGGAGCGGAGGATTCATCTGTGCTTTGGTTCCCAGTTTATCATACGCGGATTCGTCTAAAAATAAATGATGTGGCGTGACTTCTGCATACATCTGTATACCTTGCCGTTTTGCTTGGCTTATAATTTCAATTTCTTCTTTTGTACTTACATGTAGTATGTATAACTTGGTTCCAAATTGTTTGGCTAGTTCAATCGCTTGGTTTGTGGCCTCAGCAGCTGCTTCACGAGAACGAACTATAGAATGGTCTTGAATCTTTGGATTACTAATCTTCGATCTTGAGTCTTGGATTTTAGACTCACTCTCCGCATGTACCGCTACCACCAGATCAAGACGTGCAGCCTGTTCAAAAATTTTTGCTTGATCTTCTTTTTTATTCACGAGCAGATTTCCTGTACTTGATCCCATAAATATTTTTATACCACAGATCTGATCTTTATATTCCTGAAGTTTTTCAATCTCGCCAAGGTTATTCGGCGTTGCTCCAAACCATAGTTTATACCGTAACAGAATGCCAGCTTCTTTTAGTTGGTAGTCAATCAAGTTTATTTTGTGCTGAAGTGCTGAAGTACTTATTGTGCTCGGTGTGTTGTTCGGCATATCAAACACCGTTGTCACCCCGCCAGCCAGCGCAGCCTGTGCTCCGGTAATCCAATTTTCTTTATGCTCAGCACCCGGAGTTCTAAAATGAACATGAGGGTCAATGAGAGCCGGGAGTGCAAATAAATTACCTCTGGTGTAATCGAGGTTTAGTTTAATATTTTGGTTATTATAGGTCTTGATTAACATCAGTAGAAGATATTAGGCGTCGGGTTAAGATACCGGAGATGACGTTGTTGTCTGGCTTCCTTGCCCATTACCTATGGTCTAAATACTATTGTTTATATTCCCGTACATCATCTCTTCCGAACACTTTTTCACAATATTTACAATGGAATTCTAAACCCGTATCATTTTCTTTCACATAAAATATACTTTCCATTGGTTCATTATTGGTAATGCATTTGGGATTAGGGCAGACGACGAGAGATTGAATGACCGGGGGGATGGTAATTTTAAATTTTTTGGTTATTTCAAAATTCTGAATAATATTTATTGTTGCATGAGGGGCAAAAATAGCAACTTTGTTTGCTTCTTCCTGAGTTAGTTCTCTGTGTTCTACTTTGATAATATCTTTGAACCCCATTTTGCTGCTGGGAAAGTTGAGCCCGGCAGTCACAATCTTTTGTCCCGCAGGGAGATTTAAAACTTGAATAATACGAATGGCTTGGCCTGCATCAATATGATCAATAACTGTTCCATTTTCAATAGTAAATACTTTGAAAGCGCGGATGTCTTTTTGTCGGTCCATATAGTTAGTTCACAGCCAATAGTTCACAACCAATAGTTTTTGATAAAGTTTATCAGGAAATTATGGGTGTCCTAACGGCTTTTGTTAATAAAATATTATGTAATACGAATCAATTTGATTACATGTTGAATAAATTGTTTTTATGGGCTATTGGCTTTGAACTGTTGGCTAAGTGAGTTTACCTAACACAAGCCCAAGCAATGCTTGCCGTACATATAGACCATTTTCTGCTTGTTCAAAATAATATGCATGAGGTGTTTCGTCTACATTCACATGGATTTCATTTACACGAGGCAGGGGATGCATGACACGGAGATTTGATTTTGCATTTTCCAGCATATCTGCAGTGAGTACATATACATTTTTTATCTTTTCATATTCCATTTGGTCTGCAAACCGCTCTGCCTGGATGCGTGTCATGTACAGTATATCTACGGCATTGATTATTTCCTCAATGCGCTCATGTTCAGTAACCACAATCCCGCTTGTCTCAAGCTCTCTCGCAATGTAACTGGGCATTTTGAGTGATTCTGGAGCCACGAAGTAGAGGCGTGCGCCAAAGTGTTTTAAGGCTTGCGCGAGTGAATGGACGGTACGACCATATTTTAGATCTCCGACCATGGCAATATGGAGATTTTCAAGGGTACCCTGAGTTTCAAGTATGGAAAATAGATCGAGAAGTGTTTGTGTTGGGTGCTGATTTGCACCGTCTCCGCCATTGAGGATGGGTTTGTCCGTTGCCTCTGACGCTCTTCGTGCTGCACCTTCCAAAGGATGCCTCATAGCGATGACGTCTGCATATTGTCCTATAATTTTCATAGAATCATACAAACTTTCTTTTTTCTTTGCAGAAGTGACCCCGGCATCTGCAAATCCCATGACTTGGCCGCCCAGTCTTTCCATGGCAGTTTCAAACGAAAGTCTTGTTCGAGTGGAAGGTTCAAAAAAACAGCTTGCCATGACATGACCTTTCAAAAGTTCTTTGTTTGGAGTCTGTTTGAGCAGACGAGCATGCTTCAAAATATGCATGATGCCATCTTTGGTGAGCTGGTTTATGGAAATGATATCTTTTCCGGCAAATGAGTCCATAGATTTTTATAAAAAAGACCGTTACGATTGGTAACGGTCATGAAATAATGAAATAGTAACGTATAGCTCACGATGTGAGCAGAAATTTTCTTTTGTCATGTATGGGATATTTCTATTTGGCATACCGAGTGTATAGTATCATGACAGAATGTGCACGGCAAGATGTGGTATGTGGATACTATAGGGCTGACAAATTGCTGCATTGCCCCAGATAGATAAAAGGAGTTAATGCAAGCAGTTTTTTTTTCTCCCCCGAGGGGATTCCCAGTTTATCGACGAGCTGTGTATACGTGGTTTCGTTGAGTTGAATACCGTGTGTGAGCCGTTTTATTTCATCATATGCATTTTCTCTCCCGTATTTCCGCAAAACTGTTTGGACTGCTTCTGCCAATATCTCCCAATGTTCATTTAATTCATTTTCAAGCCTAGATGTATCCGGCTCTACACGTTCCAGCCCTTTCCGAATGTTTTTTACTGTCAAAAATGAGTGTGCAAGCGCAACTCCCTGATTGCGAATAATCGTGCTTCCACTCAAATCCCGTTGCATGCGGGAGATTGGTAGTGTTTGTGCCAAATGATTAAACAATGCATTAGCCATTCCTGCATTTCCTTCGGCATTTTCAAAATATATGGGATTTACTTTGTGTGGCATGGTGCTTGAGCCCACCTCATTTTCATTTACTTTTTGTTTGAAAATTCCACGGCTGATATAGAGCCACATGTCACGCGATAGGTCGAGAAGTATAGTATTGATGCGAGAAATAGTCTGGTAACTTTCTGCAAGTGAATCATAGGAATTTACTTGTGTTGTCACCGTGAGCGGTTCAAGTCCAAGTGAAGAAATAAACTTTTTTGAAAAATTGATCCAATCAACATCTGGATATGCGATGGTGTGTGCGGCAAATGTTCCAGTTGCTCCATTAAGTTTTCCTTGTAGCTTATGATTTTTTAATTGTTGAATTTGTCGTTGTAATCTCATCACAAAGACGTTCAATTCTTTCCCCGCAGTTGTAGGTGTAGCGGGCTGTCCATGGGTCATGGAGAGCATAGGGAGCTGAGCGTATTGTTGAGCTAGTGATTTTAGTTTTAAATATACATGTTCTAATTCTTTACTATATATTTTTTGTACTGCATGCTGCCACATGAGTGAGTAGGCGAGATTGTTTATGTCTTCAGACGTTAACGCAAAATGGATAAATGGAATGTGGGAAGTGAGATTATTTTCTCGCAGTTTTTCTTGTAAAAAATATTCAATTGCTTTGACATCGTGTTTTGTTTTTTCCTCAATCTGTTTTATATTCTGTGCATCGTTGATAGAAAAATTTTTGTATATGGATTTTAACTGTGTTTGTGTATCATTGTCTAGTTCCGTACATTCTTTTACTCCCGGTTCTTTACTCAGTGCAATAAGATATTCTATTTCAATATACACGCGGTACCTCATGAGCGCATATTCTGAAAAACAAGTACGGAGTGGCTTGGTGTCTTCGTAATAGCGGCCGTCGAGAGGGGAAAGTGCTGTGAGGCTCATAAAATTATTGTATCATTTCTCTCTGCCCCAAATGAAATAATTTTTATTGGGCATTTCACATGATACTCAATAAACTTAATATATTTTTTTACATTTTCAGGCAGATGTTCAAAGCCCAATGATTTTATCTTTTGTTTTAATTCAACCGTAAATTCATCCCACCCCGGCAATGTTTTATATACTGGCGTTGCATTTCGCATTGCCTCTAGACTTGCAGGCATTTCAGTAATTATTTTTCCATTTACTTTGTATGCGGTACATACATTGATTTCATCAAGTCCGCTTAATACATCAAGCTTAGTAATTGCAAGTTCAGTCAGTCCGCTCGTTCGTACTGATTGTCGTAACTGAACGAGATCAAGCCAACCGATTCTGCGGGGTCTGCCAGTAGTTGTCCCATATTCAGCTCCTTTTTCACGGATATAGTCTCCTGTTGTGTTAGTAAGCTCAGTAACAAATGGGCTGTTTCCGACGCGACTTACATATGCTTTTACAATTCCGATAATTCTTTTTTTGCAATTTAATCCTACTCCACTACCGACCTCGCAATATCCCGCGACATTATTTGAACTTGTGCCATGGGGGTACATACCGTGGTCTGGGTCAAGCGACATGCCTTGCGCACCTTCGTACAATATTGATTGTCCCAACTTATATGCACTGTAGAGTTCCAGTTCGGTATCGTGAATATATTGTTTCAATTGTTTCCCATATTCAATATATTCATCAAAAATTGTATCAAGTGTTTGATTGAAATGAGCGTCAAATACTTTATTTAATATAAGGACATTGAAGTCATATGCCTTTTGGAGTTTTTGCTTAAAAATTTCTGGCTCAAGCAGATCTCCTACGCGGATGCCAAGTCTATATGCTTTATCGCCAAACACCGGTGCGATGCCGCGTTTCGTACTCCCTGCAGCAAGCTTACCCTGATGACCCGAAAGTGCCTCATCCATGGCAATGTGATAAGGCATAATCACATGCGCTCGTTCGCTCAAAAGCAATTTTGGGTGAATATTTTGTGCTTTCAATTTTTCAATTTCTTCTAACAATACGTTTGGGTCAACTACTACGCCATTGCCAATGATATTTACTGCATGCGGTGAAACAACACCAGATGGGATGAGGTGAAGTTTGTATGTCTTTTCGCCGACAATCACCGTGTGCCCTGCATTGTTTCCACCCTGAAACCGCACCACATAGTCCATGTGTTGCGCGAGGAGGTCAGTAATTTTTCCTTTGCCTTCGTCGCCCCATTGTGCTCCTACGATTACCGTGATCTGTGGCTTGTTGTTTGTATCCATAGAAAAAAGTTATGTGTTTTTTGTTGTGGGTTTTGGGCGTTGGGTCAGGAAACCGGAATATATTGGACAATAGATTTGGATACCAAATTTTTAAAATAATAATCTGGTTTCTGGTTTCCTTGCCCACTATCCTATGTAAGAGCTTGTACATCATGCGCACCACTCTCTCTCAATCCCGCATTTGAAATGCGTACAAAATCGCAATTATGTTGTAATTCAGGAATGGTGTGTGAATTGGTATAACTCATACCTGATTTTAAACCACCAACGAGCTGACCGACAATATCTGCAACAGGTCCTTTGTAAGGAACCAATGATTCAACGCCTTCAGGCACAACTTCTTTTAGATTTTTGCTTTCTAGTCCAACTCTCTTACGTGTATGTGATTGAGTGAAACTTGCGCTGCCACGGCATACTTTGAATTTTTTGTCTCCTTTGGTCATAACGACTCCTGGGCTTTCGTCAGTTCCTGCAAACATACTGCCCATCATCACGCTGTCTGCGCCTGCACCAATGGCTTTTACTATGTCACCTGATTTTGAAATACCGCCATCTGCAATTACAGGCACGCCATATTGTCGTGCAATTTTTACTACCTCCATTACCGCAGTAAGCTGAGGCATACCGCAGCCAGTGACAAGACGAGTAATGCAAATTGAGCCTGGGCCTACGCCAACTTTTACTGCGTCCACGCCAGCCTCGCACAATTCTTTTGCTGCTTGGGCGGTCGCAATATTTCCTGCAATAATTTGAATGTCTCCAACTGCGTCGCGTAATTTCTCAATGGCTTTAAACATATTGTCTGAGTGTCCGTGCGCGATATCAATAACTAATACATCAGTACCAGCACTAACCATTTCTTGCGCGCGTTCCACGAAGTCCCCATGAACACCAACTGCCGCGCCGACTATAAGCTGTCCTTCCACGTCACGATTTGCAAGAGGGTATTCAATAATTGCTTTTATATCATCACTCGTAATAAGTCCAATCACGTGATTTTCTTCGTCTACAAGCGGTAATTTTTCCACTTTATATTCTGAAAATATTTTTTTTGCTTGTTCAAATGTTGTGTATGCATTACCCACTATCAATTTTTCGCGCGGAGTCATGATGTCTCTCACTTTTTTGTCATCACCATTGGCAAATAAAAAATCTCTGCGAGATAAGATACCCTGCAATTTTCTGTCCCCATTCGCCACGAGTAATCCAGTAACGCCAACTGAATTTGCGTATCCTTTTGCTTCTTCTACCGTTTTTTCAGGATCAATAGTATAGGGATCTTGGACAATGAGGTTTTGTGCACGTTTCACTTTTTTTACTTCCTCAGCATTGTCTTCTATAGACATGAAGCGATGCAAAATACCAATACCGCCAAGGCGTGCCAAGGCAATTGCCATTTCAGCTCCCGTGACTGTGTCCATGTTTGCAGAGACAACAGGAATATTGAGGCTAAGTTTTTTGGTAAGTCTGGTACGCGTGTGTGCTTCACTGCGCGATTCAAATGTAGATCGGCGGGGGACGATGAGGACGTCGTCGTAGGTGAGGGCGAGGGGGATGAGGGACATAGAGCGTAAGTAGTTTGAAATGTTAGTCTTTTTTAGTACGTAAGATTTAAGACTCAAGATTAAAGATTGAAAGATTAGAAGATTAGTGATTTGTTTGTCGTAATCCTTTAATCTTAGGCCCGTAGGGCCGTAATCTTCAATCTTCTAACTTTCTAGATTGTATTTAAGATTTTTTTCAATATCTTATCTATTAAAAACAAAATGCCACCTATTTTTTGGTGGCGTCTGGGTACAGTTTATCCTTTGTTGAAACTGTTGATCCTCCTTGCAAAATGTGGGTCTTCATTTCAAGCATACCGCAAGCTATTGTATCAGGTTGCCACATAGCCCGCAAGGGTTGTGAAGTGGGGATATATTTGGTTATTTTTTGAGGAAATACTCATGAATTCTGGTCTCGCCTGCAAGTTCAGGATGAAAGCTTGCAGCTAAAAAATTTTCCTGCTCGGCCAGACAAGGCTCTTGCTGGTGTGTTACCAGTATTTTTACAGATTCTCCATTTGAGATAAACCTCGGCGCACGGATAAATACACCGCGAAGATGGGGAAATAAAGTAGAATCGAGTTCTGCTGAAAATGAATGTTGTTGCGCGCCGTATGCATTTCTATCGACTTTAATATCCATGCCAAGTTTTTCACAGAGTATCGTTCCTGCACAGGTTCCAAATACTTGGAGTAATTTACTTTTTATTTTTTCTTCAAGCATATTCCACATATCATATTCATGAAGAAGTTTTGTCAGGGTGGTCGATTCTCCACCAGGAATGATAAGATGGGTGATTGTCTGCAGTTTTTCTTTTGATCTGACAAAAATAAAAGGAACATGGAGTTTTGTGAGTATTTTTCCATGTTCTGCAAAAGATCCTTGGATTGAGAGAACACCTATTTTTTTGTTTTCTATCATATATATAATAGGACACGAATTTAACTAATCTAACGAATCAGGACGAATTTGTTGAAATTCGTTTAATTCGTTTTATTCGTGTTCTATTAATTTATCTATTTGCAAATTTCGTTTCCAATTTATCAATTTCCAAACTCTTCATCGTTCCACCCAACCCCCGTGAAACTTCTGCAAGAATTTCTGGTTTATCATAATTCATCGTAGCTTTTACAATCGCGCGCGCCATTTTTTCCGGATTTTCTGACGCAAAAATACCTGATCCAACAAACACACCTTCTGCTCCCATTTGCATCATCATGGCTGCATCAGCCGGAGTAGCAAGACCTCCTGCGACAAACATAACCACGGGGAGCCGTTTGTGTTCAAAAATATTTTTTACTACATCTTCTGATACGCGATATTCTTTTGCCTTTTCAGAGATATTTTCTAATGTGAGAGCATTAATTTCTCGTTGAATTAATCGTAAATGTCGCACTGCCTCGACCACATTTCCAGTTCCCGCTTCACCTTTGGTACGAATCATTGCCGCACCTTCGGAAATTCTGCGAACAGCTTCGCCAAGATTTCTACATCCACATACAAATGGCAATCTAAATTTGTTTTTTTCAATATGGAATTCTTCATCAGCAGGCGTCAAAACTTCGGATTCATCTATAAAATCAATATCAAGGGCTTCAAGAATTTGAGCCTCGACAAAGTGTCCAATGCGCACTTTTGCCATGACCGGGATAGTTACTGAATTTTTTATTTGTATAATAAGTTCTGGATCAGACATGCGGGCAACGCCTCCATCGCGACGGATAATGGATGGGATGCGTTCCAATGCCATGACTGCCACAGCCCCGGCGGCTTCGGCAATTTTGGCTTGCTCGGCGGTCATGACGTCCATAATAACCCCGCCTTTAAGCATTTGGGCAAGACCAGATTTGAGTTCAAAGGTATTTTGTTCCATAAAAATGTGTTAGGTAATAGAGCACATCATATCGCAGTTTTTGGTTTAGTGCAAGAGATAAAAAACCTCTCTATAGTAGAGAGGGGGAGAGGTGTTGTCCTTATTTATTCTTCATCCACACACTTTTTACCACACCAACCGTCATTGTCGAAATAGCAAACGCAAGTACTGGTACAAGTGCATTCAAAAATGGATCGGGAAGTCTTGTGATAAGAAAAAAACTGACGATGACACAATAGGTGAGCAGAAGAATAATAATTCTTCGCGTCCAACTTGTCTCCCATGCTTTGTCTGCCTCAACGCGTTTGTTGCGATCTTGGATTTCTTTGATTTGTTGATCTAGCGTGGACATAGTTGATTTTATTTCAGCTAACGTTCGCGCATATGTCATCTTTTTAATGTGATATATGCGCTGTTAAGCAATGTGCATGTTTTTTTAAATCACGTCGCAGGCCTTTTTTAGGTTTTTCTCCCATTCCCACTCAATACTTATTGCTAATTTTCTAATTTTTTCACCTCTATACAAATTTTGTAATAGTGATTCAACATCTCTTTTTATCTCCACTGCGTTGGTAAATAGTGTTGTAGAAGAAAGGAGTGATTGAGTTTTTTTATTATAAAAGTCGATTAAATTTTTGAAATAGGTATCAAGTTTCTCAACAGAGGGTATCTGAAATTCAGTAATTTTTAACTTATGATCTCTATGTGCAAAAAGTTTATGACGAAGTTTTATGAGTTGTTCAATTGTTTCTTTGTTATCACTAATAAATTTCTCTGTTGCAGGCTCATCAACCTTATACAATGAAAACGAATCATCTCTTTTGTCAAAAGAATGTAGAGATAATAGTACAAAGTTTGTTAGTAATGCTCTTTCGGTTGTGATAAAGAAATCTTTGTGATAGTTTTGTACCTCTACATATTTTTCAGCCATTTCTTTCGGAACTACTGTCTCAGATTTAGAAAGAAAGATTATTTTCCATGCGTTGTATGCGGAAAAAGCCTCAAATATGTTAGTTCTAAAATAATCCAATACTTCTTTAGTTGCATTTTCTTCCATATATCAATTTTAAAAACATGCATTTTGCTTAGCTATCAGTTATGTGGAATTCTCTTGCATAATATACCTAAAAATTACATTATCAAACCATTTTTTCCCTCAACATCTTCTCCACCACTTTTGGATCCGCGCTGCCTTCGGTTGCTTTCATGGCCATGCCAATGAGAAATTTAAGAATCGGTTCTTTTCCAGCCTTAAATTGTTCTACTTGCGCGGGATATTCTTGTATAACTTGCTCGATAATTTCACCGAGTTTTCCTTCGTCAGATACCTGGCCCCAGCCCTTATCTTCCATAATATGTGTAGGGTCTTGGTTTTTGTCACTGCCCGCCATGATAAGAAGAATTTTTTGTGCGTTGGTTGAGTTGACTCGATTGGTGTAAATAAGCGCAATAAGTTCAGCAAAATTTTCCGGAGTAAATTTAATATCGGCAATATTCATCTGTTTTTCATTAAGCACGCCGGCAAGTTTGCTTGTGATCCATCCACCCGCAAGTCTCACAACCTTTTCTGGTACATTTTCAGCTTTATTTTTGCTTTCAGGTAATGAATCTATCCATTCCATAAGTTCGCTCATGGTTTCTTCGGTAAAGTTCGCCCAATCATTATCTTGCGTAAGCATGTATGCGTCTGCATACGACAAACCATATTCTTCATGAAAGCGCGCGCGTTTTGCTTGGGGTAATTCAGAAATGTGGGTATCGCCTGCAATTTTGAGAGGATGAAATGGGGGAATGTCTGGTTCAGGAAAATAGCGATAATCTGCTGAACTTTCTTTTTCACGCTGTAATATGGTCTCTCCTTTGTCTTCATCCCATCCGCGTGTTTGCTGGGTCCAGATTTCGCCTTTTCTAAGCATTTCTGTTTGGCGTTTGGTTTCAAATTCAAGCGCTTTTTCAACCGCTCTAAATGAGTTGATATTTTTTATTTCAACTTTTGGGTTTAATTGGTAATTACCCAAAGGTTTGACAACACCATTCACAATTTCAAATTGACCTGCTTCCTGAAGAGAAATATTTGCTTCACAGCGCATGTGTCCTTTTTCCATTTCTGCGTCACTTACTCCAAGCGCGCGAAAAATCATTTGCAACTCCTGGCAATATGTTTTTGCTTCTTTGGCAGATTTGAAATCCGGGTCTGTCACAATTTCTACCAGGGGAGTACCCGCACGGTTGAAATCTACGAGTGTGTTTCCAGAAGTGTCGTGTAACAACTTTGCAGTATCTTCTTCCAGGTGTACACGCGTGATGCCGATTTTTGCCGTTTCACGAACGTTGTCTTCTAGTCGCATATCAAGTTCAATAAAACCATGCTCTGCAATGGGTTCATCATACTGTGATATTTGGTATCCCTTTGGCAAGTCAGGATAAAAATAGTGTTTTCGGTCAAACTTGGATAGTTCGCGAATAGAGGAATTGAGGGCTTTGCCAATTTTTACGGTCCATTCAATAGCCGTTTTGTTTGGCACGGGTAGAGTTCCTGGATGAGCAAGACAAACAGGGCAAATGTTTGTATTGGCTTCTTTGAAGTCAGGGTCATTTTTACAACTGCAAAACATCTTACTCTTGGTCTTGAGTTCGACGTGGACTTCCATACCAATTATAGTCGTATAGTTTTTACTCATAGGTTGATGATTATGTACGAAATACGAAAACTACGAAATATTCGAAATACATTTTTTTCGTACCTTTCGCAGTTTTCGTATTTCGTACATTAAAATATAGTTTGATTTTACCACTAACCTAGCTAAATTAAAAGACCCTCTCTCGAGGGCCTTTTTGTTCTGCAATACTTATTCTTTTGGTGGTTCTTCCACTTTTGTCTCTGTTGGCATGCCGATTTGAACCGGATTTTTTTTCAGTTCAATATAGAGGATTGTTGACGCTGCTGTGGTGAATGGTGTAAGTAAGGCGCTTAATATTGATGTCAAAATAGTATACATAACCATTCGCACCGTGAATGAAGCAGTCGAGTCTATTACCGCTTCACTTCGAACGCCGAGGATGAGCTGTAGTATCCATTGGAGTGCCATGTAGAGCAGTCCAAATACAAGGGCAGGAAGAAATAGTCTCCAAAATACGCCAAACCATCTTGCATGTACCAGATGTTTGCTTGTCTTGAGAGCGTCTGTGCCATGTTTGTCATCAATTACCAGAGCTTGAAAAGAAAATGCAAACCAAATACCAAAAATAATACCAGGAATAATGAGAAGGAGGAAGCCACCGAGTGTGGCAAGCCCCGTCAAAATAGCCACCAAAATTCCGGGGAGAATATATTTCATGCTGTTTTTCAATGCTTCTCCCAAAGGCATTGCAGTTTGTCCCTCATAGCGCATAGCAACTGCTTTCATGAGCGCTATACCTACCATAAAACCAAATAACGCAAGGGCGATAACGAGAATAAGATATAGTCCAAGTCCCATAGCAAAGCTTTGGGATGCAACCATAGTAATTCCAACCGTATACCCCGCAAGCGTTACGAGGAGTGTTGGCACGAGTATAAGTCCTGAGTATTTCAGGAAAAGGTTCATGTTGTCTCGACAAAGCTTCACGCTTCGTGAAATAACATCACCGGCAGATAGCAACATAGGTTATGTACATTATGAATTAAGATGCTTTTTTATTTCCGACCAGATTTTTTTATGAATTATATCTGGAGGAAGCATGTTGTTATTTTGTACGCATTCAATGAGTGTAAATTCAGGATAATGCTTTGCAATGTCGAGATACGCTTGCTCCGCATCAGCTAAATGGTGTAGATCATCTTCATGAATATCGCGTTTTTTGCCTTTTAAGTATTCTCGGTCGCCTTTCTTGTCTACTAGTTGCTGAGATATATCGGGCGTAACATGCAAAATGATGTTGACTTCAGGTTTTGGAATACCGAGTATAGTATACTCCAAATCGTAATTCCAATCAAAGTATTTTTGGCGTTCAGCAGGATTTTTTATTTTTCCGCCCTGATGACCCATGTTTGAGGCTACATATCTATTTGCGATGACAATTTTGTTTTCCGACAGCCATTTTTTGATTTGCTCTGATGCGGCAAAGCGATCCACTGCATAGAGGATAGAGGCACGATAAGGTCCTACCTCCTCGGCGCTTCCAAATTTTCCATTTAGATAATCTTCAACAAGCGCGGCACTCGGTTTGCCGTATTGGGGGAAACTAATTTGTTCAACCTGCTGTCTTTCTTGTTTCAGTCGTTCAACCAAAAGATTGGTCTGTGTGCTTTTGCCAGAACCGTCGGTGCCCTCGAGCATGATAAAGAGACCTTTATTCATAGTTTTAATTTCGAAATTCGAAATTTTAAATTCGTTTGTACTTAACAAATGAAAATCCTTCATGATCTTCTCTCCACGTTTCCTCCCACGTATCTTTCTTAATCTCCGGGAAAAAAGTATCTCCATCTACAACCTGATGAACATGGGTGATGTAGAGCGTATCCACGCGATCAATTGTTTGGGCATAAATACTTGCACCGCCACAGACAAACACATCTTCATCTTTTAATGTGGCAAATGCGTCATCGATGGAGTGAAGTACTTCAACTCCCTCTGGTGCTTTGTATTCAGTATTTTTCGTGATAACCACATTTTTTCTTTCTGGTAATGGTTTTTTTAAGTATTCCAAAATTGATTCAAACGTTTTTTGTCCCATAAGACAGGTTTTTCCTAAGGTCATTTTTTTGAAATACTGAAAATCTTCCGGGATGTTCCAGGGAATTTTGTTGTCTTTGCCGATGCAATTGTTTTGGGAGATAGCGGCGATTAATGAAAACATAGTTCGGAGTTTACAGTTCGTAGTTCGGAGAAGAGTTCCTGTGAACTCCGAACTCTGAACTTGTCTAAACAGCTATATCAAATTTTATCCTCGGATAACTTTCATATCCAATAAGAGTGGTATCTGTGGATTGCCAATCAAAAATATTCGTAAAATTGTTAGTTTCAATTTTTGGCAATGGATGTATGCCTGGATCTCGTGATAACTGTTCTTTTGCACCTTCAATATGATTCAGATAAATGTGGGTGTCACCAAGGAAACCAACGAGTCTGCCTTCTTCTAGTCCTGCTTCTTTTGCCAGTAAATGCAATAACAATGCGTAACTTGAAATATTAAATGGCAGTCCAAGCATAACATCTACTGATCGTTGGTTCCACATGAGATTCAATTTATTTCCCGTAACAGTTACTTGGAATGCGTAATGGCATGGAGGAAGTGCCATCTGGTCTTTCATCGTTGGATTCCAGGCGACAATGAGCATCCGCCGGTCGCTGGGATTGGTTTTGAGTGTATCAACTACATATTTTAATTGATCCACACCTTGATCTGAATAGTCTGCGTCCAGTCCGAGATATTGTGCATTAAAATGTCTCCACTGAAAACCATATACTGGTCCCAAATCTCGTTCTTCTGCCATGCGCTTTTTGCTTTCTTCATCATGGCCATACGGAGCTTTCATAGGATTTGCCCACTCATCCCATATATGACAGTTTCTATCCAAAAGCCACTGTTTGTCCGTAATTCCCTTAATAAAAAACTCAAGCTCAGTAGCCATAACTTTGAAAGGCATTTTCTTGGTGGTAAGCAGGGGGTACCCCGTACTCATGTCATGTTCAAACAAAACACCGGCAACAGAAATGGTGCCAGTGCCCGTGCGGTCTTCTTTTTTTGTGCCGTGTTCAAGAATTTTTTTTACAATGTTGAGGTAGGATTGCATATTATCTGTCGGATGTCTTGGTATTTTGTTTCATAAGCTTCATAATTTTTTCTTTCGAGGCGCCTACGTGATTTCCAGATATATATTGATAGGTACGCAGGCCACATGCACGTTCCAATATATCATGTAGTTCATTTTTGAGTTGTTCCGGAGCCGCGTATGTCATCTCGTGCATTTCTGTGTCTCCCTGAAGAATTTCTTTGGTGTGATTTGCAACTTGCTGCAAAAATTTTTTTTCTTCAGCCAATTTTACTTTGCTCATGACATCAGGGGCTCCTGTTTTGTTTGGAGAACGGAATGAACCTTCGTGATCGGATAATTCATATTCCTCAGCTTCTGATTCTTTTATGAGCTCTATCTTGTTTTCTGCAACGACACGATACCATTGCGCGTGTGATGTATTTGTCAATAAAAATAGTGTAGGATAGTTATTCATATATGTTGGAGTTATGTCGATTTAGACGTTTGTATTTGTTTTGTATGAGTTTAGAATTTACCTGTACTGCCAAGTCTTCCTGCTCCCCGCGAACTGTCTGATAGTTCTTGTGTTTCTGCGAGTTCAGCAATAACCACGGGGTATATAATGAGCTGGGCAATTTTTTGCCCTTTTTCTATAGTGGTTGGCTCTTGTCCGAGGTTTATGAGGAGTACATTGTATTCCCCTCGATAACCCGCGTCAAAAACACCCCCCATAGTGTGTAATCCATGGTAAAAAGGAGGACCGCCCTTATCTTTTATTATAGCACCATAACCGGTATCAAATTCAAGGGCAAAGCCTACATTGAATACTTTTCGTTCCATGGGCTTTAATTCACACGTATCCTCTACAGAATACAAATCCATGCCTACATCACCGGGGTGAGCATAGGTGGGGAGTTTGGCGTCTGGGCGAAGGCGCTTTATTCTTACTGTGAGGTTTTGATTATAAGACATAGTCTTTAAATTCACCTAATTCATCTAATATCTAATTCACCTAATAAAATTTCTAATGCCCAATTTCTAATTTTGATATTTGGAATTTTATTAGAAATTAGGTGAATTAGGTAATTAGGTGAATTTATCAACCAGTTTATCTAGTTGTTTATACAGTTCACTAATACCCCCGTTATTGTTAATGTACCCGATTGCATCTTTCGCCACTTCCTCAATTTTTATCTCAGCTTCATTATTGTGTTCTTGCTTGAACTGTTCAAACGTCTTTGAAAGATCATCTGTCTTTTCACCGCGTTTACTAAGCCGTTCAAAACGTTTTTCAATATCTGCGCTAATATGAACAAGAATAAAGCCAGGGACATTTTTCAAATGTGCTACATCGCCAGGACGACGAATACCATCAATCGCAATAACATTGTTTGTATCATTTTTTACATCTTCTGCCATAACTTTTGCGAGTGTTTCTTCTCCAAACGTTTCGCGCAAAGATTGAGAAAGTTTTTGTAAATGTTCCCGGTCATTTGGCAAGTACAGACGATTCAAAACGTCAGTAAGCATACCAGAAAAACGGTATGTGCTCGCACCATATTTTTCTTTGAGATAGCTGACAGCTGTTCCTTTACCACTAGCCATTTGTCCGACAAAACCGAGGATAAGTTTGGGCATATAGTATTTATGGTTCATTAGTTTTGGTTTCTAGTGGCTTAGCTGAAGAATAATTTTTGAGGTCATAGTTGATCATCAGGGGCGGCATAGGTAATTTATCAATGGTGACGCCGGCCTTATTGAAAAATTCCACTGCCAGAGTATCATGAAAATCCGAAAATACCACAACTCTTTTCACACCCGCGGCAATGAGGGCTTTTGCACAATTGGTACAAGACATATTCGTAATATAAGCAGTTGCGCCTTCTACTGCATGTCCTCTCTTGGCAGCTTGGACTAGGGCATTCATTTCGGCGTGGACAGTACGTTCACAGTGGTTATTAATCACTAGACATCCAACATCCTCACAGTGGTCGTCTCCAGGGATAGAACCATTATATCCAGTAGCTACCACGTTTTTATCTTTGACCAAAACACAACCACAATGCATGCGTGGGCACGTAGCCCTTTCAGATGCAAGCATAGCTAGTTTCAAAAAGTATTCATCCCACGAAGGTCTTGTTTGAGCTGAAGATGGTGCGTTTGCTTCCATATATATTATTAATTTTTACCAGGTAAGTGTATCAAAAAAGACCACGCGGTTCAAGGTCTTCCACAATTAAAAAAGCCCCGATTAAACGGAGCTTTTTTGATATAATTTTTTAGACCGCAGAGACAGCGACTTGGACGCTTGGTCCCATGCTGGAGGTCAAGTACACTGTTTTTATATATGTTCCTTTTGCGCCGTTTGGCCTCACTTTTTTGAGTGCTTCCAAATAGGTTTCAAAATTTTCTTTAAGTTTTTTCTCATCAAAACTTACTTTACCAATCGCGAGATGAACATTTGCGGTGTCATCATTTTTGAATGTTACTTTTCCTTTTTTGAGTTCTTCGATAAGTTTTTTTACATCAGGACCGACGGTGCCAGTCTTTGGGTTAGGCATAAGGCCTTTTGGACCCAAAACTTTTGCGGCAATCGCAAGTTTAGGCATCATTTCTGGAGTTGCAACTGCAACGTCGAAATTTACTTTTCCTGAAGTTTGAATTTGTTTTATTTCAGCTTCTCCACAGACCAAGTCTGCACCCGCTTCTTGCGCTTTCTTCTCATCATTTGGTCCGACAAATGCAGCAACCTTTTTCGTTCTTCCGGTGCCATGTGGCAATACGACGGTTGAACGGATTTGTTGGTCACTCTTTTTTGCATCAATGCCCACGCGTATATGTACTTCGACAGATGCGTCGAATTTTACGTTGCTTGTTTCTTTGACGAGCTTGATTGCCTCGTCGAGAGTGTAGACTTTTTTGGGGTCTACCTGTGCCTTGAGGGCAGTTATTCTTTTTCCCATATAATTATATACGAACTACGAAATATACGAAATTATGAAAGTAGATAGAGTATATTCTATAGTCGTGTTAGTGGTTCAAACCCCTGATGGCAGGGTCCCACGCTAGCCACGTGGCGACGAAGTCGCTTTACGTGGCGGTAAATAAAAAGTGCGGCTATAGTACCGCACTTTTTCCAATTTGTCAACCCTGTACCACAAGGGTACAGGGCAGGGCTGTGAATTTTAATTATTTTAAGTAAGTCTTCAAGGTCTCTGCTGACCTCTTGAATCGTTTTAATTCAACTGAAGGTAATTTGAGTGGCCATATTTTTTCAATCCCATTTCTGCCAATCACTGCAGGAACTCCAATACATACATTGCTCACCCCGTTCCAATTTTCAAGTCGCACTGATGCCGGCATAATTTTGTGTTGGTTGTAAAGTATGGCCTCGAGCATTTCTGAGATGACAAGTCCTATACCGTAAAAAGTTGCACCTTTTCTATTAATAATCTCATAGGCTTCTGTGCGGACGCGTTGTTCCATTTCTTTTTTAGTACGTTCGTTGAATTGTTTAATTTGGGATATAGGCACGCCCCCTATAGTTACGGTGCTCCACGCTACAAATTCAGTATCTCCGTGTTCACCCAGTACGTAGCCGTGAATATTTTGTGCGCTCACATTAAAATATTTACCGAGTTCGGTTTTGAGCCGCGCGGTATCGAGTCCAGTTCCACTGCCAAATACTTGAGCATGGGGAAGGCCGGTGATTTCTTGCGCCAAATAGGTAAGTACATCCACGGGATTTGCGATCATGAGGATAATGGCAGTTGGTTTTAGTTTTCCAATTTTTTTGAAAATTGATAACAGAATCTCTTTATTTTTTTTCACCAAATCTAGACGTGTCTCTCCGGGCTTTTGTGGAGCTCCGGCAGTGACGACAATGACGTCCGCATCTTTTGCGTCTTTGAAATCTGCACCTTTTATGCATCCTGTTTCTACAAAACAAATACCATCTCGAATATCCATGACCTCTCCCTCTTCTTTTGTGTCATTAATATCAATGAGAACGATTTCCGCGGCTACGTTTTTGAGTGTTGCTGCATACGCGGCAGTAGAACCGACAGCTCCAGCACCAATAATGGCGACTTTGTTGGGGGAGGAAGTGTGATGTGACATATATATTGGTTAGTTAGTATATAAAGAATCAAGGCAGAAAAGATTCAAGATTATAGATAATTATAGCAAAATGTATTGAAGTTAGCTAATTATTATGACAAAAACAAACCCTTTCAGGTTTGTTATGTGTTATGTGATATGTGTTATGTGAATCTATTCTACTTTTATGCCCATCTGTCGTGCAGTTCCTGCGATGCAATTCATGGCAGCCTCTACTGAGTTTGCATTGAGGTCTGGCATTTTCTTTTCAGCAATTTCTTTTAATTGTGCTTTAGTAATTTTACCTACTTTATCTTTGAGTGGGTTGCCCGCACCTTTTTTGATGCCCGCAGCTTTTTTGATAAGTTCGCTTGCTGGAGCGACTTTCATGATAAAGTCAAAACTTCTATCTTCGTATACGCTGATAATTACCGGAACGATTTCTCCTTTTTTATCTTGTGTTTTTGCATTGAATTCAGTACAAAAACCCTGGATATTTACTCCGTGTTGTCCCAAAGCAGGACCAACTGGAGGCGCTGGATTTGCAGCTCCACCTGGGATTTGCAGTTTGATTTGAGTGACTAGTTTTTTTGCCATAGTATTATTTTTATATAGTATTATCCTTATTATGATACCCTCGTCGAGAAGCTGTCCTTTGTGGACCGAACAAGGGAGATGGGTAATGGGCTAGGAAACCAGAATTTTATTTCATTTTTCTGGTATCTTGACCCAATGCCCAATATCTTTTTTTTAAATCAATTTATATCTTTTTAACTTGGAGAGCATCTAATTCAACCGGCGTCTCTCGTCCAAACATATTGACGAGTACTTTCACTTTGCCGCGAGAAGTATCTACATCGCTAACTTTTCCTTCAAAATTTTTGAAAGGTCCATCCACAATGCGAACCGGTGAGTTGACTTCCATGTCAATTTTGTGAGTTGGTTCGTCAGCAGTCATACGTTTGGTGAGCTCCATCATTTCTTTTGGATCAATAGGAGTTGGGGTGGTGCCGGTGCCAATAAATCCGGTCACATTTGGCGTGTTGCGCACGACATACCATGAATCATCGGTCACCATCATTTCGACGAGCACATAACCAGGAAATATTTTTTCCTCAATAACATTTCGTTTGCCATTTTTAATTTTGATCTTTTTTTCTTTTGGAACAAGAACCTGGAAAATCTTATCTTTCATGTCAAAAGAGTCAATACGTTGTTCGAGATTGTGTTTTACATTTTCTTCATAGCCGCTATAGGTATGAATGACATACCAGCGACGGCCTAAGTTTGCTTGTTGTTTAGCCATAGTTACGGATTACTGATAATACTGATTTACGGATTGATAAGAAAAAAAGATTAAATAATCTTTTCAAGTCCGAGGTTAAACATCCAGTCGAGTAACGCAAAGAAAAGTGCAATACCAATACTCAATGCCAACACTATCAACGTGTAAGCCGTTGTTTGTTTTTTGGTTGGCCAAGAGACTTTTCTAAGTTCTGCGATAGATTCTCGTAGATAATTTGTTATTTTATTCATAGTTTTTTGCCTATTTAAAAACGGCCTTGGGCCGAATTACGCTAAAACTATACTCTAGATACATGCGTTTGTCAAGTTGGGCAGGGGATAAATAAAAACCCGGACTACGTCCGAGTTTTTTTATGTAATACATGTTATGTGATATGTATTCTAGATATCCAAGTTTTTAACAGACTTAGCGTGAGTTTGTATGAATTTTTTTCTCGGGGCAACTTCACTGCCCATAAGTATATCAAATACCTCGCTTGCCTTTTCTGCGTCCTCTACAGTCACTTGTTTCAAGAGACGATTGGCAGGGTTCATAGTTGTTTCCCACAGTTGGTCAGGGTTCATTTCTCCAAGACCTTTGTAGCGTTGAATATTTAATTTTGTACCGCGTGACTCAGGCGCAGCTTGAGTTTTACGTGGTTGTTCTACTTGATCAGCGTCTGTATCTGTTTCTTCTTCTACAGCTTCAAATGCCGCGTCATTGAGCCCATATTTCTTTTTGTATGTTTCAAGGGCTTCTTCATTAAATATCCATTCAACCTCTTTGCCTTTTTTTATACTAAAGAGCGGAGGCTGGGCGACATAGATGTATCCTTGATAAATAAGGTCGGGAAAATAACGAAAAAATAATGTGAGAAGTAAGGTGCGGATATGTGCACCGTCTACGTCAGCATCGGTCATGATAATAATTTTGTGATAGCGCAGTTTGGTAACATCAAACATTTCTCCAACATTGGTACCCATGGCAATAATGAGTGATTTGAGTTCGTTATTGGCAAGAATTTTATCAAGTCGAGCACGTTCCACATTCAAGACTTTACCACGCAAGGGGAGAATGGCCTGAGTGTGGCGATCGCGTCCTTGTTTGGCGCTGCCACCAGCAGAATCTCCCTCTACGATATAGAGTTCTGATTCCTCGGCTTTTCTGCTGGAACAATCTGCAAGTTTTCCTGGCAACGTAAATCCTTCCAAAGCGCTTTTTCGTAATACCGCATCACGTGCAGACTTGGCTGCCTGTCGTGCTTTTGCGGCAATAAGACATTTGCCAATAATACCCTCGGCATCTTTGGGATGTTCTTCCAAAAATATCATGAATTGCTCTGCAAAAATATTTTCAACAATTGGTTTGACTTCTGGATTGCCCAGTTTTGCTTTGGTTTGTCCTTCGAATTGAGGCTCTGGAATTTTGACAGAAATAATAGCAGTCAGACCTTCGCGCACATCTTCACCACCAAGATTTGCATCTTTTTCTTTTAGGATTCCTTTGTTGCGTGCATATGCATTTAGGGTTCGTGTGAGTGCGCCACGAAAACCAGCAACATGCATACCGCCGTCTGGGTTGGTTATATTGTTTGCAAATGCAAACAGAGATTCATTGTAGTCATCGGTATATTGTAAAGCGATTTCAACACTTACTTTTCCTTCTTGTTTTTCAGTATAAAAAACATTTTCATGTTTTGGCTCTTTGTTTTTATTTATGTGTTTGGTGTAGCTGGCAATACCGCCTTCGAAATAAAAAATATATTCGTTTTTTGGAAATGGAATCGAGGATTTATCTTCCGCCTTTTCTTCCATGGTTCGTTCATCAAATAAAACCATGCGCACGCCTTTGGTCAAGTATGCTTGCTGGCGCAAATGGTCAAGAATAGTGTTCCATTCATAGGTGAGGGTTTCAATAATAGATGGATCTGGACGAAATGCAATTACTGTCCCTGTTTTATTTGTTTTGCCTACAGGTGCTACTTTGCTCACTGGTTTGCCGAGTTTATATTTTTGTTCCCAGATTTTTCCATCACGATACACTGTGGCTTTGAGATCTTGAGACAATGCATTTACTACAGATACACCCACGCCATGCAAACCGCCGGATACTTTGTATCCGCCTTCTTCGCCAAATTTACCTCCGGCATGCAGGGTACTCAAAACCAATTGTAGTGCGCTTACTTTTTTTTGTGGATGAATATCTACCGGAATGCCACGTCCGTTGTCGGTGACTTCTACCCAATGATCGGGGAGGAGGCGCACAATAATTTCATCACAGTGTCCTGCCATGGATTCGTCAATAGAGTTGTCAACGACTTCCCAAATAAGGTGGTGCAAACCTTGCGTTCCAGTTGAACCAATATACATGCCTGGACGTTTGCGGACAGCATCGAGTCCTTCGAGTACCTGAATATTTTTTGCCGAATAATCAGAACTGCTTGAAGCAGGTGCTCGTTCTTTTTTAGGCACTGGTTTTTCAACAGGTTTTTTGATTTTTGGCGGGGGGGTTTTCTTTTCTGCTGGTTTATGAACAACCCTTCCTTTTGTTACATGTTTTGGCATACAATATTGAAAAAATGACAAAATTACAATTCACCTAATTCACCTAATAAAATTTCAAATAAGAATTTTTTCCTTTTTTAACGACTTTATTTTACCATATGTGTGGGTACAAATCAACAACCGATCTATAAAACAACAAAACCCCGCTCGAATAGTCTCCCTACTATATATTTAAGAAATTAAACATACAGTAGGTGGATCGAGCGGGGTCGTCCACCATCCTCTATCTTGCCGGTCGTGTACACACACGGCACCGGCAAAAAAACTCCGATGCGGGTATGAGAATCTTCCCGCAATCCGGATTTGTGCAGTTCCAAAAAAAGTGCTCATCTTCTCTACACCATTGACCACAATAGGTGCGAAGAAGTGCCCCCGGGGTTGGGGCCGCTGGGTCTGTAGCCACCTTTTTCGAAGGTGGTAGTCCGTACACTCCATATCCTCGTCCAATTACTCCTATCATCCCGACCTCCTCTTTGCGGGGTATTTTGGATATTGTAATTAAAACATCTTTGTCTATCCATTTCAAGGTATGTTCTGTTACTATTTTTTTTGGTATACTGGTATCACTTAAGCACTGTAGCACTTAAGTAGTTTTATAACTTAGCCAGCCTAGAAAACTTAGTTAACTTAGCTACTTAGACAACGTATGCCTCTCAAACCATCTACCAAATCTCCATTTGAACGCTACCAAGACCCAACAGGTGAATTTAGCAATAAGACATTAAAATTCGCCACGTGGTATGTCGAGCATAAGATAGTATTGCGCAAGTTGTTTATTGCTGTGCTTAGTGTATGGAGCGTTATTACGATTGGCATCGGGTTATTTGTATGGGGTAAATATTTATTATTTGATTATACAAAAGACGAACAGTTGCGCACCCAGCTTGTGAGTGAACAGATTAACTATGAAAATGTTCATGCGTTGCAACAGCCTAAGGATTTGATTGTACGAAATCAACACGTATTTAATAGTGCAAAAGATAAATATGATTTTGTGATTGAAGCGACAAACCCCAATGAGGATTGGGTTGCCAAACCATCGTATCGTTTTAATTATGGCGGAGGGCAAACTGAGACGCTCGAAACAACGCTTTTGCCCGGGCAGACGAGATATATTGTTGCGTATGGGCAGACATCTCCTCGCCCGCCTTCTTCTGCACAATTTGATTTGGTTGATACAAAATGGACGCGCTTAAATCCGCATGGCGTGCCAGAGCCACTCAAATTTATCGCACAACGCTTGCAGTTTTCAGTTGGCGAACCAACATTTCTGCCCGCGACGGGCAAAGATGGACGTAGTACGCATCTGATAACATTTGACATAAGTAATGATTCATTGTTTAGTTATTGGGATGGAGATTTTAATGTCTTGTATTATGACGAAAATGGAGAAATGACCGGTGTTGCGTTATTGCGCGTAAATCAATTTAGAGCAGGAGAGAAGAGGACTATTTCTCTTGCGTCTTTATCTGATGAGATAACTGTAGATGTAGTGAAAATAGAGCCCTTGGTAAATGTGTTTGATAAAAATGCGTACATGCCATTACGTTGACGAAGCTGTAAAGTTGTCCCGCAGCGAGCGGGATCCCGCTGTGGCGGGAAAAGTTATATAGTGTAATTTGTTAATTGATATGTTACGTGATGCGTGCTTCGTGTCACGTGAAGTGTATGTTACGTTTTTCTTTTGCGAGCGGAACATGGAGAAAATTTGATTGGGTGCTGTTCCTCACAGCACTTGTTCTTTCTTTAGTTGGACTTGCGGCTATTTATAGTGTGGATTTGTCACGCGGGGAAGAACTAAATTTTTCATCATCACAAATTATTGCGTTATGTTTGGGAATTGCAATTTGTTTTGTCGCATTTCAATTTCACATATCCTTTTATGAATCAACTGCTCGTTTTGCATACCTCGCTTCTCTGATATTGCTCATCTCAGTGTTGTTGTTTGGCGTCACGGTGCGCGGTACGACAGGCTGGTTTCGTTTGTTTGGTTTTTCATTCCAGCCAGCAGAATTTGCAAAAGTTGCTCTCGTCTTGTTTCTCGCATGGCGTATAGAGCGGCAAGGCAGGCGTTTTGAAAAATGGCAATTTGTTGTTGCAACATTTGTCATGACACTTATATTGGTTGGTCTTATTTTGCTTCAGCCGGATTTGGGATCTTCATCAATATTGTTGTTTACTTGGTTTGGTCTGCTTTTGGTTGTTGGCACAAAACGACGCTATATTATTGGTATTGTGGTAGCAGCTCTTGCCGTTGCCGCTATTGGTTGGGTTTTTTTATTCAAAGATTATCAAAAAGAACGCGTACTTACGTTCATCAATCCAGAGCGGGATCCACTCGGTTCTGGATATAATGTGACGCAGTCAATTATTGCAATCGGAGCTGGACAATTACGAGGAAGGGGACTGGGATTTGGTTCACAAAGCCAGCTTCATTTTTTACCTGAAGCTCAAACTGACTTTATTTTTTCAGTTATTGGCGAAGAGCTTGGATTTGTAGGTTCTGCCATAGTACTTACGTTGTTTAGCATACTTGTCTGGAGAATTGTGCGTATTGCCGAGCATTCTCGGAGTGATTTTTGTAGTTATGTTGTCGTTGGCATTGCATTTGTATTCTTTTTTCAAATTGTCGTGAACATGGGGGCCGCCCTGGGATTGTTGCCGGTAACTGGTGTTACCCTACCCTTTCTAAGCTATGGAGGGTCATCTCTTATTATGAATTTTTTGCTTATTGGAATTGCCCAAAGTGCCGCTCGTTCGTCCTAAGGGTATTTGTCTTGACTAAAAGACATTCCTTTGCTATAGTATCCCCGCTTATATATGTCCCTATCATCATTACCCTTGTCTTTTGATTCGCTGCAGACCCAGTTTGGTGTCATGAAGCAGTGTCCTTTGTGTAATACCACATTTGAGACAAGCGGCATCAAGACCATTGAAAATCAAGCAAAAGCACATGTGTTTCATATTACCTGCTCATCATGTAAACACGCGCTTGTGGTGTTGCTTGGTATGACCGATATAGGTGTTGGTTTGGTTGGACTGTTGAGCGACCTTACCTACGAAGATATGAATCGGATGCGTGGCAAGTCTGCATTATCCGAAGATGATCTATTTGGTCTCTATCATATTATTTTGGAAAAAAACAAATTTAATCAATATATTTTATCAAAGATTTAATTAACGCGGTTTGTATGACATTTTCTATAACACTTCAAAAAAGAAATTCAAATGAGGCACAAGCTATACGTGCCCAGGGATTTATCCCGGCAATTGTATACGGTGCTGACCGAAAATCCGAGTCAGTCATGATTCCAGCTATTCAATTTGAAAAATTGTATAATGAAGCTGGCGAATCAAGCCTTATTGACTGCACCGTAGAAGGGGAAAAGGCAGTTACGAAAGTCTTGGTTCAGGATGTTCAATATGATCCAGTAAAAAATAAAATTATCCATGTTGATTTCCGCCAAATCAATATGAATAAGGAAATGGAAGCTGCTCTGGAACTTGAATTTGTTGGCGAAGCTCCTGCAGTCAAAGAACTTGGCGGTACGCTTGTCAAAGCGCACAGTGAACTTAATATTAAATGTTTGCCAAAAGATTTGGTATCGAGCGTATCTATTGATTTGAGCGTTCTTAAGACATTTGATGATGTTATTTACGTTCGTGATCTCGTATTACCAGCAGGTATTGTATCAACTGATCCTGCAGATTTGACCGTTGCCAAAGTAAGTCCTCCGTTGACTGAAGAACAGATTAAGGCTATGGAAGAAGAAGGACAGAAGGGCGTCGAAGCTGTTGAAGTAGTAGAGAAGAAGAAAGAAGAAGAGGGTGAAGAAGGAGCAGCAGAAGGTGCTGACAAAGCAGCAGGAGATAAAAAGCCAGCAGAGAAGAAATAAATGGAGATGAATTGAGATATATAGAGATAAAAAATACCAGCCGAGAGGGCTGGTATTTGTTTTGGTAATGATTGATTATTTTAGATGTTTCGAGTATTATATACGCATATGAAAGAAAAAATTTTTGGATATATTAAAAATAATTTTGGTATAGATGAGGTTAAATATTTGTATATATTGGCAGGCATTGTGTGTGTGGTGGCGATTGGGTTGGCAGGGTTTTTTGGATATGGGGTTTTTAAAAATCGTGTTTCAGGCATTGGCAATGAAGGGGCAGGCCTAGACCTGCCCGTACAAGCCGGGGCAGAGAATAAGGCGTGCAAATTTCAGAGAATGTTAGACGGCGTATGCGTAGATTCGCAAGATAAGGTAAATCCAAAATTAGTTGCGGTCATGATAGAAAATCATCCAGACGCACGGCCACAATCTGGTTTGTCGCAAGCGTCCATTGTGTATGAGGCGCCGGTTGAGTCAAATTATACGAGATTTATGGCGATTTATCCTGTTGGGGCCGAAGGGGCAGGTCGAGACCTGCCCGTACTGTCCAAAGTCGGTCCCGTTCGAAGCGCACGCCCATATTATTTGGATTGGGTCTCTGAACATGACAATATTATGTATATGCATTGTGGCGGATCTCCTGATGCGCTTGAAGTCATCGATGAATATGGCATATTTGATTTTAATGAATTTTATAAAGGCGGATATTTTTGGCGGTCTCAAGACAGGTATGCGCCACATAATGTGTATACGTCGTCTGAATTATGGAACAAAGGCTGGGAAGATTATGGGGAAGTTGGGCTAGGAAACCAGAAACTAGATGTGACGAGTACTGTTTGGAAATTTGAAGAACGTGAGAAATGTACAACAGATTGTGTGAGTGAATTTACCGTATCATTTTTGCCGCCGACGTATGAAGCAACGTGGAAATTTAATTCTTCAACTGACAAATATGAACGATACCAATCTGGTATGCCACATGCTGACCAGGATGGAACTCTCATCACAGCGGACAATGTTGTCGTCATATATGTAAAAACAAAAGTATTGGACAGCATAGGGAGGATAGATATGGAGACTATTGGCGAAGGCGAGGCTGTTGTATTTCGTGATGGATATCAGATTCCCGCGCAATGGTATAAGGGGAGTAAGGAAGAAAAATTACAACTCCGTGATGTGGATTTTCATGAGATGATATATAAGCCAGGGAAGACGTGGGTTGAAGTGGTGAATCAATTGGGGAAAGTGGAAACAAGTAATTAGAAATTGGAGAAATTTTTGAGAATTGCTACATTATCATATTGACTACTACTTGGATAAAAAACAAAACCAGCTCTATAGGCTGGTGTTTGTTTTGTACAATACGCGCATTGTATGTGTGCCGGATTTTGAACGAGTCCGGCAACTCGGCAGCGGGTGAAAGTAGGCTAGAGAGTGAGTTCGTTGGTGGGGACCAAAGCAATAGTAGTGACGACTTCAGTGTTGTGTTTATCGAGTTCAGTGATGAGCCCGATGAGTACGTACCCCTCGTCATCTACTCTGATAAGGGTCCCCAGCTTCATGCCGACCTTGATGTTGGGTGGAATGTCTTCGGTGAACTTTCTGACGGGCAGTCCGAGGCTTTCTGCTCCATCCGTCCACCAGTACTGAAGAGTCAAAATGAGGTCGTCTGGAGTAGTGGCCGTTGCATCGACTACAACTGCTTGACGGGCGATGTCAAGGATGTCTCGCGGCATGTTGCCCTCCATCAGCAGATTGGGCCGTCGAACCCGCGGCGCCCAGGCGTGAAGTGTGGGTTTGCTTCTTTTTGGATCAACTCGAGCTCTTCGTAGATGTCGAATCTTTCCTGCGCCCATGTGTCACCAGGCTGTGGCGGATTGATGGTGGGGTAGCAGGGGCAGTTGATTCGTCTGTCCTCCTTCTTGCATCCGCCGTCTGTGGTGTAACGATGCCAACCGCTTCTGCCGTCCTTGGTGAAGACGATCTTGTCCTCGTCGATGGTAACTTCCCATCCATGCTTGCGGAATGCTCTCGCGACTTCTTCGACCGGGATGAACGCTCCCATAGTGCCACGATATCTCACGGTTATCCTCCTGTGGGTGAACAAAAACTGGCCCACTTAGGCCAGCTGCGCGTTATGTTTTTGTTATTCAACAACATAAAGCTCATCTGACCTTGGGCAGGTCTGATGAGCTAGAAGAAACAAATTGTACATTCCAAAGTTTCATAATGAATTTACTATGCCACGCTCTTGAATTTGAGTCAAGAAACGCTGTGGATAGTTATACAGACGACTCGATCATGCCCGGCGAGGTCTTTTTTTATTTCAAATGTTGAATCTGGTAAATATTTTTTGATAAGTCCAGAGATTTGAGGAGATTGGCGCGGATCGATTTCGAAGAGACACGTAACTAGTAATTGGTAATTAGTAACTAATAATCGGATCTGTTTGAGGAGTTGTTCATATAAGCCAAGTCCGTTGTTGTCTGCCACGAGTGCTCGTTTAGGTTCGTGTTGGATTGAGTGCTCATTTTGAAATTGTTCTAAAGTTAAGTATGGTAAATTCGCCGTTATAATCAATCTCGAGTCTTTAATTTTTAATCTTTTAATCGCGGGTTCCAAAAGATTTCCGTGTAGAAATGTAATATTAACATTATATTTTTGTGCGTTTTGTTTCGCAACTTTAAGTGCAGATTTGGAAATGTCCGTTGCACAGACGGTTAGTGCTTGAGTGTTGAAGTGCTTGAGTGTTGAAGTGACAGAAATAGGAATACAGCCAGACCCCGTTCCCACATCAGTCAAAATAGTCTTCAATCTTGAATCTTGAATCTTCAATTTTTCAAGCGCCAGAGAGACAATCATCTCCGTCTCCGGTCGGGGTATCAATACATGTTTATTTATCACAAAGTCCAATCCAAAAAATTCTTTATGCCCTGTTACATATGCAAGTGGGACACCATGTGCTCGTTTTTTAAATAATCTTCCAATCTTCCAATCTCTTAATCTTCTAATCATAAAATTTGGATGCGCAACAACAAATTCCCGCGGTTTTTGTATCACGTGTGCGATTAACAGTTCAGCATCAAGAGGGTCAATTAACTTGTGTGACTGTTGAAGTAGATGTCTGATAGTTTGGGGCTTGAAACATGAAAACATATGCATTATTTCGTAGTTGAGGTTTAAGACATGCCGTTAACTTCCACCCATGTGTGATAAACCATTTTGGAACGGGTGGTTCTAGGAGGTTTGGTGCATATTGAATAAAAAAGATAGTATCCGTATCCTTGGTCTTTTCTTCCATGTAGGTATCGAGTACTTTTTGAGTAATAGAAATTTCTTGCCAATTGAATTTTGCGGTACGTTCTTCAAATGAGAAATCATCATCTCGTGGATAGACCCCCACGAGTGGTATCGTGCCTGTATAATATCTTTTTATTTCCATAATTTGATTAAAAGGCACTGTCATAATCATGCTATGCTCTGTCTTATTTTTTTCAATATAAGATAGTATTTGGCGATATGATTTAAGGGGTGTAATAGCACTGGCGTATGTATATGGCAATAAAAGAGATATGAATATTATTATGGCGCTGATTTTTAGTTTTTTGTCAGGTATTGAAATAATTGAAAAAGCAAACAAAATCGAAATCGCAGGTAATGAAAAAGTAATATATTTAGGGAGGTGTATCCCAAGCAAGCTGGCAGCAATCATTGGGGTGAGGGCCCACAAAATAATTATCGTATGAATATTTTTTTTTGTTTTTTCTAGGTGTCTAAGAGCTGACATATTATATACACATACCCCAATAAAACCCATGACAATTAGAAACATAATAATATTTTGTGGTTCGTACACAAATAAATCGGCTACTACGTACATAAGATTTCTTCCACTTTTTGACTCATTGAAAAACCAACCGGTTGAGGCTGATGAACTTAGTTTGGCTATAATAGATGGTATGAGCCAGACAAGAAATAGCAAGAATGGCCACAGATTTGCTTGTATGATTTTTTTTGTTTTTTCTTTCTCTTTGTATATAAGGATGGTTATAAGAATTTGTAAAATTATAATCAGCAGTGAGGTCAGGTGGGAATATAATAGGAGCAGTTGTATTATGCTATAAGTAAGAATTGTTACGTTGGATATATTGTTTTCCTGTGTTATTTTTAGAAAATAGATGCAAGAAAAGATAGTAAGAAAACTTAATAGACTGTATGTCCGGGCTTCAGTTCCAAGTACAATAAAATAATCTGAAAGGCTCATTATTGCCACAGCGAGTAGGGCATGATTTTTTGAATACCACTTATGTACGAGGTAGTAGAGTGACCCCAATGACAGTAGATTAAAGATCGTAGAGAGAAAGCGTATAGCTATCTCGTTGTTCCCCCATAGTATGATCCATAATCTAAGCAATAACATGTGGAGTGGCGGGTTGGTTTCAATTGTCCAATATTTTAGGGATTCTATCCATGGTAGAGAACTAAAATATGTACTGAATGTTTCATCAAATGAAAAATCTCCTCTATTGAGGAGAGACAATATGTGTAAACCCAATGAACATACAAGAATTACAATAAACAAGGAATGTTTTTTGATCCAATTGATTATTTTCATATATGGGTTAAATAAATTTAGGAGTTTGGCTTAATAGATATTTGATTCGGCTATAAATTTGTCAAGTTGTTTTTTCATAATAGCGTATATCTCTGGATTTTCGTTTTGTATGTTTGTTTGGTATAGTGGGTCATCAATCCGATTATACAAAGAATACGTTTCTTCTGTTGGGTTGTATGTGAGCTGATATTGTTTGTATATAATACCTCGTTTTTTGAATTGTTGCCAGATATTTTTATCTTTGAATTTCATATTATTCATGTCATCCGTGTCATATACATCGCCGGCATGCTCGATATACAGAGGACTTTTTTTGTCCTTTAAGTCTAGGTCAGTCTCTAAATAAATGAATTCACGTCGAAATGATTCTGCATTTTCTGGATGGCGCGCGATTTCTATGGCATCCATGAGTGCAAAGTTTTGTGAGTTTTGTATGCCGCGGATTTCATTTTTATATACCAAAAAAGGTACGTTTACCACATATGATGATTCGATATTGTTGTGAGAATATAGATGCAAGTCATTTTCATATAAGCTTTCACCATGGTCGGAGAGTACAACTACCGTGGTATTTGCTAGCAGGTTGTTGTTTTGAAGAAGTATAAATATGTTTTTCACCTGGTCATCTGCGACAGTCAGATTGGTAAGATACAAATTTTTTATATTTTGGTTTAGTACTGTGTCATTTCCTTCGTATAGATAATCTGCGTGATCAAATGACCAGTTAAAATACGTCCCACGCGCATTCGGATATTTTTGGTAGTATGGGTAACGTGCTTCGTAGGGTATGTGTAAATTTCCTAAACCTAAAAATGCTATCTTTTTTTGTTTCTTGTTCTGTTTGAGATAGTTAATGAAGGGTTCAATGAGATGCTCACTATTGGTATTAATATCTGACTCATAATATTCAGGGATGAATATATTTCTGACCGCGGGGATGATAAAGGAGAGCAATACAACATTTTTTTTGAGTACACCAGCTATAAATTGTGAGGTGTTATCAATATATGGAGCATTGATATAATCAAAGGGTATGTTGAAGTTTGAGCGATTGATTATGTCGTCATCTGTCGAATCTGTGTGGATGGAGATGTGATAATCTTTTTTTAGTTCATTAATATAAGAAATATCAAGTTGTTTATCCAAAAACATAGCTGTCGAACGCGAAGTGTATGGGTATTTACTGCTCAGTATTGCTGCCATCGCCGGGACAGTTGCGGGGTTTGGAGTAAACATATTTTCTGCAACGAATGAGTTTTGATATAACGTGTGCAAAAATAACTGCGGATTATTTTTTATAGCGTCTTTTCTAAGAGAGTCTACGACAATAAATATGATAGTTTCTTCATTTGGTTCTGTGTTCCGTATTTGTGTTACCGATGTCCTGAATATATAGTAGCCCGAAAAAAGAATTATCCATAATGATAGGATGACGTAACGTTGTTTTTGGGTGTATGCGATAATCAAAGTTAGTGTGATAATATGTGCGGTGATTAAGACATCAAAAATGATCTTACTGTAGGGGATTTTTGTCGTGACATCCATTATACATTTTATAATTGAAGAGCTGTTGTAAAATAATTGATAGAGGAATGGTTCGACCGCCATGGACCTAAGTGTGACTAAAGATAGTAGGGGAATTATTGTTAGAAAGATGTAACGTTTTTTTTTAGTTTTTTTTGCAATAATAAATCCGATAAGGAAGATAGAGAAGAAAAAAATAAAGTATAAAAAAATAGCCTTGCTAAATGTCAAAATTATTGGTGCAAGGCTATTTGTGTTAGTAATGGTAAGTTGTTTAAAATTATCTATAAGAGCAATGAGCTGCTTGTCAAGTATAAAATTAAGGAATGATATTACTATTGATGCTGCCGTACATAAAAATGCAAAGATGAGGGATTTTACGATTATTTTTTTCATAATGTATTAACGTCATTGGCTTTGTCCTTCGTAATCCACCTTTCTCAATGCCTCAATAATTTTTTCCAAATCGCCATTTAAAATTATACCAATATTATTCCAACTCTCGTGGATTCTGTGGTCAGTGATGCGGTCTTGGGGAAAATTGTACGTGCGGATTTTTTCACTGCGGTCTGCATTTCCAATTTGGCTTTTGCGTTTGGCGTCGAGTGCTGCCATCTTTTTTTCTCTATCTAGTTCATACAAGCGTGCACGCAAGACATTCATTGCTTTGAATTTATTCTGTTGTTGGGATCGTTCATCCTGGCATTGGACCACGGTATTCGTAGGAATATGGGTAATACGTACCGCACTGTGTGTGGTGTTGACGCTTTGACCACCATGCCCCCCTGCGCAAAATGTGTCTATGCGCAAATCTTTTGTATTGATTTCAAATTCAGCTTCTTCAATTTCAGGAAGCACGGCAACACTTGCGGTAGATGTGTGTATGCGCCCGGCTTTTTCAGTTTCAGGGACGCGTTGCACACGGTGTACACCCATTTCATACTTCATGTCAGCATAGACGCGGGTTCCTTCCATTGAAAAAATTATTTCTTTGTATCCGCCAATGCCAATGCGGCTTTCATCAATGAGCTTTGTTTTCCATCCTTTGTTTTCTGCATATCTCATATACATACGCATGAGGTCTCCGGCAAACAGTGCCGCTTCATCACCCCCGGCACCTGCGCGTATTTCGACGATGACGTCTTTTTTGTCCATAGGATCTTTCGTCCGAGTTAGTTCGGCTAGCTCTTGTTCAAGCGTTGTCTTTTTTTCAGCAAGTATAGGTATATCAGCTTGTGCAAGTTCAGAAAGTTCGGCGTCACTGGCATCTGTGATAATGGCTTCGTTTTCACCTATATTTTTTTCTGTCGTTTCAAGTTCCAATATTTTTGCTGCAGTTTCTTTGATATCATCATATTCCTGAGCAATTTGTTTTAATTTTTTTTGATCATTAATAACAGCAGGATTTTGTAAATCTGCTTCGAGTTGTTGGTATTTAGTTTTGAGGTCAAGGTATTTTTGTAACATATATTTCAGGTGTCACGTAACACATATCACATAACACGTATCACGTATCAACTTGCATATTATAGCACAACAATTATTATTTGTTATGTGTTACGTGCTATGTGATACGTGAGTAAATAAAAACAGGCGCCACAAAGGTCACCTGTCTTGTTTTTTCGTTGCTATTTAGCTTCTTTTTTCGCTGATTTTTTTTCGTCATTTTGTTTTGATGCAGCGCGGGTGGCATGTTTTACCTTTTTTCCTTTGCGTATTTCTGCAACAGAAGCTTTTTTCGACATCTTTTCTTGGAATTTTTCTACACGGCGGGCAGTATCTACAAAGATTTGCTTGCCGGTATAGAAAGGATGAGAAGCTGAAGAAATTTCAATAGGTATCTCGAAATAAGTAACTCCGTCAATATCGCGAGTTTTTTCTGATTTCATGGTTGAGGTAGTCACAAATTCAACACCACAAGATGTGTCGATGAAAACAACGGGATATACTTTTGGATGAGTATCTTTTTTCATAAACGTTGAATTATGTAGATTACTACGCAGATAAGCGCAGAAATTAAAAGCCAGATGATTATATCAAAACCTTGTTTTTTGTCAAGGGAGGAAGATAGAGGTTATTCACGTTTGACTGAAGAGGTATATGTGATACAATAAGCCTGTTTTATCTCTTTTATATATTATGAACAAATTTACAGTAGACAAAGATCTTTGTATTGGCTGTGGCACTTGTGCCGCACTAGGTAGTGGGTCGTTTACCATGACTGAAGATGGGAAGGCGGAAGCTTTGGAAAATCCAACTGATGATGACGGTACTATCCAGGCTGCTGTTGATTCATGTCCTGTAGGGGCGATCAAACTAAGTGACTTAGTTGTTTAGACTTGACATCTGAAATGAGCTTTGTTACACTATGCGCGCCTCTCCTAAAAAGGAAGGCACATTTATTTATCCCTCATTCTCCGCAGGTTTTCCTCCCCCTAAAGGGGCAAACGGAGAAGCGGGCCATGCAATGTCGTTTCACGACCACATGGCACCGCGTAAAGTTGCTTTCGCAACTACGCGGTTAAAAAGGAAAATACTATTATGAACATTCCTTCAGTACTGGACATGCTCCAGGCAGGTGTCCACTTTGGACACAGAGTTTCGCGTTGGCACCCAAAGATGAAACCTTTCATCTTTACCCAACGCAATCAAGTCCATATATTGGATTTGGACAAGACAAAAGCGCAACTTGAAAAAGTGTTGCCGGAAATAAAGAAAATGGCTTCCGAAGGGAAGAGAATTTTGTTTGTGACCACCAAGCCTCAAGCACGCGAAATTGTAAAAAAAGCAGCGCAAGATTGCGGTATGCCCTATATGACTGAGCGGTGGCTCGGTGGTATGCTTACCAATTTTGTTGAAATCAAAAAGTTGATTCGCAAGTATAATGATCTCAAGGATAAACAAGCAAAAGGAGAATTGGGACACTATACGAAGAAAGAACAATTGGATATTGCTAAATTGCTTGAAAAACAAGATACGTATTTGGCAGGTTTGAGTTCACTTACTCGCATGCCTGATGCGTTGTTTGTCCCTTCTGTTCAACGCGAGAAAACTGCAGTGACTGAAGCAAACAGAATGAACGTGCCTATTATCGGAGTTTGCGACGCAAACGCAAATCCAACCAAAGTCCAGTATGTTATTCCAGCCAATGACGACGCAGTAAAATCTATTGAAATGATCGTCGGCCTTATGCGCGATACGATAAAAGAGGGCGTAGCCGAGATTCCAAAAGAAGTCATACAAAAACCACTTGCTCCAAAAGCACCAGTTGTTGTAAAAGCTAAAGTTGAAGATAAGAAATAAAATAGGTTTTGGGAATTGGGCAAAGAAACCGGAATTACATTTCTGGCATCCTAACCCAAAACCCTATTTCTTTCATTTTAAAATAATTTTATGAGCATTACCGCACAAGATATCGCCAAACTCCGTGCCCAAACAGGCGCTGGTATGATGGATTGCAAAAGTGCACTTGAAGAAGCACAGGGAAATTACGAAAAAGCTATTGATATCCTTCGCAAAAAAGGCGCAGCCAAAGCTGCAAAGCGCGCAGACAAAATCGCCGCAGAAGGAAAAATATTTAGTTATTTGCATGCCGGCGGAAGAATTGGCGTGTTAGTTGAGTTGAATTCTGAAACAGATTTTGTCGCAAAGAATGACAAGTTTTCTCAATTGGGTGCCGATATTGCTATGCATATTGCAGCTATGAACCCACGATATTTGTCGCGAACCGAAGTTGCCGTGGAGGATATGGAACGCGAAAAAAATGTATATCGTGAACAGATGAAACAAGAAAATAAGCCGGCAGAGATTGTGGAAAAAATCATCGAAGGAAAAATGAGTAAATTTTATTCAGAAATGTGTTTGCTTGAACAGCCTTTCATCAAAGATGAAGACAAGACAATTGAACAATTGCTGACCGCAATGACTGGAGAAATTGGAGAGAAAATAACCTTGCGTCGTTTTGTCCGCTATGAAGTAGGTGAAGGAATGGAAAAAAAGTCTACTGATTTTGTGAAAGAAGTTGAAGAACAGTTATCTAAGTAAGATAAGTTGACTAAGTACCTAAGTTAAAAAGAACTCTCAGAAGAGGGTTCTTTTTTTGCTTATTCTAGCCATAATTTAATCTATGTGTAATAAAAGATAGTGAGGAAGCGTTCTATAGTATGCAAGGTCGAACAAGGAGATCGAGCAAAATTATACATAACCTTTAATTACCTATACTATGAAAAAATTAATTTCATCTATCGCACTGCTTGGTATTATTGCAGTGCTTGCGCCTCAAGTTAGTTTGGGAGCAAATTCAAATAATGTGAACGTTGATTCATGCCGTAATGTTGAGGACGGCATTATGGTGCGTCGTTTTGGTAACGCCAATGAATATGTACTAAAAAATGGAGTTCGTGACGCGGGACATGGGTTGCGTGAGTATCGTTTGAGTTGCGTAACAAGTACGCAATACAAAGTAAAATGGGTCGAAGTAAGTGAGACGCCAAATATTGGAGAATTTAGTGCATATAATCAAAATGGAGTTTTTGCACGCAATGACGCTTCATATCAAGACACAAAGACATACATTCGTCCTGCTGTAGTAAACGTGCCAAACTCAGTAAACGCATTTGATTTTTCTCTGCAAACAAATCAAACAAACAGTGCAAATCAATATGCATATATCTGGAATACAAGCGAAGCACAGGATTTAAATTTTGGACCACAGCGCGTGAAGGCACTTCTCCAAAATGCTACGTTCACCACTACCAATCAAATGCAGCATTTTACGGTTACTGATTATTACCGAGGTAAATATGTTTTGTTTGTTGCAATGGTGAAAAATAATGACGGCGTCTCTGCAATACCAAACATGGGTGGAGAAGTTGATGATGTTGCCGCTTTGTACTTCTACATCAAACCAATAGAAACTTCTGTGGCACCAGTTCCAACAGATCTCAAGCATACTATTCCCTCGTGTGTAGATACCAAAGTATTTGATGGTACCTATATTGTGTGCGAAGGGATGACATTGTATCACTCTCCAAGCAAAGTGAGCATGACGCAGCATTTTTATAGCAAGGGTTCTGAAGTTACGTTGGATCTTACGGGTGCAGACAGAAATCAAGTAGTTCTGAAACTAGGAGAATCTGCCAAAACATTTGCCACCGCAAATGGGCAATATCAAATGAAGGTGAGCTACGATAATTACAATATATATGGCGGTGCGATTCTTACGGTCAAAAGTACAAAAGTAAATGATGTGACAGCGCCGGAAGTTTCTATAGCGGCTATACCTCGCAAGCTAAAAGAAACAGGTTGGCAGTATGAAATAGACGTACGAGTGCAAGACAGCCAAACACCCCTTAAAAAAGTCGCCGTGTACTTGTCAGAAGATGAACCATTTGGAATAGACTTCTTGTACTGGAATAATGCCATGCCAAATTTTGCTAAATCATTTGGCGAGGAATTCAAGACCCGGACACTTACATTTGGTAAACAATATACTGTTCGTGTCGAGGCAGAAGATGTCCAAGGAAATGCAACCGTACAAACTCTTCGATTTACGGTGCCTCTCCAATAAAATAGACATGCCATAGTATAATATTACAAAAACGCCTCAGTACGGCGTTTTTGTGTTTGATATTGACATAGTCACTCCCATTTGTTATACTCATTTCGCTTTATCTATTTCCCATTAGGGAGCGGACCATAGTGGACATGCCCACGATGCGCCCGTTAAATATTCGCATGATATGCTCGCAAAACAGAAAAAACAGCGTCTCATTAAGAAGTACCAAGTTCATGAGGGAGATACCGGTTCAGTAGAAGTGCAAGTAGCTATTCTCACTGCCGAAATCGAAGAACTTGCTTCACACTTGAAGAAACATCACAAAGATCATTCATCACGCCGTGGACTTCTCCGAAAAGTAGGAGAACGCAGAAAATTACTCAAATATTTACAGCGCGAGAATGCCGCCTCGTATGAGGAACTTGTGAAAAAACTCAACCTAAAACAAGCAAAACAATATATTGAAAAAGAAGACATTGAGGAAATTGAAGAGGCGATAGAGGGAGCGCATGCAGATGAGGCAGATGCTAATACCAATGAAGATGAAAAATAATCTACACAGAAATCATCCTTTGAAACACCCCGACCAACGCGTAGGGGTGTTTATCGATGTGCAGAATATGTATTATTCTGCCAAAAACTTATTTGGCAAGAAAGTTAATTTTGGTAATATTGTAAAAGAAGCAGTCGCAGGTAGGAAGTTGATTCGCGCGATTGCCTATGTTGTGCGCACCGAAAGCAAAGAAGAACAGCCTTTTTTTGAAGCCTTGTACAATTTGGGCATAGAGACGCATGAAAAAGATTTGCAAATATTCAACACGGGAATGAAAAAAGCAGATTGGGATGTCGGGCTTGCAGTTGACGCAATTCGTTTGTCTCCGAGTTTGGATGCAATTGTCATTGTTTCTGGCGATGGAGATTACTTGCCTCTCGTAGACTATTTACAAAGTATGGGCAAACAAGTTGAAGTCGTGGCATTTGGAGAAACTGCATCGGGCAAGATGAAAGAAGAAGCGGATGATTTTATTGATCTATCGGAAGACAAAAGTAAGTTTCTTATTGGAGATGGAATGCTCGGCGGTAGGAGAAATGTGAAAAGATAAGACAAAATTTTGAATTTTGAATTTTAAATTTCGAAACAATTTCGAATTAAAAAATTTTAGAATTTAAAATTGTTTTAAAATTCAAAATTTGAAATTATAAATTATTAACCAGAGTTGGTCTTGAGACACCTAGATCCATATGGGTCTATCGTATCAAGATCAGCCATAACTATAAGCTGATATGCTTCAACCAAAACAGTGGTCTATCGAATGGGGTGGACGAACTCTCTCCATCGAGACCGGCAGACTTGCGCTTCAGGCACAAGCTTCTTGTGTTGTCCGTTATGGAGACACCACGATTTTAGCAACCGTTGTCAAGAGTAAAAATATCCGTGATGGAATAGATTATTTTCCACTCATGGTAGATTTTGAAGAAAAATTGTATGCCGCAGGGAAAATAAAAGGATCCCGATTTATCAAACGTGAAGGTAGACCAAGTGACGAAGCAATTCTCGCGGGACGTCTAATTGACCGCGCAATTCGTCCTTTGTTTGATGAACGCGTTCGTAATGATGTCCAAGTTGTGGTTACTGCTCTGTCAGTTGACGGAGAAAATGACGCCGCGGTTACTGCGCTTGTTGCCGCCAGTTGTGCATTGGCTATTTCACCCATCCAATGGAATGGTCCAATAGCAGCAGCACGTATTGGTCAAACAGAAAATGGTGAATTTATTTTGAATGTTACATCCAAAGAGTTAGAAGAAAATAATAAGCTTGATTTGGTTGTTGCAGGTACACCAGAAAAGTTAGTCATGGTAGAGGCTGGTGCATACGAAGTTCCAGAATCTATCGCACTTGACGCTATGAAATGGGGATGTAAGGAATTGAAACCTGTTATTGATTTGATTGCAAAAATTCAAAAAGAAGTGGGAAAAGAAAAAATTGCATTGCCTGCTATTGCAGATGATGTGAAAGGTATTGAAGACAATGTGGAGGAACAAGTTCGCCAAGCAGTAAAGAAATATATTATTGATCATACTGATGACATGATTTTTGACGCGCCAAAAGTTTCAAAAGATGAACGCAATACCATGCTTACTAAATTTGAAGAACAGTTGAAGGTATATCTTACAGAAAAAGGATTTGAAGCAGACACACACAAAGCTGGATTAAAAAATATCAAGCAATATGTGTCTGAGGTAATTAGCGCACGCATCTTGAGTAAGACTGAGCGTTTGGATGGACGAAAGCTCACAGACATTCGTGAACTTCAAGTGGGTATTGATATGCTTCCTCGCGTGCATGGTTCTGCCATGTTTATGCGTGGAGACACACAGGTGTTGTCTGTCGTAACTCTTGGAGCTCCTGGTGATGTGCAGACGCTTGATACCATGGAAGAAGAAGGAAAGAAACGTTACATGCATCATTATAACGATGGTCCATATACGTATGGCGAAGCAGGTCCTATGCGTGGACCAAGTCGTCGTGCTATTGGGCATGGCGCTTTGGCAGAGCGAGCTCTTGAACCGGTTTTGCCAAAAGAAGTAGATTTTCCTTATGCCATTCGCGTGGTGTCCGAAGTGTTGGGTTCAAATGGATCGAGCTCTATGGCATCAACATGCGGTTCAACATTGTCACTTATGGCAGCAGGCGTACCTATTCAAAAACCAGTTGCCGGTATTGCTATGGGACTTGCGTCAGATGAAAAAAATTGGAAAGTATTGACTGACTTGCAAGATGTCGAAGATGGTCCTGGAGGAATGGATTTCAAAATCGCTGGAACAGCTGATGGTATTACCGCGATTCAAATGGATACCAAGACACATGGTTTGACATGGGATATCGTTGAACAGACAATTAAACAAGCTCGTGAAGCGCGTTTGCAGATTTTGGGTGTTATGGCTTCTGCTATTGCAGAACCTCGCAAAGAATTATCCCAATATGCTCCACGCATTGAAACTATTCAAATCAATCCAGAAAAAATTCGTGCCGTTATTGGTCCTGGTGGAAAAGTTATCAATAAAATTATTGAAGACACCGGTGTTCAAATTGACATTGAACAAGATGGCCGTGTGATGGTGACTTCAAACGATGCAGAAGGAATGAGAAAAGCAGTTAAGATGATTCAAGATTTGACTCATGAAGTCACTGCAGGCGAAGAATTTGAAGGAAAAGTGTCTCGCTTGGAAGATTTTGGCGCGTTTGTAGAAATCTTGCCAGGCCAAGATGGATTGGTACATGTAAGTGAGATTGCATGGGAACGCGTTGGTAAGCCTTCTGATATATTGAAGATTGGCGACATGGTAAAAGTAAAAGTAAAAGAAATTGACCAACTCGGTCGTGTGAATTTATCCATGAAACTCTTGAAACCAAAGCCAGAAGGATATGTAGATCAGCCAAGTCATAGTGCTTCTGGTTCATCTGACAGACGTGGAGGTGGGTTTAGAGGAAATAGTGGTGGAGGAAATAGAGGCGGGGGATTTAGACGAGACCGATAAAAACACGGAGACACCACGTAGAACGTGGCAGGCGGAAAAAGAAATTGGAAATTATAAATTAAAGAACATCTGAAAGGGTGTTCTTTTTTGTTGACCAAAAAGATACGAAATGTTATTATATTTTACAATCGCAACGGAGGTGAATAGCAATGACCGTTCAAGAGTTTTTGGCTCTTCCGAACCAGGCAACGTTCTTCGTAGTCAGCGAAGAAGGGGGTGGCATCTCAATCATGCCCGGTTACAAAACGGGCACAAGGACATATCGCCTGCTTCTGCAGGCGATGCTCGAAAGTAGAGGCGAATATGTCTTCGGCGACGATGTCGCGGCAGACACGCCGATGCTTCTATTTCTGACGATTCGGGACGCGCTCGTGGAAGTTCTCCGCCAGTTGGATGCTGGCGACAGCATCGACGTCCGTGAGGGTTGGAGGGTTCAATGAAAAAGAATGTCTTTCAAGGTGGGAGCAACAAGGTGTGTTGGAGGCCACACCGTTCGATTTGAGACTGTGAAGATATTCATATTTTCAAATTGAGAAAAAACACCGCCGTAATGGGCAGTGTTTTTTATATCTCAACGCTTCGCTATTTTGCACTCGCGTCTTTGTTTTTAAAGAAACGAATGTGTCGGAGCGAAGCGTTGGTTGCGGCGGATGTTGAATTCCGCTCCGACGTGAAGGTCACTCAGGGGACTCCAGGAAGTCCCTGACGGCCTGCCCATGCCGCAGTGCCGTCTGGGCACGTTCGAGACGTGCCTCTGTATCTCCTTTCCTTTTTTTGGCGTCCTCCCATTTTTTGGTGGCCTGTTTTAGCAACTCTGGTGCTGCTTCCATTTCCTTTTCCAGGTCACCGAGCTTTCTGCTAATACGGAAATGCACCGTGGTTGTGCTCCGAAGCTTGTCCCTCTCGGGTCCCTCGTCGGGGTTCCCGACAGCAGCGCACGCCTTCATGGCCTCGAACATTTGGGAGTATGCCTTATCGACTCTTTTTGAGAGCCGGCGCATTTTTTCGTCAGCCCTCTCTGCTGCCGTAGCCCTTCCCTCTGCCTCGCGCATTTCCTTGTGCGAGGTTATGAGCGTCTCGTTGGCGCGCTTGAGGTCTTCGAGCGTGCGGTAGCACCGAGCCTCCAGGTAGTTGACGATTGCCCCGACCAGAATCTTGTTGAGGTCCCGTTCGCCCCTGCTCTGGCCCAAGAGGGCCACGATCGCCATGATCAGAGCTTCCATATTTTCTCTCCGGCCACCCGTCCATTGGGTGGAACTAGAGAAGTTATCATATATCACTAAAAGTTTCAAGGATAAATAGGTTAATTTTGTAATATAGTCCATACAAAAACTGTGTAATATTGACAAAATTATATAAATATGCCATAATATGATTATAAACACTTACATTATGATTAAGTTAAAAATACATACTATAGCGAAAAAATTGGGTAAAAATATCTCTGAGATTAGCCAAGAAACTGGTATCAATCGCAACACGATTACAGCTTTGTATCATGGTGAGGCTGAGGGGGTATGGTTTTCTACTCTGGATCGGATTTGTGAACGCTACGGATTGAATATTACTGATATTGTAGAATTTGAACCCAAACAAAATGAAGAAAGCACCCCCAAAATGTATCGTCAGATACTGACTTTAAGTCCTATAATTTTTTGGCCCAGAATTGCTGGCATTATTCATCCTAATCCAAAATTTTTTGATGAAGGATTGGGCACTTGCGATGTTTATTTTAAAAATGGCGTGTGTGAAGTTTTTTGGCATACTACTTCCTCATTTGCAGAAATGGCAGAGGCGGTTTATAAAGAATATGGAGAATTAAGTCGGCGACATTTTGAGTTAAAAGAAAGTTTTTTTGATTATGGGAAAAAGGTAGAAGCGTTTTGCCAGGAATACGCAACTGGTTTTCCATTAGAATGGGGTGTTAACGAATTGTTGAATTTTTTGGAGCAGTGGCAAAATACTTTGGAAAAATTTTGGTCCACGGCAATTTTTATTGATAGCTTTGATTTGGGATTTGATAATAAAGAAGTAGCGCGGATTGGTAAGATTTATAATTTTACTCAAGCAGAAATTGCGGAACTTTTAACCAGCGAAAATATTCTGGACAAAAGCTTGCAGACCAAAGAGAGAATGGCGCGTGCCAAAAAACATCGCCAGCTTATTAAAACGATTTTGAAAAAATATAAATTAAGTGTGGATCCTTTGGAATTTTTCAAAGAGTTGGGACAATGGCGTGAATATCGACAGACAGTAAATGTGCAAGTTCAAGAATTGTGGAATAAATTATTTAAACGATTGGAAAAAACTACCGGAGTAGAAGCAAATTTTTTATATTTTTTAACTTTTGAAGAATTGGATAATTTGTTGCATGGTCTGATTAAAAAACATACTTTGAAAAATCGTTTTAATCAGGGTCTATTGCTTTCTATATTAGGCAAAGATTATAAAATAATTGAAGGAACAGAGGTTAAAAAAGTCTATGAAGAATTACAGGAAATTTTACAACAAAGTGAACTAGGCCATTCAGTAGCAGGAAAAGTTGGAGCCCAGGGTTATGCCCAGGGGGTTGCTCGGGTGATAGAAAAAAAAGAAGATATAAAAAAGTTTCAAATTGGAGAAATTTTAATTGCAGAAATGACTGATGATAGTATGTTGGAAATTATAAAAAAAGCTGGAGCTATAGTGACCAATGCGGGAGGTATGCTCTGTCATGCGGCTATTAACGCTCGCTTGGCTGGTAAGCCATGTATAATAAATACTCATACTGCCACTACCCAAATTAAAACTGGTGATATTGTGGCCGTGCGAGCCAATCATGGTACAGTACGAATTCTAACTCCACAAAATAATAATTAAATTCTATGAACAAAGATTATATTTTCATGCAACGGAAAGAAGGCATTCACCTTATCCCACATGCATATATCATCGCCCAGTCATATTGCAAAAAGATGCACGAATCTCTTGGTATATCGTTTGGTCCCACGCTTGTCCAATATATAGATGGCGTGATGTATTGGTATGCTTCGCAGACATATGTACGAAAAGTGGCACAGCATAGCTTGGCGCTGGTTATAAAACGTAGGAATTTTTTGGATTTTGCCATAAAGACATATGATCAAAAAATGGAAAAATTAAGTGCACACGCAGCTTTCTTATACAAAACTGATGTACACAAAAAAAATAATCATGAACTATGGAAATTATTTTCTCGGCACATAACATTGTATACCGACGCATATGCTTGGAGTGAACCCGTAGTGATTGGTCTCGAAGAGTCATTGGGGACATATCTGAAGCAGTATCTAGCAGAGAACTTTTATGATAAGGAGAGAGCCTCTTTTATTTTCTCTGTATTGACTGCTTCGAAAGAAAAGTCATTTGCAAAAGAAGAAGAGGATGACCTATTTCGTATAGCAATAGAGATTAAAAAGAAACGGCTAAAAAATATTGATGCAGCAATAACAAAACACGAACAAGCATATTCTTGGGTGCCCTACGATTACGGGCTTGATCTGTGGGATAAAAAATATTTTTCTGTTATTTTGGATAGATTACTAAAACAAGATGAGATGGAGCGACGATTATTTGAAAGTAAAAATTACTTTAAAAGTTTAGAAAAAAGACAAAAAGAAATAGAACAAACATACAAAATTGAAGAAAAATATAGTATATTGTTTGGTAGTTTACGCCGTGCAGTTTATTTGCAGGATCATAAGAAAAAATTATTTACCATCGTCCATTATCATATGGCTCGTATGTTGTCTGAAATAGCTCTACGCGTACATACCTCGACAGATCTCATGCAATATTATCTCCCTGAAGAACTGGAAAGAGCACTTCTGCAACAAAATTTTACTGAAGAAAGTGAACTAAAAAAACGTAGACAAAATAGCCTGTTTATTTTTAAAGATGATGCCGTGAAAATGCTTGTAGGGAATAAAGCAAAATCATATGTATCACGCCATGTAAAAAAAGAACAACAGAGGGAAGCAACGCTTTTAGGAACTACTGCTTCTCCTGGCTTGTATAGAGGAACAGTTCATATCATAAGAGATTCAAAAGAAATAAAAAATATGAAGAAGGGGGAGGTGTTAGTAGCCACTATGACTAGTCCTGAATATATTACTGCCATGCGAATGGCCGGCGCAATTATTACTGACCAGGGAGGGATAATGTGCCATGCTGCTATCATTTCACGCGAACTCGGTATACCCTGCATAGTTGGAACAAAATTTGCGACGACTTTTTTGAAAGATGGAGATAATGTCGAGATTAATGCTGACCAAAATACTGTGACAGTCATTAAATCCTAAAATTTGGAAATTAAAGAACATCTGAAAGGGTGTTCTTTTTGTATCTTGATTTTATTTATTTTTTATGGTTTAATCTATGCGTTAAAATAAAGGCCGACGTTCGTCTTCGTCTCGAGTACTCGGGACTACGCCGGATAAATTAGTTTGTAGATTTTAAGTAAGCATAAATATCTGCGGGTGTAGCCGAACTGGCATAGGCGCATGCCTTAGGAGCATGTTCCCGAAAGGGAGTGGAGGTTCGATTCCTCTCACCCGCACATTGTATTTTCTTATGACCAAAAAAGTATTTTATACTGTTATCGGTTTTTTGATTCCCATCGGGGTGTTGGCTTATTTTCCTCTGATTGGCTATTTTTTATATAAATTGAATGCAAATAAAACTTGGTTTGATATAGTACTTTTTATTGCCTTAATTGGTCTGCCACCGTTGGTGGGTCTTATATTTAAAAAACTAAAAAAGAACGTTGGCAACTATGAGTTGATAATAAAGGGTACGGGTTATTTTTTTTGGATTCTCGTAATGCTGGGTGTATTTTCTGTCTTATTTGTCTTAGGAAAAATTATTTTCGTCTTGTTATATTCTAGATAGTCTTTGGTATAGATTTTTGTATAATTTAAAATTTGTTTAACGCCTCGTTGAGAGGTTTTTTAATACCAACATGTTAGACATTGAATTGTTATATCACAATCAAAATCTTCCTATTATTGATTTGCATACATATTCTAATCCAACAGATGCTCTGGAATTTTTGGAATCACAATTATTTTATCTTTATAAAAAAAGAGAACAACAGGTCCGTGTAATTCACGGAGTAGGGGAAGGAATTTTGAAACAAAAAGTTCATGAATCTTTGAAACAAAATGCACTCGTAAAAAGATTTGGATTAGAAGAACATGGAGGAAGTACTATTGTTGTTTTAAATATTGTTTAGTTTGTAATAATTGTAAATTCACCTAAATTACAATTCACCTAATTTCTAATAAAAATTAAAAGGTCAAATTGGTATTTGGAATTTTATTAGGTGAATTAGAAATTAGAATAATTTGGTGAATTTGGGGACATTTTATGAGAGTTGAGACATTGATAGAAGTCAGTTATTTTAACATAAAAATACTGTTTGGTTTTCCCACATCTTATCCACATCTCTCTGCTTGACATATATAAGAGGTTGAGATACTATATGCGAGCGTGAATATCACTCCCGACTACTCGGGAACCACGTCCAAAGACACACGCTCTATATGCTTGGACCTCTGGGTAACACTTTAGTACTATCCTGTTCATCATGATGTACCAAATGACAATTCGTTACTCATAGCATCCAAGCGGATAGACAAAACATATTTGTATGTTTATGACCGCCGGAAGCGGTCATTTTGTTTCAAAATTTATCTTTCACGTTTATTAGAACAATTTTATTTTGCACAATGTACATAATCATAGTTGTGTATAGTGTGTAAGAAAGAAAGAATGTTTGCGGAAGATATTGAGTGAATGATCATTACAATTTACCAAGTAAGTAGTATATAAATATTTGTGGTATCAAGAAACACAATTGTGTGTTTCTGTAGTGCATAAGAGCACACGGTGGATGCCTTGACATTGTCAGTCGATGAAGGACGTTGCAGGGTGCGATAAGTCTCGGTGAGGTCCCAAGCAACCTTTGACCCGGGAATTTCCGAATGGGGGAACCCGTTCCGATTTTATCGGAACACTGTATGATGAATTCATAGTCATACAGAGAAGACCTGGTGAAGTGAAACATCTCAGTAGCCAGAGGAAAAGAAAGAAACAAAGTGCCACTGATTTTCATTCACAGATCACACGAGAAATTGTGGGATCTGTGTATTGAAGATCTGTGGTTCGATTCCGTTAGTAGTGGCGAGCGAAAGCGGAACAGCCTAAACTTATATTGTGTTGAATATAGAAAGGAAAAGTCGTAAGACTATTTTGGACTATATTCTTAAAGGACAGGCCGTTGCAATATAAGTGTTGTAGGGTACAGCGTTGGTTACCTGTTAGACCAGCTGCTATGGCATATATATAATTGAAAATTCCTGGAAAGGAATACCAAAGAGGGTGATAGTCCCGTAAGTGAAATATATATGTATAGTGGTGCTGTATTCCTGAGTACGGCGGGACACGAGAAATCCCGTCTGAAACTGCCGCGACTATGCGGTAAGGCTAAATACTGACAATGATCGATAGTGAACCAGTACCGTGAGGGAAAGGTGAAAAGTAGCCCGGAGAGGGCGGTGAAATAGTACCTGAAACCGTGTGCTTACAATGAGCCAGAGCCGGCGTGTCTCACTGGCGTTCGACAACGCAGTTGAAAGTTTTAAAGTTATAAAGTTATAAAGTTCCAATCGAACTTTCAACTTTATGACTTTCAACTTTATAACTTCGGGTGGCGAGCGATAGTGAGACACGTTTAGGTGATGGTGTTCCTATTGAAGAATGAGCCTGCGAGTTACTTTATGTGGCAAGCTTAAATCCTTTGCAGGATGAAGGCATAGCGAAAGCGAGTCTTAACGGGCGTTAAGTCTCATAAAGTAGACCCGAAACCGGGTGAGCTATCCATGGACAGGGCGAACCCTCACGAAAGTGAGGGGGAGGTCCGAACCCACGCGCTGTGCAACACGCGGGGAGGATCTGTGGATGGGGGAGAAATTCCAATCGAACTCGGTAATAGCTGGTTCTCCTCGAAATATATTTAGGTATAGCTACATATGTTTCTTTTGGTGGTAGAGCACTGGATGAGTGTTGGGTCCCTCGGGATACCACACTCAATCAAACTCCGAATGCCAGAAGTATAAGAGTATGTAAGTCAGACGGCGGGGGCTAAGCTTCGTCGTCAAAAGGGAAACATCCCAGATCGCCAATTAAGGTCCCTAAATCGATACTAAGTGTAAAAGGCGGTGTTGATTCTTAAACAACCAGGAGGTTGGCTTAGAAGCAGCCATCCTTTAAAGAAAGCGTAATAGCTCACTGGTCAAGAGTCTTCGCGCCGAAAATGTACCGGGGCTTAAGTATCGTACCGAAATTGCGAGCTTGTATCGTAAGATACAAGCGGTAGAGGAGCATTCTGAACTGCAGTGAAGCTGGACCCGCGAGGGCAGGTGGAGCGTTCAGAAGAGAGAATGCAGGCACAAGTAGCAAAAATGCCGGTGAAAGTCCGGCACGCCGAAAACCCAAGGTTTCCAGGGCAACGAGAATCGTCCCTGGGTTAGTCAATCCTAAGGCCAGATCGCCCCATGGGCGGTGTAACCGATGGAAGAGCAGGCTAATATTCCTGCACTTGGTAATGTTTGCAATGCTATGCGCAGTTCAAAAATGTGAGCGTAATTGGTATTGTGCGTCCCGCAAGGGAGAGACTGCGTCCTCGGACAAGGTCAATTCAGGTTTTAGAAATTGCCTAGAAAAGTAGCAAAGCGTTAAACATTATCAAACTGTACCGTAAACCGACTCAGGTAGGTAGGTCGAGAAGACCAAGGCGAACGAGATAAACATGGTTAAGGAACTCTGCAAAATAGCGGCCGTAACTTCGGGATAAGGCCTTCCCAACGCAAGTTGGGATCAACAAAAGACATCATGCGACTGTTTACCAAAAACACAGCTCCCTGCAAACTCGTAAGAGGAAGTATAGGGAGTGATGCCTGGCCAGTGTCAGAACGTTAAGGGGAGAGGTTAGTCGTAAGACGAAGCTTTGAACTGAAGCGCTGATGAACGCCGGCGGTAACTATAACCGTCCTAAGGTAGCGAAATTCCTTGTCGGGTGAGTTCCGACCCGCACGAATGGCATAACGGTGTGATGACTGTCTTAACCATGTACTCGGCGAAAATGCAAGTGTCGTGAAGATGCGACGTACCCGCAGTTAGACGAAAAGACCCCATGAAGCTTTACTACAACTTGACATTGGTACATTATTTCACTTGTTCAGCGTAGGTGGGAGCCGAAAGGCGACAATGAGACACCACCCTTGTGTGATGATGTACCTAATCATGTACCATGAATCTGGTATAAGAGACAGTGTCTGGTGGGTAGTTTAACTGGGGCGGTTGCCTCCCAAACATTAACGGAGGCGTTTACAAAGGTCAGCTTAGTCCGGATGGAAATCGGACTGGACGTGCAAACGCAAAAGCTGGCTTTACTGCAAGGGCCACCACCCGAGCAGTCACGAAAGTGGAAGTTAGTGATCCGACCGTACGAAATAGGACGGCGGAAGCTCATCGGATAAAAGTTACTCTGGGGATAACAGGCTGATCGCGCCCAAGCGTCCATAGCGACGGCGCGGTTTGGCACCTTAACATATCGGGGTGCACAAACAGCAATGTTTTTCCTACATCTTTTCGTTAAAACTTTATTTAGTTAGATAGGTAAAAAAGAGATCAATCGGCTTATAACGGTGAACCCGTCATCCTGCCACAGCGGGATCGGCAATACCGTGGGAAGTTCATCCTTCGCTCGCTAAAGCGAGCTTCGGACGACAAACATTCTATATAGATTGCTTGTACTCCGTAGCTTTAGCGAAGGAGTAACCCCGTAACGACTGACCCGAAAGGGAAGACTCATCATAAGTTAAAAGTTTGTAAAGTTCATAAAGTTATAAAGTTCGATTCGAACTTTCAACTTTATAACTTTCAACTTTATAACGTAGGTGGGTAATACGCCGACTCTTGCAACAAAAAACAGAGATCATGCAGGTCACGCCCTAAGCACTTTTGTGCCGGGTCTGCTAACATCCTGTGCAAGAAGAAGATATAGTCTACGCCACACGAAATTGTGGAATCAAGTACGATGTCGGCTCATCGCATCCTGGGGCTGGAGAAGGTCCCAAGGGTTTGGCTGTTCGCCAATTAAAG
>JBAYJP010000001.1:0-282871 GCA_041665025.1 Candidatus Magasanikiibacteriota bacterium | reverse complement strand
TGATGGAGGCAACTTTCCCGCTTTTTGCAGTTCTTCCTCAGGAAGCTCTGGCACATCATCTTTCACATCATCAGGATTAACGTTTTCTTCAGATTCAGGAATTGATGGAGGCAACTTTCCCGCCTCTTGCAATGCTTGCTCAGGCAATGGTGGTGGTTCTTGTCTGTCATCTTGCTTCACATCATCAGGATTAACGTTTTCTTCAGATTCAGGAATTGATGGAGGCAACTTTCCCGCCTCTTGCAATGCTTGCTCAGGCAATGGTGGTGGTTCTTGCTGATTCTCGCTTAATTCAATTGTTGAAAGTGGTATGTCTCCTAATTTTATTTCGAATTCTGTTTTTGCTTCACTTCCACGTGCTCTTGTCTTTTTATTTCCTCTTTGTATACCAATTTCTTGGCCTTCAGTTTTTACTCTTAAATGTTTTTGGGGACGTGTTGTCCTAAGTTTTCGTTCGATATGGCGTGCCCTCCCCAAATTTCCAGCAGCTTTCTGTTGTTCATCTGGATTTAGTTTTCGGGCTGCTTGAGCCATAGTTATACCAACTTAAATGCGTCGTTTATATGGGTAAGCGTGTATGTTTTCTTTTTTGTTTTTTTATTGAGCATTTCGATTACTAATTCATGTATAGTTTCTTCGACGCGTGTATCAATATTGCGCGCACCCAAATCTTTTTCTTTGATTATTTCTTTTGTAAGCGTTTGTAGTGCGTTTGTGTCAACATCAATGTCGATATGTTGAGTTTGTGCAAGATGTTTATTGACATGTTGTACATGTATGCGGACAATATCTTCCAAGTTTTTGTCTGACAGAGGATTGAACATACACACAGTGCCAATTCTGCTGACAAGGGCAGCACCAAGCCGTTCTTTTATGGTACTTGTAATGGAAGATAATGTGCGTTCATCAATTCTTCCATCCTTTTTTGTTGTACCACCAAATCCAATGCCAGAGGACTTGAAAAATTCAGATCCTAAATTGGTCGTGAGTATGATAATGGTATGTTTCAATCCAACCTTTCTGCCGTTGCTATCGGTCAGATGCCCCTCATCAAGCATTTGTAAAAGCAATTTGGTGACATCCCCGTGCGCTTTGTCTATTTCATCAAATAACACCACAGAATAGGGGCGCCTTTTTATTTTTTCAATAAATGGATTTCGATCTTTGTATCCCACGTATCCGGCAGGAGAGCCAAGGATTTTTGATACGCTATGGCTTTCGGAAAATTCAGTCATATCAAGCCTAATGAGCGCCTTGTCATCATGATACAATTCGTAGGCAATCTGTTTGGCAAGTTCTGTTTTTCCAACGCCGCTTGGTCCTACAAAGAGCATGCTTGCCAATGGTTTTTTTTGTGTCTGTTGTGAGAGTTGAGACCGATGCAGTGTCTGTACAATCGTATCTATTGCATGTTCTTGCCCGATAATATGTTGTTTTAGATTTTTGCCTATTGAGCCGATTATATCCCATTCATTTTTTGATAACATATCAAGAGGGATGTGCATTTTGGCACTGAGCACGTGCTGTATTTCTTTTTTGGTTACCGGGGGCATGGGCTCTGCTTTTTGTTTTTTTATTTTGGCAAGAAGCTTTTGTAATTTTTTGTTGAGTGTTTCTATGGTATGTTTTATTTTTAACGCAACATCTAATCGTTCTTCTGCAATAGCCTGCTCTTTTTGTTCAATATGTTCTTGGAGGCGCTGTTCAAGCTGTAATTTTTCTTTTTCCAGAGGAGAAGCGACTTTCTTTACCTTGACAAGTCCACATGCTTCGTCCAACAAATCAATTGACTTGTCTGGTTGAAAATTGTCATGAATATAACGCTCGCTTAACCTTAAGGCCTCGTCAATGGCGCTATCTATAATAGTAACCTTATGGAATTGTTCATAATATTTTTTTATTCCTTTGAGAATTTGCCTCGTATCTTCAATGCTTGGCTCTTCTACGTCAATCATTTGAAATCTGCGTTCAAGCGCAGGATCAGAGCTAATATATTTTTTGTATTCATCATAGGTGGTTGCGCCAATACAGCGGAGCTGTCCGCGCGCTAATGCAGGTTTTAAAATATTTGCCGCGTCCATAGTTCCTTGATTTGAGCCCGCACCAATAATATTATGTAATTCGTCAATAAAAAGAATGCAATTTGGATTTGAGGAACATTCATCCACAATTTGTTTGAGACGCGCTTCAAATTCTCCCCGGTAAATCGTGCCGGCAATGAGGAGTGTAAGATCAAGGGATAATATTTTTTTTCGTTTCAAAATATCGGGCACATCACCCTCGGCTATTTTTTTTGCAAGTCCTTCCACAATAGCAGTTTTTCCAACGCCTGGTTCGCCAACAAGAATTGGATTGTTTTTTGTTCGGCGCGCCAAGATATGTATAATGCGCTCCACTTCCGGCTCTCTACCAATGACTGGATCTATGCGTGTTTGCTCTTGTTTTGCGGTTAAATCCGTCGTAAACAGGGCTGTAGCGCTGGCTCCTTTTTTATTTTGTCGCATAGGCATGGGCATACCGCTCATCGGAGGCATCATTCCGGGCATCCCTTGTTCGCTTGCCTCTTCAATCATGTCTGTTACTTCGCCCATATGGGCAAGACGAGTCGCATTATTGAGGGCTGTTTCCAGGTGTTGTTCTATTGTTTCTCGCGCTATACTTTTGCTTACAAAAATATGAGTAAGTTCTTTGTGATTGATTTCCAACAGTCCATGCAGCAAATGTTCGGTGCCAATGTAGGTGTGTGCTTCATTATGTGCAAGCACAAGTGCTTTTTCCATAGCATGCCGTGATGATGGGCTTAGTTCAGGTAATGTTTGATCCAGACTTCCTGATCCTTCTGTATAAGGAGCACGTCTTAATCGTTCGCTTGCTTGGCGTATGGTATGTGCATCGAGATTGCACTTTTTCAAAATTTCAGCACTTATGCTTCCTTCTTCTTCGGCAAGCGCGTACAACAAATGCACAGGCTCTACCTGTTTTTCATGGTACTTATTTGCAAGGGCAATGGCACGTGCAATGGCATTTTTCAAATGGCTTGAAAAGTTGTCTATAAGTTTTTGGGGATTATTCATACGCTTAAAATCTGGATATGTCTCATAATCCAGATAACAAAATTCAGTTGCGAATAATATGTTGATAGTATATACTAAAATGCACGGTTTATCAATTAAAATCTGTTTATTATGGCCACAGACTTACTATTTGAAAAACTAGACTTGTTAAAAAAAGAAGGCTTGGTGGATTCAGCTTATACCAATGCCAGAAAATGGCTCGAAGATAAGGAATATTCTGATTTTTATGAGCAAGTCTCTGAGTTAATCAAAAAAGGAGATGTGTCTGAACTAAACGATGCATTTTATAAGGTGATTCCATTTGGAACTGGAGGACGCAGAGGCAAAATGGGCGTTGGAACAAATCGCATTAATGCGCGAACAATTGCCGAATCAGCGCAGGGGTTTTCGGAGTATTTGATTGAAGTCTTTGGCAAGGCGGAAGTTGAAAACAGAGGAATAGTGGTTACCTATGACATACGCCACAATTCAGAGGATTTTGCAAAAATTGTAGCTTCTGTGTTTGCAGGCAATGGGATCAAAGTGTATTTTTTTGATGGAGTGCGGTCAACACCGCAATTGTCGTTTACTATTCGTTTCAAAAAGGCGATTGGCGGGGCAATGGTTAGTGCTAGTCACAACCCACCTAGTGACAATGGTATAAAAGTGTTTTGGGAAACGGGTGGTCAGGTTGTGCCGCCTCATGACATACATATTATAGAAAAAGTAAATAGCGTAAACAAAATACAGCAATTGGATTTTGAAGAAGCGAGAAAGAAAGGTTTAATCGTTTTGTGCGATAGAGACGTTGATGACTCATACCATGGTGCAGTCGCCGATCTTTCTTTGGGAAACTACAGAGACGTTGATATCGTATTTACACCACTGCACGGTTGTGCGACCACATCCTTTTTACCGGTGTTAAAGCGTGTAGGGTTTGATCATATTTTTGAGGTGAAAGAACAAATGGGGGTTGACCCTGATTTTAGTAATGTCGCTCATCACATTCCTAATCCAGAAGTGCCTGTTTCTCTTGACTTGGCTACTCACTATGCAAAAGAAAAAAAAGCCGATTTGGTTTTATCGGCCGATCCTGATGCTGATAGAATAGGTGTTGTAAGTAGGGAACATCTGGATAATGATACTTATGTATTTTTGAATGGAAACCAAATAGGAGTTTTGATTTTTGACTATATTACAAAACAATTGAAGGAAAAGAAAAAAGATTTGAGTTCATACATGATGATTAAGACCGTAGTAACAACTGACTTGTTGGTTAAAATAGCATCTGACAACGGAATGCATTTTATTACCGATTTGCCCGTCGGATTTAAATATATTGCTGATGCAATTGAGAATCATCTGGAGGGAAAAGAATTTTTATTTGGCGCAGAGGAAAGTCATGGTTATTTGTATGGGGATTATGCGCGCGATAAAGACGGAGCTGTCGCGGCACTTCTTATCTGCGAATACGCGGCACTTCTTAAGCAACAAGGAAAGACACTTTTTGAACAATTGGAATATATTAAAAAAGAATATGGGTATTATCGCGAACTATTGCAAGCCATCTTTTTTTACGGAATGGATGGTATGGATAAGATGCTCGCCATCATGGATGCATTGAGAAATAATTTACCAAAACAATGTTGTGGTCTACATATTGTCAGTGTGCTTGACCAGTCTGTTAAAAAAAATATAGATCCCCAAACTGGGGAAGTGGTTGGTACGTATGAAGGTTTTTCCGACAATGCACTTGTGTTCTATTTCAACAAAGAAAAGACCATACGTGTCGTTGTTCGTCCTTCGGGTACTGAGCCCAAAATAAAATTTTATGTAGCAGTGGGAAAAGAAGTTGGGTTGGATAAGAGCTTGGATGAGTATGCTTTGATCAAGAAAGAAGTTGATGGAGTTGTTTCTAATATTTTAGAAGAGTTTGTGACTTTGGCGGAAAAGATTTCAGCAGGAGGAGAGCGATTTGAAGTTTTAGGTTAAACTTATTTAGTTTTATTAAAAAAACTCTGTTTTGTGCAGAGTTTTGTTTTTTTACATCTATGTTAAACACTAAAACCCTTGTATCTCTTTTTGAGTTCTTCGGTGATCAAATTTGTAAATTCTTTTATCGCCGGATCAACATCTGCGTATTTATGCAAATATTTTATACTGAATTGCAAATGTTCGGGAAATACTTCTCCATCACGCCATTCTATGACTTGCATCGTGGCTTCAATTTTGTCCAATGCTTTGACAACTAGTGCCTCAAAGCTGGAGCCAGTTGCGTATTCTTGCCATAGCTCATAAAATTCCTTTTGTTTTTCCTGTGATAGCGTAGCGAAAATTTTTTGTGCGGCTGCTTCTTCTTTTTTTGTTTTTTCTCCCTCTGCTGTTTTGTTGAAAGCATGCGTATCTGCTCCCGTGCCTTCACTGCCTAAGGGATCTGTGTCTCCCGCGTATATTTCCACCATATCGTGTAATAGCGCAATTTTCAATCCCTTTTCGGCATTGAAAGGTTTGGAAAGTTTATCAGAAAAGAGGAGTACAAGCATGGCAAGGTGCCAGCTATGATCTGCATTTGAGTCATACCTCGCAGGCTCGGGATATTCCCGCCAAAAATAATGGCCTTTGAATCTCTCAATATATTTCATCTTGTTGCTCAAGAGAGAAAAGTCAAAAATTTGTTTGAGATCATGTGGGTTCATAGTTCTTTACATTTTTTATCCATATCCATCTTCCAGATACATTTTTGTGTTTGATATACGACCGCGATAAGACCAAGAAGAGCGCTGATAATGACAAAGGGAAGTGACCATCCCATGTATGTTTTTCCAAAAACAATAAGCAATGTATTTAAAACAATAAAGAGCAGACGTGCTTCCGTCGGACCTATTCTAAAATACGTGTATGTAAATTCATTTGTCACGCTAAAAGCAAGATAGGTATTCACGATAAAACCACCGTACAGGGCAAGGACGAAAAAAAGTAAATATTTGAAATGGTCTTCTACGATAAATGAGTACGCAATGAACACAGACGCCATGAAAATATAATCCAGAAAATGATCCATATAATATCCCCACTTGATAAGCCCCGTGTTTCGTGTCCTTCCTACTGCTCCGTCTAGTGTGTCAGTGACCCATTGAAGTAAAATCATTATGGACACTCCCCAAAGCCACTGTATATCGTATTGTGATAGAAATCCAAAAATAACAATAAAGCAACTCCAGACAACGGTTGACGCGGTGAGGTGGTATGTCTCAATGTATGCGGGCACATAGGGTACAAAGCTTTGGACATATTTTTCAGCCTTGTACAAAAACGGTTTTCCTTTCTTTTTGTCCCCAGCGAATGGTTGGGCGGTGTCAAGCATATTTATTAATTAAGCAAATATAGATTTTCTTTTTCGTGAAGAGTCCGTTGAATTTTTTCATCAAATATATGTAACACGATTTCGTATTTTCTACAACTTAGTTTCAATTAATTTTTTCATTATATCGCGCATAAAGTCTTTCGTCTCTTGGTCAGTATGCTGGTTATTTTGAATAATTCCTTCAACAACATACGTCACGCCATCTTTGTGCGTATACAAGCTCCAGGTTGGAAGCGTGCCAAATGTGGGGTAGGGAATTATTCTTGAAAAGAAAGATGGACTCAGATCTGAATTATTTTCGTCATCTATCCACCGTTCATTTAGTTGTGTCGAAGTCAGGACATCGCCAAAGTACATCCTCGCTTCTTTGGTGATGATTCCGATTGTGGTGAAGTTATTTACATTATCTTCCCCAATATATCCTATATATTGACATACCGCGTCGAGTTGATATAGATTTTCACCGATCGTGCTAAGGGGTTCTATGTCGAATAGTGTTGTGTTGAATGCGTTTAATGAATTAATAAAATAATCTTCGTCACATACTTTATTGCCTGTTTTCAATTGAGTTGTTTGTCGTTCGTCCGTGTTTGAATTAGATGTTACTGAGGTATCTATTGTATTGCACCCTGCACCGAAGAGAACGAGTGTCAAAAGTGCAAAGAATACCATATTCAATTTTGGTCTATTCATATTTTATTTTAAAATAGAGCCTATAGGTATTGTCTGTAAGCTTACGTCATTTCTCTCAACTTTTTAATCCGGTCATCAATCGGAGGGTGAGTAGAAAACAGAGAGGAAAAAGTTTTTCCTTTAAATGGATTTGAAATAAACAGATGTGCAGTTGCGGCGCTGGCTCCCTCTACGGGCGCGGTTGATTGCGATATTTTTTCAAGTGCACGGGCAAGTCCTTCGGGATAGCGCGTAAGCAAGGCTCCCGATGCGTCGGCCAAATACTCGCGTTTGCGTGATATAGCAAGCTTGATAAGCTCGGCGATAATAGGTGATAGAATAAGAAAAACAATTCCTGCAATCATAATAATTGATCCTAGGTTTCCAGAGCTTTTCCTGTTGTCGCCTCCATGCAAGCGAGTACGAAAAAATAAATTGCTAATAAGCGAAATAGCGCCGACAAGTACGACCACTATGGTCATAACGCGGATATCAAAGTTTTTTATATGTGACATTTCATGTGCGATGACTGCCTCGAGTTCTTCATTTTCAAGCGCAGCAACAATACCTGTCGTAACTGCGATTGATGCATGTTCTGGATCACGACCTGTAGCAAATGCATTGAGAGCAGGGGAATTGATGACATATAATTTGGGTGTGGGAATACCAGCCGTAATTGCCATATTTTCTACTATGCGATACACATAGGCATTATCTTCTTTTGCGATTTGGCGCGCGCCAGTTGATGCAAGCGCAATAGCATCACCTTTGTAATAACTCACTAGTGTCATGACCACTGAAATAATAACTGCCAGCACGACTATGCCATATCCATATCCCATATATACATCCAAAAACCAGCCTATCGCAATGATAAAAATAGTGAAGATGAGAATGAGGATAGTTGTTTTTCGTTTGTTTGAGTCGATTTGAGAGTACATATTGAAAAATTCAAAACTCAAATTTCAAAAGTCAAAGTTAAAGCTCAAAACCAACAAATTTTCGATTTTTTGAGTTGCAATTTTGAGCTTTGCGTTTTGATTTTTGAGTTACAACTTTACCTCAACATTATCTCTTTCTTTCGCATCTTCAATCTCAAAGAATTCAAACTTAGTGAATTTGAGCATTCCTGCAATCATATTGGTTGGGAATACTTCCATTTTTGTGTTGAAGTCGCGGACATTGCCATTGTAGAATCGGCGTGAAGCCTGGATTTTATTCTCTGTATCAGAGAGTTCGTCCATGAGTTGTCCAACATTTTGGTTTGCTTTCAAATCAGGATATGCTTCTACTGCAATTTGCAATTTGCCAAGCATCCCACCAAGTAGCCCTTCGGCTTTGGCAAGATCTTGTGTATTGCCTGATTCTTGTGCAGACATGGCCTGTGAACGCGCTTTGGTAATATTTTCCAAAAGTTCTCGTTCATGCGTCATGTATCCTTTTACACTGTTTACTAAGTTTGGGATAAGGTCATGGCGTCGTTTTAGTTGCACGTCAATATCGCTCCATGCTTCTTTGGTGCGATTACGAAGTCTGATAAGCCCATTGTAAACGCCAATAATCCATAGAACGAAGACTACGGCGACTGCGAGCACAATATAGAGTGCGAGCATAGGTTTGTGAGTTAAAATGAATTAAATATATGTCCCTTAGAGTACAAAGCGTTGAGTTATTACGCTTGCTAATTTGTGTAACCTATGGGATAATAATACTAATCATTATACTGTTTATTCACTACTACGTCAAATTGATTTTTATGGTGACTATACTAATTTTTATTCTCATTTTAGGCATTCTTGTTCTGGTTCATGAATTTGGACATTTTATTACGGCGCGTAAAAGTGGCATGAAAGTATTTGAATTTGGCTTTGGATATCCTCCGCGGGCTGTTGGTGTGTATCGTGACCCTCAGACAAAGAAATTTAAATGGGTTTTTGGCCGCGTAAAGTCGCCTAAAGGCGACCACGCGGCAGATTTGATAAATACCGTAGGAGGGGGAGAACGTGAAGAAGAATTTTCTGCAACATTATATTCTTTGAATTGGCTTCCTATTGGAGGATTTTGTAAGATTAAGGGAGAAAATGGGGAGGGCGTGGAAGAAAAAGATAGTTTTGGGTATCAAAAAGCATGGAAAAAAATTATTGTTTTGTGTGCGGGTGTGGTAATGAATTTTTTTCTCGCCGTTCTCGTGCTTGGGCTTGGTTTTATGATTGGACTCCCCACAGATTTTTCCCAAGGGGTCGATAGAAAGGCAATTATAGTTGAACAGCCACAAGTAATAATTCAACAAGCGGAAAAAGGAATGCCTGCAGAAAAAGCAGGATTGCAGTTTGGCGATAAAGTCTTGAAAATTAATGAAGAGCCAATTGAGACCACACAAGAACTTATTGATTATGTTTCAACCAAATCTGGTGAAACACTCTTGTTTACCATTGATCGAAGTAATGAGGAAAAAGTTGTCTCTATAATTCCTGAATTTTCTTCTGAACTTAATAGGGCAGTAATCGGTATTATGCCTGCAGACGCGGGTATCATTCGTTATCCATGGTATCTTGCGTTATACAAAGGATTAGTCGCATCAGTATTTGGACTTTTGAATATTTTCATTGCGTTTTACTTATTAATAAAAAATTTAGTAATGGGACAAGGGCTGTTGTTTGATGTATCAGGTCCGGTGGGTATTGCGACGGTTGTGGGCCAAAGCGCAAAACTTGGTTTCAACTATTTATTAAATGTAACTGCCATGATTTCTCTTAGTTTGGCGGCTATAAATATTTTGCCTATTCCAGCTCTTGATGGCGGACGCATACTATTTATCTTGATTGCCAAGGTAATTCGTCGGCCTGTACCTATGAAATATGAACAACTGGCGCATACGCTTGGCTTTGTCCTGCTTATGCTACTTGTGGTTGTGGTGACGTGGAGAGACGTAGCACGGTTGTTTTAACATCTGATTTAACATAATTAGTTACTCAATATGACAGAAGGACAAAATAACCCGCCAGATATTCTCGAAATATATATACGTGATGGTTTGCAAACACAGTGTTTACTCAGAGGAATCACATTTGCACCTATTCGCGGTAAAAAACCAGTTTCGCGTGGAGAACTTACGCAGGCGATGGAAGACACATTGGGGGAGATAGCGCGAGCAGTTGTATCAGGAATTCGAGAAGGGCTTGGACGTGAACAAATAGTTAACAATTTAGGCAAAGAATTTGGTAGAGATGTAGATATCCCTGAGACAGCTTTTAGAGCTATAAGAGGCATCGTGGATGAGCTGTTAGTTGCTAGAGAGACAGCAGAGAAGAGGAGAACATAGAGATGGAGCGACGGATGGAAAAGTGATACCATTTAGACCGCGGGAGCCGCGTGGTGGAAATAAATAATATATGTCTGACACTCACCATGAACAACATAGGTCGCTTACGGTTGCAGAACTAGAAAAATATTATTTTCAAATGTTTTTACGCAAAGATGACTATGATTTGTGGCAGGATTATATGTGGAATATCCTGAAAAAAGTTTTTGAAGATCAAAATTTACAAGGGATGTCCAACCAAGAAAAGGTACGCGAAGCGGGCAGAAGATATAAAGAGAGATATCTAGGCTATCCTAAGACCGATAACATCGTAGAGAGAGTCGCAAGAGAAACTGAAGAAAAGTTAATTCAAAAATTACAATCAGAAGGTTTAGTATAATTCTTATGAAACCTCAACTTGAGAAACTTCAAAAAGATTTTAAAAAGGCTTTGTCCGAAGTCAACGACACTTTGAAACTGGATGATTTGTATCAAAGATTTTTTTCGCGTCGGTCAGGAGAAATGAATGAAATCATGAAAAATTTAAAAGATTTGACTGGCGACGCGCGAAAAGAATTTGGAAAACTTGCCAATGAAGTAAAAATGGAACTTGAAGAGGTGTATGCAGAGAAAAAACAAGATCTGAAAAAACAAGAGTGGGGCGGTGCGTTAGAAAAAGAAAAGATTGATGTTACGCAGCCCAAACTTCCTCCACAACCCAAAGGTCATCTGCATCCAATCACGCTTGTTCAAAATGATTTGGAAGATTTGTTTACATCCATGGGGTTTATGGTACTCGACGGGCCAGAGCTCGAGAGCGATTACTATAATTTTGAAGCAGTGAATATTCCTGCCACGCATCCCGCGCGCGATTCTCAGGATACATTTTATATTAAAGGACATAATCAAAACGATGTCCCAAATGGAACATCTCCATGGGTCATGCGCACACAAACCTCACCTATGCAAGTTCGCGCTTTGCAAAAGTATGGCGCGCCATTACGCATGATCGTCCCTGGCCGTTGTTTTCGCAATGAAGCGACTGACGCACGCCACGAACATACATTGTATCAGGTGGAAGGAATGGTAATAGACACGGATATTAACTTCGCCCACTTGAAAGGAGTTTTGGAAACAGTTGCAAAACATTTGTACGGTCCAGAAACACAATTGCGTTTGCGCCCAAAGTATTATCCATTTGTGGAGCCGGGTGTGAATGGTGAAGTTACCTGTACGCTGTGTAAGGGAGCGGGATGCCGTGTATGCAAACAGACTGGCTGGCTTGAAATTTTTGGCGCTGGCATGACACACCCCAATGTTATCAAAGAGTGTGGACTTGACCCACAAGAATATCAAGGATTTGCGTTTGGATTTGGTCTTGACCGATTAGTAATGCTCAAATATGGGATTGATGAGATACGTGTGATGAAGAGTGGGGATCTACATTTTCTTGAACAATTTTAAGCATTGGTGTAAACAGGTTTAAATGGATTTCTTTGATTAATATATTACTATGCTTATTTCCTATAATTGGCTTAAACAATATATCATTCTTCCAGACTCAATTACACCACAAGAAGTTGCTGACAGGTTAAAACTCAGTACCGTTGAGGTGGAGAAGGTTGAATATCAAGGAAAACAACTTGATAATGTTGTATTGGGAAAAGTAGTTTTAGCTGAAAAACATCCTAACGCCGATAGACTGAAAGTCTGTAAAGTAGATGTAGGAAATGAACAAGTTCAAATAGTCTGTGGAGGTTCAAACGTGCGTGAAGGTATGCTTGTGGCGCTCGCGAAAATTGGCGCCAAAGTGAAGTGGCATGGGGAAGGTGAATTGATTGAACTCAAGCCAACCAAAATTCGTGATGTGGAATCATCTGGTATGATTTGTGCATCAACAGAAATAGGTTTAGGGGAAATGTATCCACCTAAAGATGAAAAAGAAATTTTAGATTTAAGCTCGCAAAGTGAGAAAAAAATAGGACAATCTTTATCAAAAGTTCTTAGTTTAGATGATGTCATACTCGAAATTGATAATAAATCACTTTCCCATCGTCCAGATCTGTGGGGACATTATGGTATTGCACGAGAGGTTGGTGTGCTGTTCAAAAAAGATCTGAAAGAATATAAAACAAAGGAACAAGGAGCAAAGAGTAAAGAACAAGTAAAATTGAAAGTTACTGTTGAAGATGAAAAATTATGTCCACGATATATGGCTGTAGCAGTGGATGGGGTTACGGTTGGTCCTTCACCAGATTGGCTGCAAAAGAGTTTAATGTCTGTAGGTATGCGTTCGATAAATAATATTGTAGATATTACCAACTATGTCATGTATGATTTAGGTCAGCCAATGCATTCTTTCGACGCAAAGCGTCTTAAGGGAACAGGGGACAGGGAACAGGGAACAATAAAAATTATTGTGAGAAAATCTGAAGATGGTGAAAAGTTTAAAACTCTGGATGGACAGGAACGTGAATTGACGAGTGAAAATGTGATGATTGCAGATGAAGGGAAAGCATTGGCATTGGCTGGTGTAATGGGAGGAGAAAATAGTGAGATTTCAGATAATACGACAACCATTATTTTTGAATCAGCGAATTTTGAACCAACACATGTTCGGCGAACTGCGCTTAAACTCGGTTTGCGTACTGATTCTTCGGCTCGATTTGAAAAAAGCCTTGACCCGTATAATGCCGAAATTGCTTTACGACGTGCTGTTGAGCTTACGCTTGAGATATGCCCCAATGCAAAAGTGGCAAGTAACGTAGTAGATGAAAAACATTTTCATTTGTATCAAGGTCCGATTGAATTACATTTTGATTTTCTTACTCGGAAAATTGGTAAAGAAATTGATAGAAAAGAGGTCATCGGTATTTTACAACGTCTTGGATTTACTGTTGAGGAAAAGAAAACGTACTTGAAAATAAAAATTCCAACCTGGCGCGCGACAAAAGATATTTCCATTGCTGAAGATATTGTCGAAGAAGTAGCGCGTATATATGGATTTGGAAATATTGAGTCACAGTTGCCAACATTTTCTATTACTCCGCCAGAAAAAAATCAATTGCGTGCATTAGAACGGAAGATAAAAGAATTGGCATGTTTTGAGCATCGTTTTACAGAAAGTTATAATTATTCGTTTGTTTCTCCTCACCTCGTGGAGCAATTAGATTTGAATATAGAAGATCACGTTGAGCTCGATAATCCAATTGCAAAAGACCGTCCGTATCTGCGCAGAAGCCTCGTTCCAAATTTGTTAGAAAATATTGAAAAAAATCTTCACTCATTTGATGAAGTACGATTATTTGAAATCGGTAAAGTATTTTGGAAAGAAGAAGCAGGAGAGAGGGAGAAAAAAGGAAGTGATCATTTACTGCCAAAACAAGATACTATGTGGGGCCTTGCATATGCAGGTAAAGGCGATGAGAAACCATTTTTTGTGCTTTCACATGTTGTGGTGAACACATTACACAGATTAGGAATTGAGTGTACTCTGCAGTCAGCACGTGAACATACAGCGTCGTGGTTTCATGGAAGTCGCTCTGCTCATATACAGGTTGGTGACGTTCGAATCGGATACATTGCAGAACTTCATCCTGAAAAACAAGAGCGCTTTGGTATTTTATCTCGCGTTGCTTTGGCAGAAATTGATTTGAATACACTCGTATCATTGCTTTTATTTAAGAGCAATTATCATCGATTAAGTGAGTACCCTTCGGTTACGCGTGATATTGCATTTGTCGTTGATCATAATGTGCAGCATAGAGACGTTGTCAAGGAAATAAAGAATGTCGATACACTTATCAACGAGATAGAATTGTTTGACATATTTGAAGGAGAGAGCCTTGGAGAAAGTAAGAAGAGCATGGCGTATCATATTACGTATGTATCTTCAGAAAAGACGTTGGAAACTGCGGAAGTGGATAAAGTGCATGGGAAAGTGGTGAAGATGTTGGGTGATAAGTTTGGAGCAGAGATGAGAAAATAACGAACAACGGTATGCACCACATCCCCCACACCATGTCCACCCAGCATCCTGATAATGTGCATCAGCCATTTTTTGTTGAGAATGGAATGCTTGGGGGAGAGGATGAAGTACAAGAAGCGTTTTATGCGTTTTCGCATTTGGGTTGTGATGAACAGATGTGGGATTTTGAGGGGAAAGAAGTAGATAACTTCGTGGTAAAGAAACTGCTTACGAAAAATGAGCAGTTTTTTAAGTCGAAAAAATTAGGGCAAGATGTGTTTCTTACATTACGCGTGCCCAATCCAGAGGTAGAACAAACAGAAGCAAAAATATTACTCGAAACACTAGAAAGCATCCCGCGCTCATACGATGCCGCACGGTTATTCTATGGCAGTGATATCGCGCCGATTTTTGAAGTCATTTTGCCCATGGCGACTTCGGCAAAGAGTTTAAATAGAATTTATCATTATTACAAAGATTTTGTCGCGGGAAAATTTGATAAGTTGATTTTTAGTGGTGATATTACCATAGGAGAGTGGATTGGGGAATTTAGACCAAAAGAAATTAATGTTATTCCTTTGTTTGAAGATAAAAATAGTTTACTGAATTGCGCAGAAATTCTTGATGAATATGTAAAGGGTAAGGATCTTCCGTATGTACGTGTATTTCTCGCCCGTTCTGACCCTGCGGTTAATTATGGCAATATTGCTACAGTTATATTAGTTAAAATTGCATTACAACGATTGTATCGCTGGTCACAGAAAACAGGTATCCCTGTATATCCCATTCTCGGCGCTGGATCAGCACCATTTCGTGGAAATTTACGACCTTCTACTGTTGAACAGCTTATAGCAGGATATCCAAGTGTCCACACATTTACTATTCAGTCTTCATTTAAATTTGATAATCCCGTGAACGTAGTTCAAGATGCAATTACAAAACTTAACACCCGCCAGACCGGGGCTCCTGTTGAAATTGATGAAGAAAAAGCGCTTGCCCTGGTTGAGATATATTTAAAAGTTTATCAAGAGCAATTGAAAGAATTGATTATCGCCATAAAAAAAGTTTCTTCTTTTATTCCTAAACGCAGAAAAAGAAAAATGCATATTGGATTGTTTGGTTATTCGCGTAATGTCGGAGAAGTGCAATTGCCTCGCGCTATCACATTTACTGCCGCATTATATTCCTTGGGTATCCCACCAGAATTATTAGCATTCAACTCTTTGACTCAGCAAGATTTTTCTTTTATAAAATCATTTTACGGAAATATTGAATACGATTTGCAAAGTGCTTGTGCGTTTGCAGATTTTGATTCTTCATATATGCCTCGCGATGTGAGAGATGCTACCAAATTTTATGCAGTCGCTACTCGTAATAATTTTGTTCACAAAGAAATTAGCTCATACATTTCACAATCTATTTTTAGTGGGAAGATTGAAGATTTATCGTCTCATGTAGTGCATGCGGCAGAGGCAAGAGGGTTTTTGGGCTAGGTGTTCACGTAACACATAGCACATAACACATAACACATAACACATAACAAAAACGTGTTAAAGATTTTTTTGTTTTTATGTTACGTGTTATGTGCTATGTGATTTCTAGTAGTAAAATTGCACGTTGAATTCCATTGTGGTATACTAGATTCAATCAACATTCATTTTTAATTTGCCTGTCATATGTTTGAAACAAGTAAAGACTTGCTCTATGTAGTGCTGTCTTTGTCAATTTTATGGTTTACAGTTTTTTTATGTTGGCTACTGTATCAAGCTGCGCGAACTTTGCGCAATATCAATCGTATAACTGAAATTCTTACCAATAAACTTGAGCTCATTTCCGATGCCGTAGAATTTATACGAAAAAAAGTTGATTCGTTGACTGGGCACATGGGAATGGTGAGCGGAGTTTTGGGACAGATTGTAGAGAAATATGTGGTAGGAAAATTATCCTCGAAGCTGGATGAACGAGGAGAGAAGAAAAAAGCGAAAAAGAAATGAAATCAAGATTCCGTCTCCGCCCTCGTTCCTCGGGCTACGCCGGATAAATTCAAGATTGAAAAAATTACAAAATATTTAATAAAATCCCCCATGAAGGGGGATTTTATTATTTGTTGCGTTTTTTACTCGAGTACTTTGAATACGTCTTTTATTACACTGCCATTGCTTGTGGTAAAGAATGTATCAGCGCCGCCGTATTCAAACTGTCTTTGAATTCCTGCATCGCGATGAACTACTACGACCATTTCTCGCACTACGTCAAGTTCTGCTTGTGTAATATTTGGCATGGCAATATATACAGGAACGCGTTCGTGGCTGCCTGCGGAAAGATACGCATTGCCTAAAAATTTTCCTGCTTCGCCATTATTGCTTACATAGAGTGCAAGCCAGATGCCAACTTCATTTTTTACTCGTTCCACCACAATTGCGTTTGCAGGGACACCCATTTCATTTGAGCTGTCAACCAAAATTTTCTGGTCATTTACTATGATAGATACGACTGGTTCGGTTCTTGCCTGTTCTACAGGAGTAGGTACTATTTCTTCCGGGGTATTTGAATTATTTTGTTCATTTTCCTCGGGTGTTTCATTTGCGTCTTCTTGGTTATTGGAAATATTTTGTAAATTTTCTACAGGCACGCATCCTGCACCAAGAAGGAGTGCTAAACCTATGCATATTCCTCCAAGATGGATTTTTTGCATAATTAACAAGTTAAGAATTAGATATATACAGTATACATAGTTATGTTCATTAGTGCAACTTGATTTAAGTCTGATTTTTGCGTACTATAGAGGAGATATAAACGGCAATGTATGGATTTCGTGCATCTTCATGTTCACTCGCATTACTCACTTCTCAATGGATTAACTCAAATTAAACCGCTTGTTAAGGCTGCAAAAGAACGAGGTTTTTCATCTTTGGCATTGACTGACTATGGGTCGTTGTATGGCGCAATTGAATTTTATGAACAATGCAACAAACAAGGTTTGAAGCCTATTATTGGGCTTGAAATGTACATTGCGCCACGATCACTTCATGACAAGGATTTGGAAAAAGACAAAGATATTTATCATCTTATATTGCTTGCAGAAAATTTTTATGGGTATCAAAATCTTTTGAAAATATCCTCGATCGGACATTTGGAAGGATTTTTTAATGGAAAACCCAGGGTTGACAAAAAAATATTGAAAGAATATTCAAAAAATATTATTGCCCTGTCAGGCCCTATAGAAGGGGAGATACCGCAATTGATCAAACAAAATAGAATTGAAGAAGCAAAGAATCTCGCCTGCGAGTTTGAAACTATTTTTGGTAAAAATAATTTTTATTTAGAACTTCAAGATCATCCGGCAATTGAAGGGCAATTGGACGTGAATACAAAACTTATTCAATTATCAAAGGAAACAGGAATACCTCTCGTGGTGACGCGTGATGTACATTATCTGAGTCAAGACGAGTCAGAGGCCCAAGACGTTGTGCGTTGTATTTCAGAAGGATGGAAAGTACCGGAACGAAATCGTGAAGATCGTCGTCATATTGACAGGTCCCTCAACACGGCAAAAGACATTGCGTCTCGTTTTCGTCATGTTCCCGAAGCTTTAGAAAATACAGTTCATATCGCGGATCGCGTTGGCATTGAAATTACCCTCAATAAGTGGAATTTTGCGAGCATTGAATTGCCTGAACATAAGACAGCTGATGATGTATTGCGCGATATGGCGTTTGAAAAAATAGAACACTTTTATAACCCCGTCACGCAAGAAGTGAAAGACCGCGTTGAATATGAATTGGATATTATCAAGACAAAGGGATATTCTCCTTACTTTTTGTGCGTTTCAGATTATGTACATTATGCCAAAAGTCATGGCATTGTTCAGACTACGAGAGGATCTGCTGCAGGCTCGCTTGTCTCGTATGTAATTGGCATTACAACAGTTGATCCAATCCGTTTCAAATTGCCTTTCGAACGTTTTTTAAATCCGCATCGTCCTTCTCCTCCAGATATTGATACTGACTTTGCAGACGATCGCAGAGACGATATGATCGCCTATGTGACAGGTAAATATGGTGCAGACAAAGTTGCACAGATTATCACGTTTGGAACTATGGCAGCGCGTGCGAGCGCACGTGATGTTGGGCGTGCTCTTGGTTTGTCATACAGCTTTTGTGATCAAGTGGCAAAACTTATCCCTATGGGTTCACAGGGTTTCCCTATGACCATTGAACGCGCGCTTATTGAAGAACCTGATTTAAAAAAATTATATGAATCAAATCCTGACGTAAAGCGCTTGCTCGACTTAGCTCAAAAAGTTGAAGGAAATGCCCGCCATACCTCAATTCATGCAGCTGGCGTGGTTATTGCGCCTCGTCCGCTTACTGATTTTACTCCTATACAGCGTGAAACAGGCGGAGAAAAAGTTATTACCCAATATGAAATGCATGCGGTTGAAGCCGCAGGCCTTCTCAAGATGGACTTTCTTGGCATTCGCAACCTTTCTATTTTGGGAAAAGCTGTTGAAATCGTAGAAAAAACATTGGGCGAACATGTGGACGTATATACTTTACCGCTTGACGATACGTCAACATTTGAAATGCTTGCGCGCGGAGAGACTATGGGGACTTTTCAACTTGGTGGTAGCGGTATGACGCGTTGGCTCAAAGAACTTAAGCCAACCACAATAGATGATATCATGGCTATGGTGGCGTTGTATCGTCCGGGTCCTATGGAGAGCATTCCCGAATATATTCGGCGCAAGCATAATCCAGAAGTAATTGATTATCTCGATCCGCGCATGAAAAAATATTTGGAAGCATCGTTTGGTCTCCTCGTATATCAAGATGACGTCATTTTGACTGCGATTGAACTTGCGGGATATGATTGGACTGAAGCAGACAAATTTAGAAAAGCTATTGGTAAAAAAATTCCAGAGGAGATGGAAAAACAGAAAATAAAATTTTACCAAGGCTGCCGCGATCATGGAAATTTACCTCAGCAAAAAATTGATGAATTGTGGCGTCTTATTGAACCATTCGCGGCTTATGGTTTCAACAAAGCTCATGCGGCAAGTTATGGCACGGTTGCTTATCAGACTGCATACATGAAAGCGCATTATCCTGTGCAATACATGACTGCGGTGCTTCAGGCTGAAGCAGGGGACGCAGAAAAGGTTGCGGCGATTGTGCATGAATGCCACCGGATGAATATTGAAGTGTTGCCACCAGACGTGAATGAAAGTTTTAGAAATTTTGCCATGGTTTCAAAACCAGGTGAACCAGGCCGTATTCGCTTCGGACTTTCGGCTATAAAAAATTTAGGGGAACACATCAGTGAGGTTATTTATCGTGAGAAAAGAGAACATGGTCCCTATACTTCTCTTGAAGATCTTTCGGAACGTATTGATGACAAAGATTTGAATAAAAAATCTCTAGAAAGTTTGATTCAGGCCGGAGCTATGGATTGTTTTGGATATGACCGCGGTCTACTTTTGAATAATATTGAGAATTTGCTTTCATTCGTTCGGCAAGTGCGTGAAAAACGTGTAACCAATCAAAATTCGCTTTTTGCCGGCACAGAAATTGCACTTGATAATAAAGTACTTTTGAAACCCGGACCAAACGCGACTATGGATGAGAAATTGGTGTGGGAAAAGAATTTGCTCGGGCTCTATGTTTCTTCTCATCCTTTTGCATATTATGAAACGGTTCTCAGAGGACGCATAACTCCGCTTTCTGAAATGGAAGAGTTTCCGCGCGATAGCACGCTTACCGTCGGCGGTGTTATTGATTCACTTAAAAAGAAGATTACCAAAAAAGGTGATATTATGATGTTTGCCACCATGCAAGATCAAACGGGCTCTATAGAATTATTGGTATTTCCACGGACGTATGAAGAATCAAAACATGTATGGAAAGAGGGTAATGTCATTTGCGTGTGGGGCAAGACGCCAAAAGAAGAAGGCGATAATAAGATTTTTGTAGAAAAGGCGTATGAAATTAACAAACAAAATATTTCTGAAATAGCAAAGTTTTTTTCTATCAATCAAAATGGAAAAAATGTTAAGCCAGAGAGTTCAAAGCGTGTTATCATTTCTTTGTCTCAAGAAGAGTTGAAAACGCACGCAGATGACTTAAAGAAAATATTTGGAGCACATCCAGGTGAGTATGCATTGTACATAAAAGTTGGAGGACGTGTCATCCGTACCCAGTCACAAGTTTTGTGGAGTGAAAAATTTAATTATTCTCTACACGATATTATACCATCTTGCCTTATCGAGGTCAGAAATTAATTTTTAATTTTATTTTCTATATGCCCGAACGTAACCATGATTTTTCACGGGAACACGTCCCTGAGTATAGTTTTGATCAAGCTCGTGCACAGATGGCAACTCTGCTTCACAGAGAGATGGAGGATATACCCGATGAGGCCGTAGATAAATTTTTGGAATTAACGCGTCAACATAGAGATGATTCTCATCTAAAAGTGGCAGATCAGCGCGTAGTGGCACCGTTTAAAGTTTTAGAAAAACACTATGCAGAATTGGCTATAGGGAAATTACCAGACGAACTCAACTAATATGCGTCGCCATTTTCCTCCATCTTTTTGTCCTCGTAAGGACCAATTTTTCTGCGATAGAGTTCTTGCTTTGCACATTCAAGTACACCTACAAGCTCGTTCCAATCTTTGTATCGCCCTTCACCTTGGTTGAGAAGTAAGAGGCGTGTGATAGAATAATTTAGATCACCTGCACGTTGGTTTGGGTTGATGAGCTTAGTAAGATTTTCAATCGCGCCATCCAAACGGTCGCGATCGGGTTGGGAAATATAAGGCATATAAATAAATTTTCAATTTGAAATTTACAATTTACAAACAATTTTAAATTAAAAAATTTAGAAATTGTGAATTGTTTTCAAATTGTAAATTGTAAATTAAAAATTATTAAAGGTCATTTATTGACTTTACACTCTTGTCATCATGTATTCTTTGGATAAACTCTGCAAAACGTCCTGCAACTGAAACAATTTCCACATTGCGAAGTTCGTCAGTGAGGGGGATGGTATCGGTCGTGATAAAACGTCCAATAGGAGAGCTGTTTAATTTTTCCACGGCACCCTTCCCGAGTGCGGCATGGATGAAACATACATCGACACTAAGTACCCCGCTTTGTGCGAGTAAAAATTTCGTATTTTCTATGAGCGTACCACCACTTGATGTTTCGTCGTCTATAATTAATCCTTTCTTGCCGTGTACATCCCCAATAACTCCTTTGATCGAAACCTGTTCTTCATTCCCCATACGTCGCTTATCCATAATAGCAACAGGCAGATGCAGGCTATCTGCATATGGTTGAAGGAGTTTTGCCGCTCCGCTGTCTCCGGCAATAAGTACATAATTACTTAAATCCCAATTGTGTTTCAAGTGAGTAACGATGTCGGGTGCGGCGATAATATGATCAGTTGGGATAGAAAAGAATCCTTGTGTCTGAGGAGAGTGCATTTCCATGATAAGCGCGCGATTTGCTCCTGCGGTTTGCAACATGTCAGCCATGAGCCGCGCGGCAAGACAAACGCGTGGTTGATCTTTTTTGTCAGAACGAATATAAGGCAAGTAGGGGAGGACTGCGGTAATGCGTTTGGCAGATGCATCGCGCAGAGTTCGGATAATCATCAGGAGTTCCATGATGTGTGCATCAACCGGTGACGCTTGAGTTTGAATTACAAACACATCATCTCCGCGCACCGGTTCTTCAATTTTAATAAAACGATTTTCATTACTAAAAACTTTGGCCGTTGTCTTGGTTTCTTGAATGCCGAGATGTTCACAGACGGCACGGGTAAATTGTTTGTGGCTACTGCCACTGATAATTTTTAATCCCATACATGGTAATTATGTACGAAATCCGAAAACTACGAAATATTCGAAATATATTTTTTCGTACCTTTCGCAGTTTTCGCATTTCGTACATTAATATATTTTCCAATTTGGATTTGCTTGTAATTTTTGCCACAACGTAAATTCTTTCTTTTTTACATGATGGTATGCCGCAACAGCTATCATGGCCGCATTGTCCATGGCATACTTGGGTAAGGGAAGAAAGAAACTAGAAGCCGGAAAATTTTCTTCAATGCTTTTTTGTAATGTCTCACGTAATTTTTTGTTTGCAGAAACTCCACCACCTAAAATAACAGTTTTTGGTTTGTATTTTTTTGCTGCGTTGAGGGTTTTAGTAACCAGGACATCAATGATAGCTTGTTCGAAACTTGAACAAAAGTCGTTGATCGTGGGTTGTTCTGGTGTTTGTCCGAATATTCCGGCTGGAAGTTCGTAAGATAGTGTGTGAGAAGCAGATAATTGATTATCTCGCAGCCAATAGAGTGCTGCGGTTTTGAGTCCGGCAAAACTAAAGTTGAAGTCTTTTGAATGTATCATTGGTCGAGGAAATTCTATGGCATGGGGGTTTCCTGTTTCAGCAAATTTTGAAATTTTTGGTCCACCAGGATAATCAAACCCAAGCAGTTTTGCTACTTTGTCAAAACATTCTCCAGCAGCATCATCTACTGTACTTCCTATTCGTTCATATTCTCCTTGTTTTTTAGAAAGGATAAGTTCTGTGTGGCCTCCTGATGCAATGAGACTAAGTACTGGAAATTTGAAATTGGAAATTGGAAATTTATTTGTATCTTGTATCTTGGTATTTGGAATTTTTACACTATGTATATGTCCCTCAATATGATTCACACCTACAATAGGTACATCCCATAAATAAGAAAGCGTCTTGGCTGTTTCAACTCCCACCACAAGTCCCGTTATTAAACCCGGACCAGACGTAACTGCAATTACATCAGGTTTAGTAACCCTAGCTTCTTCAAGAATATGTTCAACCAATGGTACAATTTTTTCCGCATGCTTTCGTCCCGCAATCTCTGGCACGACCCCGCCATATTTTTTGTGTACATCAATTTGGCTTGCAGTTTTTTCCGCAAGGATTTCAATGTGGTCGTCTGTTATATCCAGTAATGCGACTGATGTATCGTCGCATGAACTTTCGATGCCAAGGATTATCATATATGTCCGAACTTGCGAAATGTTACGAAATTACGAACTACGGAATAATAAAATGTGTCCCCACACTTTCTCTTCTCTCTAGTGCAGCTTGCGTGATAAGTGTAGCAACAATACACAATGATTTCAACTCAAGAATTTCTTTATTTACACCGTTTTTTAATATTATTTTAATATCTTTTTCATATCTTTTTAATATTTCGAGTGTTTTTTTCATCTTTTTTTCTTTTCTTACAATTCCAACATTCTCCCACATGAGTGTTTGAATATCTCTTTTCAACTTTGCTATCGTTAGGTTTTTGCTATGGGTTACGTGATATGTGTTACGTAAAAATCCTTCTTTATTTCCTTTCACATCGCTACACGTTTTAATATACTTTTTTGCTGCGGTCACAGCTCGTGAACTAAATACCATACACTCCAGCAACGAATTTGACGCCAGCCTGTTTGCACCATGTACACCCGTATGTGCTACTTCACCAAATGCGAATAGTCCGGAAATATTCGTTTCACCGTTTAAGTTTGTCTGAACTCCACCGCAGGTGAAGTGAGCGGCTGGAGCGACAGGAATAAGATCTGTATCCATTTTCACTCCGTACCACCAGAGTTCGTTGTAGAGGTAGGGGAATCGTTGTTTGATATAGGTGCTTCCCTTATGTCGGATATCCAAATATACTGGTCCTTGTTTCATCTCTTCAAATATCGCGCGAGAAACAATATCGCGTGGTGCCAAGTCTTTTAGTTTGTGGAGACTTTTCATGAATGCTTCGCCTTTGGCGTTTTTTAGAATTCCACCCTCACCGCGAACTGTTTCAGAAATAAGTAAAGCCGGTTTGCCTTTTTTTGCAAGCGCGGTTGGATGAAATTGAATAAATTCCATGTCGCGAATTTCTGCCCCTGCTTCGTATGCCATAGCCACCCCATCGCCCGTTGCAATTTTTGGATTTGAATTTCGCTTGTATACTTGACCTGTTCCGCCGGTTGCGAGGATTGTGGCTTTTGCCTGGAATGCTAAAATCTCATTGTCTTCGGTGTTTAAGACGAATGAACCTAAACATTGGGGAATAGGGAACAGGGAATAGGGATCAGATTTTGTCTGCTGTTCTCTGTTCCCTAATCCCTGATTATTTATAAACAATTCAAACGCCACATGAGATTCAAATGTTTTTATGCGCGCATTGTGCCGCACCTGGTGAATCAACGCGCGCTCTATTTCTTTTCCGGTCGTATCATGCACATGGGCAATACGACGCATAGAATGCCCGCCTTCTTTGGTTAAACAGAGATTATCTTCACATTTACTAAAACCAACACCAATTTTAATCAGTTTTTGGATTTGCTTTGGCGCTTCTTTTACCATGGTTTCAACAGCTTTTTTGTCATTCAGATAACAACCGGCTTGTAGTGTGTCTTCTATATGACTACCAAAATTGTCCATCTTATCAAGTACCGCGGCAATGCCACCTTGAGCATAATTTGAATTGCTTTCCATCAATTCTTTTTTTGTTACAATCGCGACAGTGCCATATTTACTTGCTTCCAATGCAAAATTCAGGCCTGCGATGCCTGAGCCGATAACAAGAAAATCAAATTTCAATTCGTTCATATTCGTTTAATTCGTTCAATTTGTGTGCCATTAAGAAATAGAACACGAATGAAACGGATCTAACGAATCGAAACGAATTATAAAATGTCCAAAGAAATATCAAGTGCTTTTGTAGAGTGAGTGAGTGAACCAAGTGAAATAACATCTACTCCTGTCTTTGCATACTCTACAATATTTTTTTCTGTAATGCCACCTGATGCTTCAAAAATTATAGTATTTGTAATATTTTTTTTATATTTTTGCAGTATGTTTTTAATATCTTTTGGTTGAAAGTTATCAAACATCAGTGCACTTGGTTTGAGCTTGATAAACTGATCTACTTGTTTTTTGGTTTTCGCTTCAATTTCCCAAAAATTTGAAATTTGAAATTTGAAATTTGAAATTTGTTTGAGATGGTTGTCTTTTATCAGAATCCAATCATATAATCCAAGTCTATGCGTTCCGCCACCGCCAAGTGTGACAGCTTTTTTGTCGAGTAGTCCCCACTGTGTTTTGCGGGTAGGGCAGATGAGTACTTTGTTTTTAGTGATTTTGACGAGTTTGTTGGTTTGTGTAGCGATTCCACTCATGCGTTGAAGTAAATTTAAAATGGCCCGTTCAATTTTTAGTATATCTTTAATTCCACCGGTGATTTTCATTATTTTAGTACCTTTTTTTATGATGTTTTCATCTTTTTTGTAAGTCGTAAGTCTTAAGCCGTAGGCCGTAAGAAACCAACGTGTTTCTTCTAGTCCAGCGAGGATGCCATTTTCTTTTGTTTTTATGATAGCTGTTACTTTTGGATTTCCTTTGATAATAGTATTTGTGGTAATATCGCCATTGTCTTGCAGATCTTCTTCAAGCAAAAAAGACGTAAAGGTTTTTACTTGTTTTAGATATTGGGGATTTTTGAGATTGAGTTTTTCTTTTTGGTTGAAGTATTTTTTGATGAGTTGTTTTTTTGTCATACTATGAGATTTTGATTTTTTGTGTTAGAATAAAAATGAAACAACAACCCCGGAGGTACTGCGATGTGGCTTTTGGTCATAGTCGGCGGTGTTTTGGTTGGTGTCTTTCTCCACTATGACCTCATTGTGCGTCCGGCACGCGATGAGGTCTTCAGACTTCTCAGCGGGACGCCGGGTAAGCAGTGGAGTGCCGTAAGGATCGTTGAGGATACGACCTGGAGGGTGCGGCACAGCAACGTCTATTCTGTGCTGGCCTACCTGATCAAGATCGGTTGTGTGGAGAGACACGAGCGGGAGTGTGCCCGGGCTTGGGGCAAGAGGATCCCACGCGAAAAGATCTCTTTTAGCGCACGCTGATCTTTTTCTCGCTTGGCAAGGAGGTGTCCATGGCGAGAACTTTGTATATTATACAATATATAAAGTTTTACCATGGACATACTATTTTTTCAAAGAACTGCTGAAAAGCGGTTTTTTGTTTACTTGCCCAATTCCATCATCCTATCCAAACTTTTTTTCGCTCTCTTAAGTATATCCTTCGGAATAGAAATAATCTGCTCTTCTCTGGGATTTTGTAATGCAGTGAGCACATCCTCTAATTTAATCTGTTTCATATACGGGCAAAGTTGACAACTGCCTACAATGTGTTTATCTGGAAATTCTGTTTGAACTCTGTCCGTAATGCCACACTCAGTAATAAGCATGTAATGTTCGGCAGGATTTTCTTGTACATATTTTAGCATTTCTCCGGTACTTCCGACCATGTCTACATTATCAGCTACCGATGATGTACATTCATAGTGTGCCAATATCTTTGTTTCTGGAAATTGTGCGCGGATATTGTCTATAGCTTGCTTATCAAATTGTTCATGCACGATACACGTTCCATTCCATAAAATAAGTTTCTTGTCTGTCTTTTTCTGTAGATTTTGTCCCATGAGTTTGTCTGGAATAAAAATAACTTGTTCATTAGGCAAAGAGTTTATAATTTTCAGGGCGTTAGACGAAGTACAGCATATATCGCTTTCAGCTTTTACTTCTGCCGTTGTGTTCACATAGGTAATTACAGGAACTCCCGGATATTTTGCTTTTAGATTTCGTACATCTTTTGCGGTAATACTCTCTGCAAGAGAGCATCCTGCCATTGTCGGTACCAATACTTCTTTTTTTGGATTTAATATTTTTGCCGTTTCTCCCATGAAATGTACTGAACAGAAAATTATTTTCTGCGCGTCATGTTGTGATGCTATTTTTGCTAGTCCATATGAATCGCCAATAAAATCTGCAACGCCGTACATGATATCGGTTGTCTGATATGAGTGGGCGAGTATGATGGCATTTTGTTCTTTTTTGAGTTGATTTATTTCAAGTGTGAGTGGCGCAATACTCAAACAGTAGGACATGGTTCTCTTTGTTTTAGAAAGTTTTTCAAATAGTCGATTAGCTTCCTTGCGTATTTCTGTTCCAGAAATTTTAACCTTAACTCCTACCTCTTTCACTCTGTATCCCTTCTCTTTAAATAATTTTTTGACAACATCATTGCCTGTATATACAACAGCAAAATCACCGACGATTTTTTTTACATGGTCTACCCAATTTTTTTCATCATGGATATCAGGTATCGCGGTAATTGAATAATTAAAGTGTTCGTTTGCAAGCGACTGCTCAATCATTTGCTTTCGTTCTTCAAACGCCCACGGATTTTCATCAGTTCTGCTATATTGTGAACTTCCAACCCCAATAATAATCTCGTCTTCAGTGATTTGTTTTAGTGCATCTAGGTGGCCGAGGTGAAAGGGTTGAAATCTTCCTATAAAAAGCGCTTTTGACATATCGTAATGGAACGCGAATTGAACGAATGAAACTGATTTTAACGAATTCGTTTTGATTCGTTTAATTTACTATATTCGTGTTCTGTTAAATTTTGCAAATTGGAGGCGTGCGGAGTTTGTGTCCCGCATTTTTAATCCGCTGTTTAACTTGTTCAACATCGTCCTTGTCAAAATACTCCAGATTTTCTCCACGTTCTATTGCCATTAAAATTTTATCTAATTTCTTATATGTTATTCCAAGTTCGCCTTCGTCAGTTTGTCCTTCCCACAATCCGGCAGTTGGCGCGCGGTCAATAATTTCTTGCGGTACTCCAATATACTTTGCAAGTTCTCTCACTTCAATTTTGTATAAATCTCCAATGGGAAGTAGATCAACTCCGCCGTCGCCATATTTGGTAAAATAACCAACCATAAGTTCTGTTTTGTTGCCAGTGCCAAGAACGAGAGCGTTTAGCTCATTTGCTTTACCATACGATATAGACATCCGTATCCGTGCTTTTAGATTACCTAAAGATTTTTTTGAGAAAAAAAGTTTATTGGTAGATTCTTGGTAAGCTTTTAAAATTGGTTCAAGATTGAAGATTAAAGATTGAAGATTAAGATTTGTTGCTATTTTTTTTGCGTAAATGAGATCCTGATTAGAGTTGGTTGAAGATGGAAGTATAACCCCATATACATTGCTTGGGCCAAGCGCTTCGACTGCAAGATAGGCGACAAGGGCGGAATCTATCCCCCCGCTCAAACCCAAAACAACTGGTTTATCTCCAGCTTTTTCTTTGATAAAAAAGACTATTTTTTGTTTAAGCTCTTGTATCTCCATAGGATAACTAAAAGTGGCTAGTATAGCCACCTTATAGTACCTGTTTTATATCGTTTATTCAAGTGTTAACTAGGGCTGCAAAATATCCTCGGTACGCCCATCAATAGAAATAATTACCTCCTTGACGGTAGGGAATTGTTTGAGCGTTTCTGTAACTTGGGCTCTAATTGCAGTTACTCGGCAAGAACCGCCAACTCCTTCTTCTAATTCTTTACTCAAATCAACTTTTGCCACTCCATTTTCTATGGTTAAATTCTGGATTTTAACTCCAGCCGGGATGTTGTCAAAAAATCCTTCATACGCCTCTTCCTTTGATAATCCTTTAAATAGTTGCTCGAGAGCCGCTCGACCCACTGCCTGTGTTTTTGGAATAGTGCGCTCTACACTATATACTTTGGAACAATCTGAAAGATTTGGGTCATTTTTATCATTATTAAAGAAGATTTTCACGGTCATTGTTTCTTGTTTAAATTGAACAGGTATGGCAATCTGTTTATCTTTTGACGGATCTCCTGACGGATTATCATTTTTTACAATTAACATTCCCGAAGTCGCATCGCCGGGTTCAAATGCAAGCGTGGCAGTAAAAGGTACAAACTCAGTTGTCATCCATTCACCTTGAGCTGTAGCAATAGCGGTTGTGAGCTTATCCCCTTTATCATTTAGTAGTTCAATAGGGAAAGAGCCTTCAAAGTACCAACTTCCTCTGGCTTTACCGGTAATGCTGAGTGGGCTTGTTATTTCATCATTTATTTTCGGAGTATCAACAACTATTTCATTTGTATATGGCTGAGTGTTGCCATTCGTCGTCGTAGTTTCATTTTGGCCACATCCTGTTGTAGGCATCGGATTACTTGGGTTTCCATGTTTTACCCAGCCCGTTTCTTCGCAGATCCATGAATCTTCTGGAGAAAATATGCGAGCGGCAAGTATACCAAATACGCCGAGTACCACGATGATGAGAATAATAAGTAATGTGTTGGTTTTATTCATATAGTCTAGTTAGAGTAGTTAAGGCTTATGTGTGAGTTCTTACGTAATCACTATAGCACAATCCCTGTGTGTTGTTAATTGAATAATGGTTTTTGTCTCTTGACGACTTGCTAAAAAGTAGTGTATACTTTGGCACATTCCTCTACATGGCGCCATCGTCTAATGGTTAGGACATCAGGTTTTCATCCTGAGAATCGGGGTTCGATTCCCCGTGGCGCTACAAAATAAAATTCCCCTAAATGGGGGATTTTATTTTTGAGCAGACCGAGGGAATCGAACGCCGGAGCGAGTCGCGCCGATTTTGCTGTAAGGCGCGACCGCGAGGCGGTGGCTAGCCCGAACGAGCGGAAGCGAGTGAGAGATGAAGCCGATTCCCCGTGGCGCTACAAGCTCGATTACACTTGACAAAATTTTTGCCATAGTGTAATCTGTGTTTATTACCATAGACAGCAGGTGTCGAAAGACTTAATTACCTGCCGAGGTTATTCTAATTTGACTAGGTTTGCTAAGTATCATACTTTAGCTAAATTCAGCCAAAAAGGTCGAAGGATAACATAAAGGTCTGTGGAACAACCACAGTTTTTTGTTTGAGTTTTTACTGCGCTATTAAACGTAGAAGACTTAGACAACTTAGTTAACTTAGAAAACTTAGCATATGGCTAAGACACGACAACAAAAAGAACAATCTCTTGAACAATTATCTGCTGCACTACAGAAATCAAAATCTGCAGTTTTTGCAAATTTTCAAGGATTGAAAGTAAAAGATTCTGAAGAACTTCGTAAAATTTGCCGTAACCAAAATATTACATACACAGCAATCAAGAAGACTCTCTTGCAGAGAATACTTACTGACCTCAAACTTGATGTAGACACAGGAACCTTTAGTGGAGGTGTGGCGGTTGTGCTTGGTATAGAGGATGAAGTAGCTCCAGCAAAACTCTTGGCAGATTTTGCCAAGAAACATGAGAGTGTTACATTTTTTGGCGGAATACTTGAAGGCAGATTTCTCGCTGCGCAGGAAGTTATATCACTTTCAAAAGTACCAACCAAGCAAGAATTGCTTGGAAGATTGGTCGGGTCTATCAATGCACCTGTTTCAGGATTTGTTAATGTCCTAGCAGGGAATTTGAGAAACTTGGTCGGAGTATTAAATAATATTAAAGAAAGTAAAGCTTAATTATTTATATGTCAGAAGAAAAAACAATCGTTGAAGTTCCAGAGAAATTCAAGGCTCTCGTGGAACAAGTCGAAAAGATGTCTGTTTTGGATCTTTCCGAATTAGTCAAAGTTCTCGAAGAAAAATTTGGCGTATCAGCAGCAGCTCCAGCTATGATGATGGCAGCTCCAGCCGCTGGTGCAGCTCCAGCCGCAGAAGAAAAGAGCGAGTTCAATGTTGAACTTGCTGAATCTGGTGCAAATAAAATTGCGGTCATCAAAGTTGTCAAAGAAATTACTGGTCTTGGACTTGCTGATGCAAAAGCTCTTGTTGATGGAGCTCCAAAAACAGTAAAAGAAAATGTAAAGAAAGCTGATGCAGAAGAAATGAAGAAAAAGATTGAGGAAGCTGGCGGAAAAGTGAATTTGAAATAATACACGGAAATACAGAAGTGAACGAAGAGTTACACTGAATAAAAAACCACTCCGCTAAGCGGGGTGGTTTTGTTTTAGATGTGTATGTGTTAAAACGTAAATTGATAGACCTTGTTATTGTCGAGAACAAATATTGTCTTATTTTTTTCTTGTACCGCGATGCCTGTTGGGTTTGTCCAGAGACTTGAAGTGTATTGGCCTTTGAAGTTTCCTTCTTTATCTATCAAGATAACGCGTTTATTGGTTGGTTCAATGATATACAAATTGTTTGCATCAGCATATGTCCATATGTCTGAAGCTTTGTTCAAAGCGGGATCAAGTCCATTTATAGTAAAAGATTGTTCTTCGCCAGCCGTAAATTTCAAAATAGAATTATTGGTAAGCACAAACATATCTCCATCTACGCTCAAGGCAACTGCGTCTTTTAGAGAAGACGTTTTTTGGGTAATCCATGACGCCCCACGATCGTAGCCCGTCTGAGTTGGGTTGTGCTTATAAATTTGTTCATGCGAAGGATCCAATACATATATACGACGGCTGTATGATGTAATGTCAGTTATAGCCACATCTTGTGTTGGAAATGAAATATCTTTGGCTACAAGGGCTTGTGTCTGGCTGTCATATTCTGCAATGCGGTCTGGTGGCACGGTAAAGATTATTTTATCATTTTCTTTGGGTACATCTCCGTATGACAGAGAGGGAATGGTGTCGTGTTTTTTTATTTCTACTTGTTTTGTAACCGGATCCACACTATATATATTTGTATCTGTTGATCCAAACGCCATGACTTTGTCTCCGAGGAGCACGAGCTTGTCTGTCTGAACAGCTGTATTTGTTTGTACTAAGTCTACAACCAATTGCGCATCAACCGATGAAATTTTTCGTAATTTATTAAGAACACCGTCAATATCCTGGTTTAATTGGTTGAATGTTGTTTTTTCAGTATCATTGTCTTGGGGCAAATTCTGAAGCATCTGCTGAGCTTCGTGTAATAGGCCAAGAGCTTTTGTTTCCTCGCCATATAGTAGTCGAGATTCTGCCTCATTCTTTTTTTCGGTAATTGAATCAACCGTACTTTCATATTGAGCCCGTTTTGCCTCGTTATGCTCTTTTACTTTTAGATAAGCAATACTTCCTACGAACAATATAACCAGAGCCATAAGTGCAATGGACAATACTTTTGCTCCCATGCCAAGATCTGTAAACGTACCGCGTTTAGTATGAAGGTACGAACGAGTCATGTCCATCATAAGCGTCCGTCTGCCATGCCTGTTGGTAACCATGTAGAAAAAATATACAGAACCTCTCCCGATTGCAATAGTTATCTTTTTGGCTATGATATATAATCCTTTTCCTACAAATACCAAACCGTGTCCGAGGCCTATCAAAAATTTGTTTCCCACCGTATCTTGGGGTATATGTGAAGAGGGGCGGTAATTTGTTTCAATCGATCCATATTTTTTGGTTGTAGGTTGATCTTCGGGTATGTGCTCTTTGTTTTTTTTGAGAAATGACTGGATAGATCCTTTCATGTGTTTTAGGACCGGAGGTGAGAGAGTTTCAGCAGTCGATCGAGTTGTATTGAGTAAATTATTCATGGAAGCTTCCGAACCCTCTTCATACTGCGGGGCTTTTTTCGCTACGACCGCATTGACTGCCAGTCTAGGCAGATGCAAAAATAGGCCGCCGAAGGAATATTCATTTTTCAGACTATCAAGGGATTTTTGGATATGAGCTGATGTCTGGCGCGTCGTTCGTCCAGGAAGGATTTTGCGTACTCGATCAGAAGAAAAATATTGTTCCACATGAGGCGTGGTACAATATATATAATCTCCCTCGTTTATGATACCCTCTGCGACAGCAGAAAAAAGTTGTTCAGTGAGCTCGCTTTCCCCATCAATAATTTTTGCTTCTTTGAAACTTTCTGCATCAGGATAAAATAGTGATGCGGTGGGTGACCCGCGGTATGCGAGCGTGAGTTTTTTATTATTTAGTGCGCCCACCACACAGTGAATGTCGCTGTCAGTATATTGCACCAGTTGGTGGCTTTGGCGATTGACGCGTTGAAGAATTTGTTCAAACATGGTCTCATGGTATGGTGCCGACGTATCATAGTATCCTGACTCTATCTCATCGATTACTTGTTGAAGTTGTTCTATTTGTTCTGGTGAACTATTATTTATTTCGGCTAATGCAAAAAAATAACCTCGCTGTTGCTCTTCGGGCGTAACGGGTTCAGCTATGTGGAGGAGGACGTGGGAAGCCTTGTCATCATTCCCTTCGATAAAAAATTCTTGTATGTCAACTTTTGTATTCATAGGTACCAGGTGGAAATCCTAGATTCCATTTTTTGACGTTATCTCTTATAGAGCGTAGTATACTAAAAAACTATTCAATTGCCAAGCTATAGACACAGACATTGATAAATAAGGAGATTTGGTTTACAATAGACGTATGGCTAGTGTATATAGACTTTTGATTAAGACAGTATGCTTGAACACCTTTTTGGTTCAAAGACACGCATTAAGTTATTGAAGCTTTTTTTTCGTGAACCGAAGCGTACTTTTTTTGTTCGGGAGCTTTCGCGAGAAATAGGCGTACAGATAAACGCGGTCCGCAGAGAGCTGGAACTGCTTAAATCTTTGGATATTTTGATGGAAAAAGAAGACCAAGAAAAAGATCCCATGATTGCGGGTACGACATTGCGCAAGTATTATCAGTTGAATATTGAATCAATAATTTACTCAGAGCTCCAAGCGTTGCTTCTCAAGGACAAAGTTATTGGACAGCAAAAATTTATGGATGCCCTGGCTACTGCGGCGGGAGAAATTAAATTACTTATTTTTACCGGTGTCTTTACCACCGACCAACGTGCACCGACCGACCTTCTCATTGTGGGTTCTATTAAACCTCGTACGCTTACCAAACTCATCGAACAGTACGAAACTGATTTGGGGCAGACAATCCGCTACACGGTCATGAGTATTCAGGAGTTTACTGACCGCAGATACATTATGGATAAGTTTTTGTATGCGGTGTTTGAAGCAGACCATTTGAAAGTGGTTAATGAGTTGGGTGTATAATTTTCACGTATCACATAACACGTAACACATATCAAACATACCGAATTTGTTACGCAATTGTTATGTGTTATGTGTTATGTGTTATGTTTTTACTTATCGACATGTCTTCCAGAGACGCGATTCATCTCGCTCTTTTTGATGAACAAACGCGTACAGACAAAACCTTTGAGGGTCGTAATCGCGAGCTTCTTTTTTGTATTGATTCATTAGTTCATAGCCAAAAGCCAATAGCCAATAGGAAGATAGATGGTATTATTGTCGTTGTAGGAACGGGATCATTTACAAGTACAAGAATCGCATGCGTGGTGGCAAATACATTTGCGTACGTGAAACAGATTCCTCTTTTGGCGATTTCGGTCGAGCAGGCTGATAAAGTTCAAGAATTAATACCTGAATTACTTAAACAGGCTAAGGGGCAGTATATTTCGGCGACGTATTCAGGAGAGCCGAATTTGGGGAAGAAGAAATAAGTAACAGCTTGATTTTTTTGAGGTATGGGGCACCAATATCAATGGGAAAAAATTTTTATACGTAAAAATTGTGATGTGTCTACGTTTTGCGGTGTGTTGTCGACTGCGTATAAAGAAATTTGGGGCATGACTCGTAAAAAAGACGAATATTTATTTGGTTATTTTAAAGATAAACATTTTACATATTATAGGCGTGGAGTTGTTGATCCTCGGAAAGTGGGGAGGATGTTGTATCAAAAATATTTTAATACTCCCAAAAAAATTATTTCATCATATCACAAAGGTTTGAAATTTCTTGTGCATACCCATGAGACGACGAAGAAGTGGAGAAAAGTATTACAACATAATATTTCGTCACTAGGTTTGCTAAAGGTTTTTAAACAATTTAGAAAAGATTTTGATTTTGTTAATTTTAACTATAGCATCATGCCTTGGTGGGCCTTGGAGGCTTGGCAGCATGATTTTGAGGATGAACTCGAACGTCTCATAGATAAAAATAATTTGCGAGACAAGTATGAAATAATTATAAACACGTGTCTCAAGCCGTGGAAAGAAACTGCGATTGGGAAGCTGGGTAGAGAATTAACGCGAGGGATCTCAATCGAAAAACTTATCAAAAAATATCAATTTTTGCGTGCATGGACCGTCGTATGGTACCAGCCTATAACAGAAGAATGGATTATGAGTACTGCACAACCTCCGGTTCCCATTGAGATGGTGAGCAGAAATAAATTGATAAAATTATTGAGCCCTAGTGTTGTGCAGAAAAAATTTATTGATTTAGCCCCATATATTATTTTTTTCAAAGATTGGCGAGATGATTTGCGTCGAGAGCAGGCGTATGCATGGAATTTTCTTTTTATTTTGATTGCAGGCCATTTTCAAATTGAATATAATGATTTGGCATATTTGACGTTGGATGAAATAGGAGAAAGCCTAAGAAACAATGAATGGCCGAGTCATTTGACTGAACAAAGAAAGGACAAAGATTTTATTTTCACCATGAATGTGGCCAAACAGAAGTTGCAGATATTTCCTGGTTTGCCTTCAAAGTATGAGAAAGCGATTTTGAGTGCAGAAAACATTGGATCAAAACGCGAAGTCAAAGGTATCGTTGCACAGTTGGGTATTGTATCTGGAATGGTTCGAATTATACGCAACCATCATGATATAAAACGTATTGAGGCAGGTGACGTATTAATTGCAAACACCACACATCCAAATTATTTACAAGGAATGAGAAAAGCCGTTGCTTTTGTTACTGACGAGGGAGGTATTGCCAGCCATGCCGCAATTGTTGCCCGAGAATTTAAAAAGCCCTGTATTGTGGGGACTAAAATCGCGACGCAAGTCTTTAGAGACGGCGATGTGGTAGAAGTGGACGCGGAAAAAGGTGTTATAAGAAAACTATGAAACAACTTCACCTCACCATTCATGGCAAAGTACAGGGGGTATTTTTTCGTGAAACAGCAAAAGAAAAAGCAGAGGAGCTCGGTCTTGTTGGTTATGTAAAAAATATGCCGGATAGGAGTGTAGAAGTTGTGGCTCAGGGAAATGAAGACGCGTTGAAAAAAATGCTTGAATGGTGTAGAATAGGAACCCAATGGGCCAAAGTTGAACAAGTAGATGAGGTATGGATGGATGTTGGAAGCGCGGAGTTTGGAGAATTTAAAATAGTTTGGTAATTTGAAATTTACAATTCACAATTTTTAAACAATTTGAAATGACGCAATTTTAAATATTGAAATATTAAAAATTTGTCATTGTTTTTAAATTAAAAATTTCAAATTACAAATTACAATTATGCTTACTGATTACCAACGTTATCGTCTCTACGAAATACTTCCTGGCCTCTCGATATGGCTGACATTACTCGTGTCAGTTGTTTTGACTTTTTTTGAGCCGTTGTGGATGATTTATGCCATTATATTATTTGATATTTATTGGGTTTTGAAAGTTATAAATTTTTCTTTTTACCTTACGGTCTCGTGGTTTAGATTTTCACGAGTTAGAAAAGTTGATTGGAAAGATGCATTACAACACGAAATACCACAAGCAAAAACAAAATGGCACGTAGTGTTTTTGACGGTTTATAATGAAACATGGGACGTGGTGGAAACTGCGGTCAAAAGTGTTTGTACATCGTCATATGATTCATCACGGTTTGTTATTGTGATTGCAGGTGAAGAGCGTAATAAAGAGCATTGTGAGATGATATATCATAATGTAAAGCAGACATTTAGCACGTGTTTCTTAGATATTGTATTTACGTTGCACCCATTTGGATTGCCCGGAGAGATTCCAGGAAAGGGATCAAACCTACACTTTGCAGAAAGCCAGATAAAAAAATATATTGACGCGCGCGGATGGAATTACGCAGATGTGATTGCCACTATCTTTGATATTGATACGGTATGTCACCCGCAGTATTTTGCCTATCTCACCTATCTTTATTGTACGCACCCAAACCCAACGCGCAGTTCATTTCAACCTATTGCTCTCTATGACAATAATATGTGGGAGTCTCCGGCAATACTTAGGATTATGGCATTTGGCACGACGTTTTGGATGATGACGACTCTCGCGCGTCAGGATGCTCTGGTGACGTTTTCATCTCACTCTATGAGTTTCAAAGCGATTGTCGATGTTGGTTTTCATGAGAAGCGTATTGTAAGCGAGGATTCGCGTATTTTTTATCAATGCCTGCTTGCGTATAACGGGAGGTATGAAGTTACTCCTATGTATTTGCCCGTATCTATGGATACGGTACGCGATGATAATTGGTGGCAAAGTATAAAAAATTTATACTTGCAACAACGTCGATGGGCGTGGGGGACTGAACATGTGCCTTATCTGTTGTGGGAATTTCGTAAAAAAGGAAAATTAATTCCCTGGTGGAAAAAATTTAAGTGGATTTTTATAGAATGGGAAGGGAAGTGGTCGTGGTGTTTGGCAGCGCTTCTTATTACCATACTTGGCCGATTGCCTATGTGGGTTGCGTCGCCAGAAGTGAAACAAAGTGCGTTGTTTTTTAATGCGCCTCATCTACTCGAAAAGCTTATGCTTATGGCAATGTTAGGGTTGTTGTGTTCTGCACTACTGAGCTTGCCACTTCTACCGCGCCGTCCTGAGTCGCATCCGAGACACAAATATATTATAATGTTATTGCAATGGGCGCTTTTGCCTGTAACGATGATTGTGGTCGCGGCCATTCCTGCAATTGACGCAGTAACCCACCTGATGTTTGGAAAATACCTTGGATTTAATATTTCGCAGAAAAAAAGACTATAATTTTTTTCCGTTTTTTTAAAATATATGTTTAATAACCCCTTTGAACGAAAACCGCCAAAGTGGCCATGGATATTACTTGCTTTTGCTATCCTATTTTTAGGCAGTGCGTGGTTTTTGTATCATTGGTTAAGCAGTATTACCCCGGAACAAATTGTTGAATCTCCATTTGTACGGGAGCAAGTTGAGCGCCAGTTTGGAGAAAGCGGGACAGAATTGCTTGAAGCATTGCCAGAGTTGCTTGGGTTTTCTGAACCAAAGACGTATTTATTATTATTTTTAAATAATACCGAACTGCGGCCTGGCGGCGGGTTTATTGGTTCATACGCGGTTGTTACTTTGGACAAAGGAAACATGCAGATAGACAAAATGGAAGGAACCGAAAGGATTGACAGAGATACGCCCGATTCGTGGCGCCCGGTACCGCCCGCAATACTTAGAGAGCAGTTGAAAGTTGATCGGTGGTATTTTAGAGATAGTAATTGGTTTCCTGATTTTGCAGAGAGCGCAAAAAAAGGCCTTGAATTATTTACGGGAGAAGGTGGAGTTAAATCAGGGGATATTGACGCCGTTGTAGGTATAGACACGACCGTGCTTGAAGAAATCATGAAAAAAGTTGGCCCTATTACGATTGACGGCATTACCTTTACTGCAGACGACGTCACTGAAAAATTAGAATATGAAGTTGAATATGGATATGATGAAAAAGGTATTCACTTTTTGGAACGAAAAAAAATTATGGGGCCACTTATGCTCGAATTGCTTGCACGGCTCAAAAATGATGCGTGGAAAAGAATAGATGAATATGGGGCTATGGTCAATACACTTGCTTCTGAAAAGCATATTGTGGTGTACTCCTCATCTGAATCTTTGAAAAAAATGGTAGATAAAAAAGGCTGGAATGGCACCATGGCTGATACAGAGGGAGATTATCTTTTGTGGGCAGATGCAAATTTGGCAGCATTGAAAACTGATCATGCTATTGAACGTTCTTTGCATTATTCATTGTCGCGGCGTCCTCCGGCGCATGAATCAGAGGTAGAACGCTATTTGGCTTCTGCATCTATGACGTATGTACATAAGGGAACATTTGATTGGCGAACGACACGATATCGTACGTATACGCGTATTTTTGTACCCGATGGATCAGAGCTCGTGACTGTCATGGTAAACAATGGAAAGAATGTAAAAACTTTTGAACCGAGTAGCGTTGATCAGGGAACAGAACTTGGCAAAAAATGGTTTGGTGTATTTGTATCAATTGAACCGGGAAATACAGGAAATATACAATTTATGTATCAGTTGCCCGATGGTATAAAAGAACTCGTTGAAAAAGGTTTGTATACATTACGTATTCAAAAACAAATAGGAACACTTGCGCCACCATTGACGCTTGACCTGGATTTTGGTAAAACTATTACATCTGCTAACCCTGGTGAAGCGCAGGAAAAGTGGGGAGATTCTATCTATGAATTGAATACAGATCTAAGGGTAGACAGAAGTTTTGATGTACATTTTTAATTACTCTAATTGTTCTAATTATTCTAAAAAATGACCAATTACTTTAAGGTTTCTTATACACATTTAATGTAATTTGAAATTGGGATTTGTTTTAGAATAATTAGGTTAATTAGAATAATTAGAATAATTTATGAAGAAGGTTGGCATAGATCTCGGTACTACGAATGTTCTTGTTTTTATCCCCAAACGGGGTATTGTTGTTAATGAGCCGTCTGTGGTTGCAATATCAAAAGATGACAGAAAAGTATTGGCTGTTGGTGCTGAAGCAAAGGAAATGATCGGGCGTACGCCTGATAGTATTATTGCGGAACGACCGCTTAAAGATGGTGTGATTGCAAGTTATAAAACAACTGAAGCAATGCTTAGATACTTTATCAATAAAGCAATTGGTGGCATTCATTTGTTTCGACCCGAGGTCATGGTTGCCGTGCCTGCAGGTATTACGTCGACAGAACGACGCGCGGTCATTGACGCAACGCTTGCCGCAGGAGCAAAAGCCGCATACATTATCAAAGAACCAATTGTTGCGGCAATTGGAGCGGATATTCCCATTGGCTCGCCATCAGGACACATGATTATTGATGTTGGTGGTGGAACAGCAGAAATTGCGGTCATTTCCCTTGGAGGTATTGTATCGGTTGGTTCAGTTCGTATTGGAGGCAATCGATTTGACCAGTCTATTGCTGATTATGTGCGCAGAAAATATGGCTTAGCAATTGGGGAACGAAGCGCCGAAGAAGTGAAAATTACTGTTGGTTCTGCTATGTTTATGCAGACTCCGCTCTCTATGGATGTAAAAGGGCGCGATATGGTTACGGGTCTTCCACGAACCATCAAAGTAACGTCAGATGATACGACTGAAGCATTACAAAGTGATCTTGAAGGTCTTGTCGAAGCAGTAAAAGAAGTACTGCACAAAACACCACCTGAATTGTCTGCAGATGTGATGGATAAGGGAATTATTATGTCAGGTGGCTCGAGTTTGCTTAGAAATTTAGATGAACTTATTGCTCAGGCAGTTGGAGTTGCTACATATGTTGCCGAAGAGCCGTTGCTGTGTGTTGCAAAAGGAACTGGTATCGCGTTAGAGAATTTGGATAATTATAAACGGGCGATACTTGCGACTAGATAATATTTTATGTACGAAATACGAAAACTGCGAAATATTCGAAATTCGTACATTTCGTAGTTTTCGTATTTCGTACATGTCTAATTCATTCCAGGGTGGCGTCCACCTCCGCCAAGGCTACGGCGGACAAGCCCGTAATTTTGTTTGAGGTGGAATATTCGCCAACCGGACGTAAACCCTAAATCCCTTGTGGTTTAGGGTAAAGCCGTCGAGCCGAGTTCTTCGTAAAGAACAGAGCATGACCACGTGTGATTCGTGGGCCGACCGTTCGCCACGTTCTACGTGGTTTAGTCGGGACTTAATTGACCTCGCCGTGGCGGGGTGAAAGGAACCGTATGAAAAAATCGTATCTTGGTGCGCTGTCCATCATGTGTGCCGCATTTTTGTGGGCATTTGACGGCGTAGTTTTTACGCCGCAAATAATGAAGTGGGGATTGTATGACGTGCCGACAATCGTTTTTATGTTGCACGCGGTAGGTCTCGTTTTTCTCTCCTATTTTTATTTTACTCGAAAACAAGAAATTAGTTTATTAAAGAAAATGGATTGGGTATCGTTTGCACTTGTTGGTTTGTTTGGCGGGGCACTCGGCACTATGGCGATTGTTGCAGCTATTTTGATGGTCTATGGCAATGGATTAAATATTTCAGTGGTATTATTATTGCAAAAATTACAGCCACTTTTTGCTATTGTTCTTGCGCTTGTATTTCTCAAAGAACGTCCAGACAAAAAGTTTTACATCTGGGCTCTTGTGGCGCTTATAGGAAGTTATTTCCTGACATTTGGTTTTGCACGTCCTGATCTAAGCGCTCAAGGGATGCTCGTACCTGCGCTACTAGCTGTGCTTGCTGCATTTTCATTTGGTTCTTCTACTGTCTTTTCAAAACGCGCAGTTAGCAATGTGAGTCATGGGGTTGGAACATTGCTTCGTTATGTTATGACAACGGCGGTGATGATTGTGGTTCTTGGCGTTATTGCAGTGCTAAAGAAAGCGGGCGTTGAAACAAATTATCTTGGGTTTAGCGGATTTGGGTTGTTGGATTTGAAACTTATTGGTTTATTTATTTTAATTGCTCTGACAACTGGAGCTACGGCGATATTTATATATTATTACGGATTAAAAAAAGTTACGGCTACTCAATCGACAATGTATGAATTAGTATTTCCGGTCAGTGCGATTATTTTGGAATGGTTTATCCATGACAAAGTTTTGACCTTAGCACAGTGGGTTGGCGCCATTATTATGTTTATTGCTATCTTTAGCATAACAAGATTGAAAAAAACAGAAATAATATGATCATCGGTATTGATGCGTCACGGGCAAACGGTGAGCAACGAACAGGTGTGGAAGAATACGCCTTTCGTGTGATTACAGAAATGTACAATAGGGAACAGGGAATAGGGACCACGGAGGAAATTGAATTTGTATTGTATACGGATAAACCTTTACAAGGAGAGTTGGTGGAGTTACCAGAGAATTGGACACAAAAAGTACTCGCATGGTGGCCAAAGAGATTGTGGACGCAAATCAGATTAAGTTGGGAAATGTTTAGAAATCCTCCAGATGTATTGTTTATTCCTGCGCATGTCATGCCGTTGATTCATCCAAAAAAAACAGTAGCCGTGATACACGATACTGCCGCAATAAAATTTCCAGAGTCGTACAATTGGTTTGAGCGGTGGTATTCTGTTTGGTCGGCGCGGTATGCGTTAAAACGAGCGTGGAAAGTGATTGTGCCCTCGAAATTTGTAAAAGAAGAATTGCAGAATGCAGATTTGAGAATTCAGAATAATGATAAGGTTTTTGTGGTACAACATGGGTATGATGAGAAATATAAAAAGATTGAAGATGAAAAAGGTATTGAAAAGGTATTGAAAAAATATTCAATTCAAAAGCCATTTATTATGAGTGTTGGTAGACTTGAAGAAAAGAAAAATACCACACGAATCATCCAGGCATTTAATAAATTAAAAACTACTTTAGGATCAGAAACTGAAAATCTGAAATTGTTGCTTGTTGGTAAACCAGGATATGGCTATGGAGAGGTGAGACACACTCTGAGTAATAGTGTTTTTAAACATGACATTGTCACTCCAGGTTGGGTAGATGAACAAGATTTGCCATACCTTTTGAATGCGGCGGAAGTTTTTGTTTTTCCTAGTTTGTATGAAGGTTTTGGACTTCCCGTGCTTGAGTCCATGGCCTGTGGTACACCCGTGGTCGCGTCAAAAGGAAACAGCCTCGAAGAGGTTGGGGGAGATGCATGCGTGTATGTGGATCCGATGAGTGTTGAGGATATTGCGCGTGGAGTTAGTGAAGCAATGCAGAATGCAGAATGCAGAATGCAGAATGTGAATAGAGGATTAGAAAGAGTGAAAGATTTTTCGTGGGAGAAGTGTGCGAGAGAGACGTTGGAGATTTTGATGGATTAATGATTCTGTAATGCAACCTACCTCCTTTCCTCCTCCCTTACAAATGGAGGAGGGACGCCCTAAAATGTTTGATTTAGATATATAAGTGGGCTCTCCCTCCCTAGTAAGGGAGGGAGATGGAGGGTAGGTTGTATCGCATCACCACCATACATTTTATAAAAAAATCACCCAATTTCATGGGTGATTTTTATTTTTCCTCTCCAGCGATTTTCACTGACTATGTCCGCTGGAAGGCAGAGATAACCAATGCGCGGGCGCTGGAGGAAGGACGCCCTGAGGGTGTCGTGGTAGGTAGATGAGAGCGGAGGTCGATGTGGGTTGTTGTAGGCGGTGAGAAGCTAGTGCTTGTTCTCTTTGAACCACCGGATCGCGGTCAGCTCGGTGCACTCCGGGACCAACACCGCGCGTCTCCTTTTGCCGTCGACAGTCGGTTCACGGAGGAGAACCCTCCATCCTTCAGCCTTGAGCATTGCCGCCTCGGCTTCGGCTTCGGCTGCCTCCTGAGGTTCGTACTCAAGCACTGCTGTGAAGTCCGTCGGTGAAACTTCGCGCTTCATCCTCTGTCTCCTTGTTCCATCGCACCAGGACAAGTGCGATATGTAACCCTAGCAAAGAGAGAGAGAGACGTCAAGGGCTGGCTGTGAATATTTTGAAAATTGGAAATTGAGATTTTATTTGTATCTTGTTTCTTGTCTCTTAAACCCAATTATGCTACACTAAGCATATATGCACGACATCGTGGGACATGATAACATCCTTTCTTTTTTTGATAATGTCATACAAAACGGCAATTTAGGCCACGCCTATTGTTTTTGCGGTCCAGGGCGCGTAGGAAAATTTACAGTGGCCCAAGAGTTAGCTGCTCGGCTTCTCAAAACTACACGCGACAAAATCCAAATGCATCCTGACTATATAGTAGTTGAACGCATAGTAGATGAAAAAACCGAAAAATTAAAAAAAGATATTAGTATTGAGCAAGTACGCAGTGCTATTTCACAATTATCCCAAACATCTTTTTTGCCTGGTGGATATCGTGTTGCCATTGTTGACCATGCAGAATTTTTGAGTACTGCCGCATCAAACGCACTTTTAAAAACTTTGGAAGAACCGCGCGGCAAGACAGTTATTTTTCTTATTACACAAAATGAAAAAGAATTGCTTGGGACTATTCGTTCGCGTTGCCAGCTTTTTTATTTTTCGTTAGTAAATCAAAGAAAAATCGCGTCATGGCTTGAAAAAAATGTTATTGAGCCAGATAGAGCACAAGAACTTACAGAGTATTGCCAGGGCATTCCAGGTAAGGCATGGGAATGGGCGAATGATGCTGAATCTTTTGAGATATATAAGCAAGAAATTAATCGATTTAAAGGATTGCTCCGAAAGCCGTTTTATGAAAAATTGAGCATAGTTGAGAAATTATTTGGAGACAAAGAAGATCACATAAAAGCGCGTGAACGTTTGCAAGATGTATTGTCTATTTGGCAAATTGAACTGAATCAAATGGCGCGTGAGGGTAATTCAAATTTGAGTGATAAGACGATTATTTCGGTTTCAGATGATATTAGTAAAGCGCGGAAATATTTGGAAGAAAATATTCATCCACGGTTGTTGACGGAGCATATTTTGTTACAGTTGCCGTGAATCACACATTTTAACCATTTTGTTAATAAAAGTTTAAGAGTATTAATTCAAAAATCAAATCTCAAAATTCAAAATTGGAACTTAAAACTAAAATCTTTTTACAATTTTAAGTTTTAAGATATAGATTTGAACTTTGAATTTTGAGTTTTGATTTTAATAAACAATATATGCGCACCAAAAAATATTTCATAACGTTTAGCGTGTTGCTCATGGCTGTCGTCACCATGGGTCAGAGCTGTATTTCTCTTGATGGGTCAGGTGGAACAAAGACATCGGGACCTGCTGGATTTTTCTTAAGTATTGATAAAGGGGAAACATGGAAACAGTTGTCAGCAATGCCAGCCGTAGACGGGGTCAAACAGCTTACGAGCGTCTCAGTGTATCGTTTGTTTACCGATCCTCAAGATAACAAGGCTTTGTATTGGGCATCACGGGAACAAGGACTTTTTTATAGTTTTGATGAAGGAAGATCATGGGCGCATTCAGTAGAGCCATTTAATTTGGGATTTTTGTATAGTCTTTCTGTTCATCCAAAAGATAAATGTACGTTTGTGGCTACCAATGGACGCCAGGTATTTAAATCCGACGACTGTGCGCGGTCATGGACTGAAATTTTTCGTGAGGCTCGGGCGTCTGACGCTATTACATCTGTAGCATTTGATCCGTTCAAGACAACGCACATATATATGTCTGAGGATAATGGGGATTTGCTCAAGAGTGAAGACATGGGCAAAAATTGGCTCGTGGCAAATCGTTTTGGTAACAAACTTCAGCAAATCTCATTTGATAATAATAAAGAAGGTCTGCTCTACGTAGCGACCAGAGATTCTGGTCTCTTTCGAACCAGAGATAGCGGTGCTAGTTGGGAAAATTTGAAAGATAGATTTAGCGGATTTCCTGGTTCGCTTGAATTTCGCCGATTGTATTTACATCCTCAAAAAGCAGAACAAATATATTGGATTTCTGAATATGGTGTGATAACATCACGCAATGCCGGAGAAGAGTGGGAAGCAATTAATTTGGTTACTCCTCCGGGGAGTGTAGATATCTATGGATTTGCAATTAATCCAAAAAATGATAAAGAAGTATATTATACCGGCACGCTAGACAACCGTTCGACATTTTATCGCAGTGCTGACGGTGGCAAGACCTGGGAAACGCGCAAACTTCCTTCACAGCAAATACCAACGGTGTTGTACGTCCATCCAGAAAAAGATAGCTGGATATATCTCGGGTACACGATTCCGCCGAAGGAGTAACGTCGAAGCGGAAATGTTTGTGGAAATTAGCAAATTATTTTAATAGAAGTGTCAGATTTAAGATTAAAAGATTGCAAGATTAGAAGATTAAAATAATTTGAGATACATTGAGATAAATAGAGATATAGAAATAATAGACATCAAGATTGTAAAATAATACAATAATATAACAATTCGTCGAAACTTTATAACTGAGAACTTTATACTTTATTAACTTTGGTTTATGGATTTCATCACACAAAACAAGGAGGAATTTAATAAGATTATAGAGCATCTTAAACATGAGATTTCAAATTTGCGTACGGGCCGAGCAACTCCTGCGCTTGTTGAAGATGTCGTGGTAGAAGCGTATGGTGTACGCCAGCCTCTCAAAGCTGTTGCTTCTATTTCTGTTGCAGATGCCAAGACATTGAATATTGATCCATGGGACAAGAGTCTTACGCAGGCGATTGAGAGCGGACTGCGCGCTTCAAATCTCGGTATCAATCCAGTCAATGACGGCAAGCTTATCCGTTTGCCACTGCCAGATCTTACTCAAGAACGTCGACAAGAACTCATCAAAGTACTACATCAAAAACTTGAACAAGCTCGTGTGAGTGTGCGTAATATTCGTGAAGAAATTAGAAAAGATATTGACAAAAAAGAAAAAGATAAAGAAATTGCAGAAGATGACAAATTTAGAATGCAAGATGAACTTGAGAAATTGGTGAAAGAATATAATGATAAGCTGAAAGTGATCGGAGAAGATAAGGAACGTGAAATTACGACAGTATAAGTTATATACGAAATACGAAAAGATACGAAATTACGAAAGTGAAATATGAAAATTGTTTTACAGCGGGTTACACAATCAAAAGTAGAAATAGAAAACAAAGTCGTTGGGAGTATTTCCAACGGCTTATTGTTGTTAATAGGTATTGGAAAAGGGGATAGTGAGGCGCACGCGGACAAATTGGTAGATAAAATCATTAAGCTGCGGATTTTTGAAGATGAACAAGGAAAAATGAATAAAAATATTAAAGACGCAGGCGGTAGTATTCTTGCAGTATCACAATTTACGCTCTATGGAAATTGCTGGGATGGGAATAGACCCGGATTTGATGCGGCTGCTCCGCCAGATGAAGCAAAGAGGTTATATGAATATTTTGTAGAAAAATTAAAACAAACTGGTATTCATGTCGAAACCGGACAGTTTGCCGCGTATATGAAAGTTGAATTAGTGAATGACGGACCGGTGACGTTTGTGTTGGAAAGATAAATATTACGTTCTTTAAAAATATTTTTTAGAAGATTATATCCTCTTTTGTGAAAATATATTTTGGATTTATTGCCTGTTTTTTTAATTTACCAAGATTATTGGTGTCGCTGGTCATGATTAAGGCTCCAACCTCCTTAACTTCCACTCCTTTTTGGTGTAGGGAAGTTATAGCGTTGCAGAGAGTTTTTCCTGTAGTGATTTCATCCTCTATTATTGCAACCTTATCTCCTTTCTTTAGTCCATAAATGTACTGATTTGGAAACATCGAATGTTCTTCAACAAAATGGATTTCAGTATGATCATTTAGTCTAGTGCGTGTTGAGCTGATAAATGGTATTTTTGTTAAAAAAGCAATAGTATATGCGGGTACGATTCCTTGTTCACAAAATCCTAATATGTAATCAATGTCGTCTAATTTTAGTTTTGACACTAACTCCTTGCATTTTTTTTGTACAAGTTTATGGTTTATTGGGATACCTCTGCCTGTAAAAGGGTTTATAATTACAAATGACCTCTTGTTGTTTCCGATCCTTTCCTTAATATATATTAGTGGTTTTGTCATACAGTTTTGTTTATTTAGTTGACTTATTTCTAAAAAAGAGATACTCTAATACTACCACCAATGAAGCGGTCTAGGCAACCGTGGAGGTGGCAAAAACGCAGACTTACGCTGACTAACACGCACAAAGCGAGTTTGCTACATAAAGAGTCCTGGGTAAACCAGGGAACTTGGGTGGAACCTCGCGTAAAGTCACCTGACCACGCGACCCAAGACCGTTTTTGCGGTCTTTTTTTATTCAAAAAACTCTGTTATAATTCATACCACATATGGAAAACTTACTAGATAAAGTAACCTCACTCGCAAAGCGCAGGGGTTTTATATTCCCTGGTAGTGAAATCTATGGCGGATTAGCCAATAGCTGGGACTATGGTCCTCTTGGTCATGCCCTAAAACAAAACATCAAAAAAGCGTGGTGGAAATTTTTTGTACAAGAACGTGAAGATATGGTTCCACTCGACAGCGCTATTATTATGAATCCCAAGGCATGGGAAGCGTCGGGTCATTTGCAGAATTTTACTGATCAGTTGGTTGAGTGCAAGAAATGTCACCATCGATTTAGATTTGACCAGCTTCCAGACTATACTGAAGGACAAGATGTTTCAAAATTAACATGTCCTGATTGCGGAGGTACATTTACTGAACCCAAAAATTTTAACCTCATGTTCAAGACATTTATTGGAACAAATGAAGATACATCGACGACTGCATATTTGCGTCCAGAAACCGCGGGTGGTATGTTTGTCAATTTTAAAAATATTTTAAATGTTACGAGACGCAGATTGCCGTTTGGTATTGCCCAGATTGGCAAATGTTTTCGCAATGAAATTACGCCAGGTAATTTTATTTTTCGCACGCGTGAATTTGAAATAGGCGAGTTTGAATATTTTATCAAACCGGAAAATTGGGAAAAAACTTTTGAGATGTGGCTGGATGAAATCAAACGCTGGTGGAAAGATATTATGCAGATCAACATGGATAATTTAGTTTGGCATGAAATTCCCGATGGTGAACGCGCACATTATAGTAAGCGGACCGTTGATATTGAATACAAATATCCATTTGGCGTGAAAGAATTGCATGGTATCGCGTATCGTACTGATTTTGATTTAACGCGCCATCAGGAAGTGAGCGGACAAGATTTGACGTACCAAGACCCTGAAACAAATGAGAAGTTTTTGCCTCATGTGATCGAGCCAACTTTTGGTATTGATCGTATGTTACTTGTCTCATTGCTTGAAGCGTATACTGAAGAGGAAGCTCCAACTGCAAAAGAAGGAGAAACTGAAGCACGTGTGGTGATGAAATTCCCCAAGCACTTGGCACCTGTTCAAGTTGCCATATTGCCATTATCCAAAAAAGAAGAACTTTCATCAGTTGCACGCCAGATTGCAAATGATTTGAGAAAAGATTTTATGGTTGATTATGATGAAACACAAAGTATTGGCAAACGTTATCGTAGACAAGACGAGATCGGTACGCCATATTGTGTGACGGTTGATTTTGATTCTCTTGAAGATAAAAAAGTTACGGTGAGGGATAGAGATACGATGGTGCAGGAGAGAATTGAAATGAGCGAGTTGAGAGATTATTTAAATGAGAAGTTTAATTAAATTTATGACTAGGCTGGAAGACATCGAGAGAATAACTAGCCGACGTGAGGAGGCTGGTCTTGACAGACAAATTCAAGATGAAAGACCTCGCGAAGGCGGTGCTATTCCTAGGCCTGATGCGAATGGCGTGCTTGCGTGTCCTGAATGTGGAAAAGTAGCTAATCCAGATTGTCGTAATTGTTTTCATGCTAGGTTTAAAGATGGAGACCCTTTTGAACCAAACCCAGAGGCAAATTATCATTCACCTGACAAAAGAAAATAATAACATTATGTTTCAAAATTATACTCTCCACAATAAAGCCCAGGTAATTCTTATCCCTCTCAAAGACTCCCAATCAGTGACATTGTTAGTCATGTTTCCAGTAGGGTCACGCTATGAAACAGAAAAGATGAATGGCGTTTCTCATTATATCGAACATCTCATGTTTAAGGGTACAACAAAACGTCCTTCGACATTGAAGTTGACACGCGAGATTGATAGACTCGGTGCGGAATATAATGCATTTACGAGCAAAGAATATACCGGGTATTATATCAAGACTGACGTGAATTTTTTAGAAACATCGTGCGATATTTTGTCTGATATGCTATTTAATTCGCTGTACGATGTGAAAGAGATACAAAGAGAAAAAACCGTGATTGTCGAAGAAATCCGCATGTATAAAGATAATCCGCTGTTGTATATCGACAACGCATTTGAAGAACTCATGTATCGTGGATCGCATTTAGGTAGGGATATCGCAGGTACAGAAAAGCACGTTATGGGATTTAAGCGTGAAGATGTGTTGCATTACCGAGATACGTATTATCAGCCACATAATATGCTCGTTGTGGCGGCAGGCAATGTGAATGAAAAGACAAAGCAAATTGTGGAAGAATATTTTGGCAGAGCATCAAACCAAAAGAAAGCATCGAGACTATTTGATAAGGCTTCATATGGAAGCAGTGTAAAAAAAGATCGTATTGAAGTGCACCAGAAAAAGACTGACCAGTCTCAGCTCATGCTCGGATTTCCTGGATTTAATCATACTGACACGCGCATACCTGCGCTCGGAGTTATGAATACCGTGCTTGGAGGCTCAATGAGTTCGCGTTTGTTTATCCAAATCCGTGAACGCCGAGGCCTTGCATATACTATTAGGAGTGGAGCAGAAACGTTTCGCGATTCAGGATATGTATTTGTGCGTGCAGGACTTGAAGCAAAAAATATTAACAAAGCCGTAGACGTCATGAAGGTAGAGATTGAAAAAATATGTAATAAAGGTATTATGTCCAAAGAACTTCAAGACGCAAAGACCCACACAAGAGGAGCATTGACGTTGGCCTTGGAAGATTCAAGCGCTCAGGCAAGTTATTATGCGCGTGAAGCTATGTTTTTTGATACGATAGAAACGCCTAACGACTGGCTCAAAAAAGTTGACATGGTGAGTAATGATGATATCATACGCGTTGCGCGTGAGGTGTTTGATTTTAATAAGATAAGAGTGGCGGTAATTGGGGATATTGACGCAGGGAAGATTAAATTTTAAATTTTAAATTAAATAATTTTTAAATTGTTTTGAAATTTAAAATTATAAATTAGAAATTATGAAGTATATATTTGGCAACTGGAAAATGTACTTGAATGTCGAAGAAAGCATTGCTCTTGCGAAGCAATTGAAACATGAAGTGGAAACTCATCATGATTTTTCATATGCGGTGTTTCCGAACACACTTGCATTTGGCGATGTCGCAGATGTGCTGGCAGATGGTGTCCTAGCTTGTGGAGCACAAAATATAACGTGGTTTCCCAGAGGCGCATATACCGGCGAAATATCTGCTGAAATGTTCAAAGAGGAAGGCGCAGAATACGTGCTTGTCGGCCACTCTGAACGTAGACATGTGTTTAATGAAGACAACGATCAAGTGAGAAAAAAACTAGAAGCTTGTTTTGATGCAGGTATGACTGCCGTACTTTGTATTGGAGAAACAAAAGAAGACAGAGACACAGATAAAGCAATATATAGAATAAAAAAGCAACTCATGAAAGCGCTTGAAGGATTGGAATTAAGTCACAAAGAATTAATTGTTGCCTATGAACCAGTATGGGCTATTTCAAAGGCCGGGGTAGGCCAACCCTGCACTCCTGCGGACGCTGTAGACATGCATACGCTTATCAAGTTAGAGCTTAAAAATTATATTAGCACTGAGATTCCCGTCTTATACGGAGGAAGTGTGAATGCAGAAAATATCAACTCGTATATATCACAAAAAAATGTGGATGGTGTCCTCGTAGGAAATGCGTCAACAAAGGCTGATTCGTTTTTGTCTCTTATTCGTAATGCTTTGAAATAATTATATGACTGTGGTCTTGCCTCTTTCACTTATTGGGTGTTCTCTTGTCGTAATGGGCATTATTGTTGCACGCCACTATTCACAATTATTGCTACTTGATGTTGAAACACTTCCAGTTCAAAAATTGAAAAAAAAGAAAAGTGATTTTATGAGAAAAAGGGCAGCCAAAGAAAGCGCGGAAGTATATGGTAAATGGAAAAAACGTTTGTCTTACCTAACTGTGTTGTTTGTAAAGATACAATCTATATTTAGGCGGTTTGTGGGGTCTGTGGAGAGAAAAGCAGCTATGGAAGGATCCGCTTTAGCTAAAAAAGTTTTAACTCCAGAACAAAAAGATAAGCAGAAAGAAGATTTGCATGATTTGCTTGCTTCAGCCCAAAAAGATGCTGAACAAGGAGATTTGATTACTGCTGAAAAAGAGTTTTTGGCCGCGCTTCAGGTGGATCCAAAAAATAAGGCAGTGTACAAAGGATTGGCAACAGTATATCTGCAACAAGGCCAAAAGAAAGAAGCAAAAGAGACGTATCAATTTGTTTTGAAAATTGATCCAAATGATGAAGAAATATATTTGAAGCTCGGTCTTATTGCGGAAGAAGAAAATAAGATAGAAGAAGCAGTTGAGTATTATCAAGAGGCTGTGATGATTAACCCAAACAATCCCGTACGCTTTGTCAAGCTGTTTGATTTGCTGTTTGGACTAAAAGAATATGAGACGGCTCTAGAGGCAATACAACAGGCTTTGATTCTCGAAGGCCAAAATCCTAAATACCTTGACAATTTCGTAGAAGTCAGTATACTATTGGGGCGCAAAGATTTGGCAGAAGATGGTTATCAGCAGCTTCGCATGATTAATCCAGAAAATCAAAAGTTACAACTCTTTAGACAACGAATTGATGAATTAAAGTAGCAAAGTTGACTAAGTTTAATAAGCCTGCCTGCCGGTAGGCAGGTATCTAAGTTTGCCAAGTTATGCCCTTTAGTAAAAGTGCTTGCACGGCGTAGCGAAGCGAAGACGTGCCGAGATAGCTCAGCTGGTAGAGCAGCTGTTTTGTAAACAGCGGGTCGCGGGTTCGAATCCTGTTCTCGGCTCTCCAAAGTTAAAAGTTGTAAAGTTCCAAGTTATAAAGTTTTAGTTTTTTACTCTAGTAACTTTTTACTTTATAACTTTTAACTTTACAAACTATCACGGGCAGATTCCCGAGCGGTCAAAGGGGACAGACTGTAAATCTGTTGGCTCCGCCTTCGAAGGTTCGAATCCTTCTCTGCCCACTACGCACGCCTAGCTCAGTTGGTTAGAGCATCTCGTTTACACCGAGAGGGTCAGGGGTTCGAATCCCTTGGCGTGCACGCGAAAAGACGCGACTACACGAAGCGTCTTTGAGTGACGCGTAGGATCGTCAGCGACTTTACGCGGCTGATTATCTGCTGCAATGGTCGCGTCATCTTGGCACGCACAGGAATTTAGGCCGTTGTAGCTCAGTTGGTAGAGCACCTCCATGGTAAGGAGGTGGTCCGCGGTTCAATTCCGCGCAACGGCTCTGGGTATTGACATTTCGATGTCTTTTGTGTATTATTACGTCACCCTATTCTATAAATAGACGGGTAAACTTTCTATATTAACTTAATGATATGGCCTCAAAATCAGAAGAGCGAAAAAACATGATTAAGCTTGAATGTACCGTGTGCAAGCACATCAATTATTTTTCTCGCAAAAATAAGAAAACTATCAAAGATAGGCTTGAGCTTGAAAAGTACTGCAAATACTGTAAGAAACATACATTGCACAAGGAAACGAAGTAAGATATACTAAAACGGTCAGTTCTGACCGTTTTATTTTTTACGTGTAATATATGTTTTACCTCAAAGCGTTTCTAAAAAGTCTCTATGACTTTTCATGGTTGCGTGCACAGCGCAACAACGGCCGCCAGGCTGCCAATTATGTCATCTTGTTTATTTTACTTTTGTCTGTAGGCTACGCGATTTATTCTGCCATAATCATACCACGTCGAGTATCTGACGTACGCAATGAAATTGTAAACAATATCCCCGCATTTCATGTACAAGTAAAAGATGGAGTAGCCAATGTAACACAACTAGAACAGCCATACATATTTGAGTCCGAGGAAAAATCTGTCAAAATAATCGTAGATACTGTTTCATCCACCACTGAGCCGATTGACGCATACATTGATACATCTACTCAAGATGGCGTGTTGTTTGCTTCAAATAGGCTGGAGTTTTATGACAGAGAACAACATCAGACAAAAGTTCAGTATTTTTCTGAAATGCCGAATTTTGAAATAGGTAAGCAGAGTGTCATTTCCTGGATAGATGGAACACTCATGAACAAGACTGGAATTTTTGTTCTGGCTTTGGTGGCGTGGTTCTTTATTCTTGGTATTGGAAAATTAGTTTATTTGTTGGTAGTATCTGTAATTGTATTATTAGTTGCTTATTTTGGGAAATGGGATGAATGGAAATTTGGGAGTATATATACCTTAGGGCTTTTTGCACTCACAGGGCCAAGTATTATTGTGGCAGTATTATCAGCTTTTGATGTACAAATTCGATATTTGTTTACTGTTTTGCTTCTTGGGGTAATGATTACTGCAGTTTTTTGGAAAAAGGATACAGATGTTATCCAAAAAGTACCGCCTAAATCAGTGTAAATACGTTATTACGCTATTATCTTTGATAAAAATGAGGTAAGATATATTACTTGATTTTTAGTTAATTATTTAGTATACTTTTTTGGCTTTCAAAGCATGGGCGCTTCGTATAATGGTAGTACTACGGTCTCCAAAACCGTTAGTGTAGGTTCGATTCCTACAGCGCCTGCTAGTCCTCACTTCGTTACGCCTGGCAAGCGGTAAAATTCAAAATAGGGTTTCGTAGTTTATCCAGCATAGCAAAGCGACGCTGGATTTTTTATATGAGCCAAATCTGCTATACTATATACACAACTATATTTTAACATTGTTAAGCGTATGAACACATCTCGATATATTGGTTATATTTTGTTTTTTTTCTTATTAACCATAGGCGTTAGTTTGGGAAATATAACTCATGCCCAGACAGCAGAAGATTCCGTTTTAGCTGAATTTTCACTCACGCCGGTTATTGTCTCGGACGACTCAGTCCGTGTTGATAAAAAGATTATATTTGATGCTTCTAAATCCACTATTTCTCCCACATCTACGGTTACGTTTCGTTGGGATTTCGGAGACGGATTTTTTGAAGTTGGGACAGAAGTAGTGCATCAATATGTAAAGGCAGACGTGTACGATGTTACACTTACTGCAACAGATAGTGCTACGGGAGAAATTAGAATGAGCAGTAAAAGCGTGCTCGTATATAATGGACGCGTGATTTTCATTGGAGATTCGTCTACGGCACAGCGGCTCAAAGAATTAGACAGCCAAGCTGAGGAATATGGTATTGCATTTGATATCGTAGTTCCTGCAGAGACCCAGGGTGACTATGTGGCGGAAGAAGAATTTCTTAAGTTGTTTGATACCGAGATAAAAAAAATTCAAGATGCAGAGACGCTTGTGTTTTACACAAGTTCCTTGCGCGGATTGCAGGCATTTACACGGTACTGGCAGGGAGTTCCTGATGAGCAAAAAATTATTTTAAAGAATAAACAATTTGTGTTTATTTCTGAGAATAATATGTATGTTGCCAAGCAAGGCGCGTATCAGACGTTTGAGATCGTGCGTCCCCGGCATCTATTGCTCACACGGCCAGAAGCATTGGGGGTATTAGCAAGTACGATTGATATTTCTGCTGTAGAAACCCAGCTCCAGGAACGGGGGATTGAATTTCTTCGCATTGATAGTGATTCTGGAAAGCCGAAGTGGTATGTACTGTCTACATTGGTTACTTCGTTTATCAAGCGCGGAATATCTGCAGACAGTATTTATTTAATTCTCACTGTTCCATTTCTCGCGTTTGTTGTTGTGTTCGCGCGCCATGTGGTAGGTGTCAATACATTTGGAGTTTTCACCCCGGTCATCATTAGTTTGACTTTTTATATTTTGGGCCTCAAATTTGGTATTCTCGCGTTTATTTTTGCAGTTGTTACAAGTTATATTGTGAAATTTATATTTGGAAAAATTGAACTTCTGTATCTTACCAAGGTTGCCCTAAATTTGTCATTTATTAGTTTGTCTTTTTTGATTCTCATGGTGATTATGATGTGGATCGGTACAACGCTTCCATTGTCAGTGGCGGTATTTCCTTTGCTTGTTATGTCGACATTGTCTGAAAAATTTACTGCAACCAAGTCCGAAGAGGGTTTGCGTGCGGCCATATTTGGCGTTATTGAAACATTGGGCGTTGTGATTGTATCGTATTATATGATTCATTGGTCTTCGTTCAATAGCTTGATCATTTCTTGGCCGGAATTTATTTTGGTTCCGCTTGTCCTTATTATTTTACTTGGAAAATTTAGCGGCCTGCGCATCAGTGAATACATACGATTTAGAAGTTTATTGTCTGATCATAAAGAAGAGTAGTTGATATAAAATCTATTCTCGAATCTCGAAATTCTAAATAAATTCAAATATTAAATTCTTAAAATTTAAAATTGTAATTTGGTTATTTAAATTTTGTATTTGTTTCGAGTTTAGTTTTTCGTATTTAGAGTTTTAATGCGTTATAAAGTAGACAATTGTATATGGGTCTGATTCAAAAAGTCCACGGCATACTCGGCATGAACGCGCGCAATCTGCAGTATGTCGGCCGTTATAATACAGATGAGAGCAAGCGTTTTGCAGATGATAAAATGTTTACGAAAAATTACCTCATGGTACGCGGTTTTGGCGTGGCAAAAGTGTACGCAGTCTTAAAACGTCACAATGATTTGAAGACCCTTAATCCGAAGTCATTGCCAGAAAAATTTGTTATTAAGCCAAACCGCGGTTATGGCGGAGAGGGGATTATTGTTATTTCACAGCATAAAGGCAATGATTTTTTTGGCGTCGATGGAGCTCAGTATACATGGACAGAGCTGTATCATCATATGGTATCTATTATCGATGGTAAATATGCAATTTCTGGTTTGTTTGACCAGGTTATTATAGAGGAATTGCTTGTGCCACATGAATATTTCAAATCATTTATTGAAAGTGGACTTCCTGATATCCGTATTATTGTTTTTAATTTTGTTCCGATTATCGCCATGTTACGGTTACCCACGATTGAATCGCATGGGAAAGCCAATCTGCATTTGGGAGCTATCGGTGCGGGTATTGATATTGTCACGGGAAAAGCAACGTACGCGGTTTATCATAATAGATTTATACAAAAATTACCCAATGGAAAAAAAGTGAGAGAAATCGAAATGCCAGAATGGGACACTATTTTGCTCGCAGCTGCCCGCGCTCAGCAGGCAAGCCAAATAAAATTTTTAGCTGTTGATCTTTCACTTACCACCAATGGAATTAAAGTTTTGGAATTAAATGCGCGCGCGGGGCTTGGCATCCAAATTGCAAATCAGATTCCACTGAAGCATCGCCTCAAAAAAATTGAAGATTTAAAAATTCCGAATCCTGAAAAAGGCGTTGAGGTGAGCAAAGCCTTGTTTAGTAGCATATCAGAGAAAGAAAAAACAGAAAAAGACGATACTGCGCGAAAAGTGGTTGGTTTGTATGAAGATATTGAAATATTAAATACGCCGTATACTCACATACGCGCAAAGATTGATCCACATGGAGAGAAGGTTGTATTTGATTCATCCCTTACCTATCTCGATCCCTCCGAGCGATTTGCCGACGTACTTATTCGCGGAGAACGTGTGAGGTTTCCTTTTAAAATGCAAGATATCGAGGGTACATATCAGGCAATTATTGGTGGGAAGGCTTTGTATGGGTTTCTTATTGACCCTCAGTCAGCACAAAGCAAGTCGAGTGAGGAAAGTCACATTGCTACGCAGGCTAAACGCAGAGAGGTGAATGAGAAGATTGTGAAAAATATTGACAAGAAATTGTGCGAAATCGATAAGGAACTTAATGTGCTCGCGTATATAAAACCTCTTAATTTTGTAGAAGCAAAAGAACAATTTTTGCAGCGTCCCATTGCGTCTCCTAAGTTTGTGTATCGTAGGCCATCATTTGATTTAGAAAAAATGCTGCGTGAAATAGACGCCTTGCCTCGTGACATTGATCACGCACTTATGCCCTTGTTTGTAAGAAAGATTGAAGAAATGATTACTAAACTTGAGTTTATCGACGAAGTGGGGACTGAGGATTTTCCTCATGCGTCAGAAAAATTGTATGGTAATGTTTCGGAAGACTTGTATAATCAAGCCAAAGCATTTATTGATGAACATCCTCTTACGGAGGATACCAGTAAAGTGCTTGGGACGCGCGCTATTTTAAAACGTTTGCGTACATTTTTGGATACGCATAATTTGAATTCATGGCGCGTCGTCACTTCTTCAACGCAGGCGGCTGACATAGCAGTGAATAAATATGGAACTATTTTTGTCCGTTCGCAAGTAAAAATGTCTGAAAATCGTTTGTCTGCGGCAATTATGCATGAGATATGCACACATATTTATCGCCTTGAAAATGGTAAATTACAGTCATTTCAAATTTTTGAACAGGGTACGGCGCACTATCTCGAGACAGAAGAAGGGTTGGCAGTGTATAACCAGCGCCATCTCGGTTTGCCATTGGGCGAAAAAGAGCAGCGCGTTGGTATACGTATTATTGCCGCATACCATGCACAGACTATGTCGTTTGTGGAATTGTTCAATTATATGAAAAAAGAATATGTGCTTGATGACGAGAGCGCCTGGACTACGTGTGTGCGTGCTAAACGTGGTATATCTGACACGAGCAGGGCGGGTGCGTCTACGCGCGATCTCATATATTTTCGCGGATATACAAAAGTGAGGGAATATCTTTCGGAAAGTCTTCAGGAAGGCATGAAAATTTTATACACAGGAAAATTGTCTCTTGAAGATATACCACTACTGGCGCATATGAATACTCAGCCAGCGAAGTTTATGCCGCCGGACAATATTGAAATATAGTAAATACTAAACTTAAAGTACAAAATTCTAAATAATATCAAACTACAAAATTCAATTTTCAATTTTTTTTAATTTAAACATTTAAATTTGTTTCGAGTTTAGAGCTTAGAATTTTTGCTGCTATGTGGTATACTGTAGGCAATTGAATTTAAGATATTTTATTTTTTCGAGATATTTTGTTTCTTCTATGGCTTTCCAAGAAAAATTTAAAAATGCATATGTCGTTACGGTTGATATGGGCTATGGCCATCAGCGCGCGGCATACCCTTTGCATGATATTGCCGCTTCAATAGAAGGAGTTTCTACCAATGGAAGCGGAGTGATTAACGCAAACAAATATGGCGGAATTCCTGCAAAAGATCAACGAATGTGGGAGGGGGGGCGCAAACTCTATGAAACAGTTTCTCGGATGAAACATATTCCGCTTATTGGTACTGCGGCGTTTGGCATTATGGACTATGTCCAGCGTATTGAACCTTTTTATCCCGCACGCGATTTATCTGGCCCTACTATTCAAGTAAAACAAATATATCGGATGATTAGGTCTGGATGGGGAAAACATCTTATCCAACTTTTGAATCACAATCCGTTGCCTTTCATCAGTACATTTTTTACCCCTGCCTTTTTTGCAGAAGAACATGGGTACAAAGGCCCTATTTATTGTATTTGTACAGATACAGACATCAGCCGTGCATGGGCGCCCTTTGATCCCAAGAAAACAAGAATCAATTATTTGGTCCCCAATAGGCGTGTGAAAGAGCGTCTGCAGTTGTATGGAGTCAGGAAAGAAAATATTTTTGTTACGGGATTTCCTTTGCCAAAAGAAAATATTGGTGGATCTTCACTTTCAATTTTGAAAAAGTCTTTGGGTGAGCGCATAACCCATCTCGATCCAGACGGACGTTACCGCCGTAAATATGCGCATACCATCTCGGAATTTTTGAGTTCAGAATTTTGTGCCAAAAGATGCAAAGTGCGTCATCCGATTACCATCACATTTGCAGTCGGCGGTGCTGGAGCACAGCGCGAGCTTGGTATTATTATTGCGCAGAGTTTGCGTGAACATATTGTAAAAGGAAGAGTGAAATTATGTCTAGTTGCTGGGACGCGTAACGATGTGTATCGTTTTTATGAAGACGAGTTACATAAAAATAATTTTTCACTAAAGGATCACAAACATATTTCCATTGTATACGCTGAATCAAAAGAGGAGTATTTCAAAAAATTTAATGCTGTGCTCAATGAGACTGACGTTTTGTGGACCAAACCAAGTGAGTTATCGTTTTATGCTGGTTTGGGCCTGCCTATTATTATTGCTCCTACGGTTGGCTCGCAAGAAGATTTCAATAAACAGTGGCTCATGTCTATTGGTGCGGGCGTCCCTCAAGAAGACCCGCGATATACGTCTGAATGGCTGTTTGACTGGCTTGAGTCAGGCTGGTTGGCGCAGGCTGCTATGAATGGATTTCTGAATGCTCCGCGCAATGGCGCCTATCATATCGAAGAGGTTGTGTTGAGAGGAAAGAGAAGCGAAATAGAAGATGTTCATTTGTTATAGTTATAAAGTCATGATTGACTGTATCGAAACTTTATAACTCGAAACTTTATAACTTGAAACTTTTACTATGCTGTGGTTTTTTATTGCAATGCTGGGTTATTTCTTGCTTTCAATTAATTTTATTTTGGATAAAATTATTGTGAGCAAATCAGTGAGTAAGCCTGTGGTGTATACGTTTTACTCCACAATTTTTATGTTCGTCGCGCTTGCCGCGTTGCCTATCATAGGGTTTGACCATCCAATAGGCCACGATTGGATTTGGACTGCTGTATCCGGCATAGCTTTTGGACTTGGATTATGGACGGTATATATTGCGCTTGGAAAAGGGGAGGCATCTCATATAAATCCATTTAATGGAGCTGTAGTTACTATTGCGACATACGCGTGTGCCTCTCTATTTTTGAATGAGTCTTTACAGGGCTTACAGGTTGTTGGAATCGCGGTGCTTATTGTGGCATCGCTTTTGCTTTCATTTGAAAAATCGCGTTCCCATAACGGATTTCATATAGGTTTTGTGTGGGCATTTATTTCAGGGCTGTGTTTTGCGATATCGCATGTGAGTGCTAAGTATTTATATGGCGTATATCCATTTTGGACAGGTTTTATTTGGTCCCGTGCGTTTATTGGAGTAGTAGGTTTGATTACCTTATGTTTTCCTGCGGTATGGAAATCATTCCATAAAAAGAAAAAACAAGAGTCTCATCAGTACGCGAGACGTCATGTGGTGGGTATTATTATTTTCAATAAAGTGTTGTCTGTTGTGCAAGTGATTGTGTTGCAATTTGCTATGTCTATAGGAAGTGTTACTGTTGTCAATGCATTGTCCGGCCTGCAGTATGCACTTATGTTTGTCATGGTGTATCTCTTAACGAAATTTAAACCGGGAATATTTAAAGAATATTTTACTCGTCGTGAAATCTTTTTAGAAGTAAGTGCAATTGTTCTTGTAGGTATTGGGTTATTTTTGATCATATAATTTTTTATAAGCTATATGAAGCGCATTTTGTTTATATTAGTTAGTATCATTATACTCATAGCACTTTGTTATGGATTTTTGTGGTTTTCAAGTTTGCGCACCTATCCCGTTCGCTTTGGCATAAGTTTTAACCAGGGTCATGCCTCATATCTTGGTCTGGATTGGAAACAGGTGTATGAAGACATGCTTACTGATCTAGAACCGCCATACATACGCATTGCCGCTATGTGGAGTGAAGTAGAAAAAGCAGAAGGCACCTATGATTTCAAAGATGTTGATTACATGATGAACAAGGCAAAGGAATCCGGCACGAAAGTGACATTAGTTGTGGGGCAAAAAGCTCCTCGCTGGCCTGAATGCCATGTCCCATCATGGGTCAATGCATTGTCCGAAGACGAATACAAGACAAAACTATTCGCATATATTTCAGCTGTCGTAGACCGATACAAAAATAATACGGCGCTTGAGTTATGGCAGGTAGAAAATGAGCCGTTTATTCGTTTTCGTTTTGGAGACTGCAAAAGATTTCGCAATGATTTTACCCATGAAGAGGTCAATTTGGTAAAAAGAATGGATGAAGTACATTGGGTCATGATCACCGACAGCGGAGAGCTGAGCACTTGGCGTAGAGCTAGTAAAGCAGGTGATTTGTTTGGAACGACATTATACCGCATTGTACGGACTCCTGGCGGACGTATTTGGACGTACGATTGGCTTCCTGCGGCGTTTTATCAATACAAAGCAAAGATATTGGGTATTAGAACTGAACGTCTGTATGTTGCTGAACTTCAAGCAGAGCCATGGTTTACCGACACATCACCAACAGACACTCCTATTGCAGAGCAGGAAGAAACTATGAATATCGCACGCCTCAAAAAACATATCGATTATGTAAAACATATTGGTACAAACCGTGCGTATTTATGGGGAGTGGAATGGTGGTATTGGATGAAAGAAAAGCAAAATAAACCAGAATATTGGGATATAGTAAAAGAAGAGATATTGAAAGAATATTAAAAAAATACTGAAAAAATATTAAAATTTTTCAAAGGCGGTATGTTTTTCAATAGATTTAAAAAAAGCGAACATGTTGTGGAAGATCATCCTCTTATCCAGCATAGAGGTATTTTTAAACGCAGATTATCATTATTGCAGGGCGTAGCGCTTGTCGTAAGCGGAACAATCGGTGCTGGTGTACTCGGTGTCCCTTTTGTAGTTGCAAAGGTAGGAATACTAGTTGGATGTATATATATAGTCACGCTCGGGCTACTCATGATGGGTCTTAATCTGCTTATTGGAGAGGTGGCGACATGTACGAGACGGGAATTACAAGTTATAGGACTCGCACGTGAATATTTGGGTGCATGGGGTGCCTGGGTTATGACGGGCTTTATTTATCTCATGGGAGCCGGAGTCATGACAGTATATATTATTGGCGAGGGAACATCTCTTTCAGCATTATTTGGTGGAGATCCATTTATATGGAGTATAGTATTTTTTGCAGTTGCCTCTGTGTGTGTTTTTGTAGGTTTGCGCATGATAAAAGTTGCTGATCTGTTTTTGAGTATTGGCCTGTTACTCGTTATTATCATTATTTCTATTCTGGGAGCTCCTTACATATCAAGTACCCATGTTGAGTTTAACAATTTTGCATATTTATTACTTCCTTATGGTGTAATCCTGTTTTCTTTGAGCAGTACAGGCGTTATACCCGAAGCGCATACACTACTCAAACACAAAGACGGATTATTTAAAAAAACCATTATTATTGCTTCGTTCATTTGCATAGGTATTTACAGTTTGTTTGCTTTTGTGGTGGTGGGAGTAACTGGTTCACATACGACAGAAATTGCTACAGTAGGCCTGGGTAATGTTATTGGTAATTCGGTATTTGTATTTGGTAACATTTTTGCAGTGCTTGCCATGGGAACTGGTTTTCTCATGGGTGGTATGGCGCTTCGTGATTCTTTGACATGGGATTATCGCATACGTCCAATTATTTCGTCGCTTCTTGTCTGTATTATTCCGTTTTTGATTTTTGTGGCAGGACTGAGAAGCTTTATTGGGCTTATTGATGTCATTGGGGGAGTATTGGTAAGTATTGATTTGATATTTGTGGTATTTATATATTGGCGCGCTCGACAAAAAGGAGTGTTGAATAATAAGAAATATCACATACATCATGCATTGCTTCTGGTCCCTGTACTACTGCTTGCACTTGCAGTCGGAGCGGTGTATAGTGTTTTTAAGCTATTTTAATTATAAAGCTTAGCACCAAATTTGTGATCTAGTTTTATTAGTTTACGGTTTCTATATTATGAATGTGATTATTTTTGTTATTTCCACAGGTCTAGGGTTTCTGATTACAAAATTGTTATCTGCTAAAAAAGAAGGCCAGCCGGGGCGTATCAAATCTGTGAGAATTAGAATTGGTCCTCACATATTGCACATTCACCACTGGTTATATGGGGGTTTACTTCTTTTATTGCTGTGGTTTATTGGTTTTTACAACAATATTGTGTACGGATTTTTAGCAGGCGTTGTAGTACAAGGTTTGACGTACAAGGATTTTTATCTTATATATTATAACGAGGAACAGTACAGAAAAAAGTATCCATTAGAGAAGTGATTGACAGCGAAGGACAGATATTGTAATATTATTTTGTTACGTGATACGCGCTTCGTGTTACGTCCTAATCGTCCAAGAACATGGTGTTCGTTGTTGGCCGGTCTGTATCTTGCTTTGGTCGATAGGCGAGATTACTGCTCAACAATGTTCGTTTCCCAGATTGGGGGCGTCTATCTTCTTGAACGACTTTAATTAGTTGTTTTTTATTTACTAAAAAGTATGTCAAAATATTATTTTACATCAGAATCAGTGACCGAGGGTCACCCAGACAAAATGTGTGATCAAATTTCGGATGCTATTGTGGATGCGATTATCAAAGATGATCCAGACGCACATACAGGTATTGAGTGTCTTGCAAAAACTGGATTTGTGGTAGTAGCAGGAGAAGTTACTACGTCTACGTATGTCGATGTGCAAAATATTGTGCGCAAAACAATTTTGGATATTGGCTATGATAAACCAGAATATGGTTTTGAAGGTAGTACGTGCGGAGTTCTTGTTGCCATTTCCGGACAATCACCAGATATCGCGCAAGGAGTCAATGAAGGCGAAGGCTTATTCAAGGAACAAGGCGCGGGAGACCAAGGTCTTATGTTTGGGTATGCCACCAATGAGACACCAGAGTACATGCCTATGCCCATTATTTATGCGCATAAATTAACACGTAAGTTGGCAGAAGTGCGTAAAAATGGAACTTTGAAATATGTTCGTCCAGATGGTAAATCTCAAGTAACCGTAGAATACGAAGATGGCAAGCCAAAACGTATAGATACGGTTGTTATTTCAACACAACATGCAGACGATGTTGATTTGGAAACTATTCGCAAAGATATTATCGAACACGTGATCAAACCAGTGTGCGGAAATTTGGTTGATGAGAATACAAAATATTTTGTAAATCCAACTGGGCGGTTTGTTATTGGCGGACCGGTAGGAGACGCGGGTCTAACGGGACGCAAAATTATTGTTGATACGTACGGCGGACACGGCAGTCATGGTGGCGGATGTTTTTCAGGAAAAGATCCAAGCAAAGTTGATCGAAGCGCGTCATACTATGCGCGTTATGTTGCAAAAAATATTGTTGCTGCTGGTCTTGCAGATAGATGCGAGATCCAAGTTGCTTATGCGATTGGTGTAGCAGAACCAGTAAGTATTCTAGTCAATACTAATGGAAGTGGCAAAGTGGAAAATGAAAAAATAGAACAAGCAGTACGACACGTATTTAGCTTCAAACCAAAAGCAATTATTGAACAACTTGATTTACTTCGTCCGATTTATCAGGCTACTGCGGCATATGGACATTTTGGAAGAGATGAATTTCCGTGGGAAAAATTGGACAAAGTTGAAGAACTAAAGAGAGCCCTGGTATAGTTTGAGAATCAATTTGTGTTAGTAGATAACAATATAAATGGAGATATATTGAGATACTGCAGAGATAAAATAAAAAACCGTCCTGTTGATAAGCAGGATGGTTTTATTATTAAGGAGGGCTGCCCGGGCACACACGATCACCCTCCTAATGTGGTGCGAACCAGAAGAGCCAGTTCTGTCTGGCGAAAAGGCTTTGTGATTACATTGTCCGCAAAAGGATATTCTTCGAGAGAGAGGGGATACCCACTCATCATGATTACTTTCAAAGAAGGAAATTGATCTTTCAAAATTCTGCCTGCCATGACGCCGCTCATCGCATCTGGAATTTCAACATCAGCGATTAGTAGGTCAAAGCACTTTGTCTGAAACATCCGGACAGCCTCATCGCCGTTTGAGACAGCAATGACCTCATGCTCCCTGTCGAGAAAACAGGTAATTATTCGTCGTATGGTTGGGTAGTCATCTATCACGAGGATTTTGGCCATGATTCCTCCTTTCGCAATGTGTATGCCCGAGCTATAGGAATATATCACAGTATTATTAATTCTCAAGCGGTGAGTAAAATAAAAAACCGATCTTATATAAAGAATCGGTTTTTTAGTATCATGATGCATTGATATTTCAATATCTCATGGCAGGGAGCGGCTAGGGCGCATGTAGACTCGCACCCCGCCGCTGTTTGGAAGTTTCATCTTCCTTCTCCTTTTTCTCAGCGGACGACGAGCGTCCCATCCTGCTCAGCCGACTTCTCTTCGAAGGCGGCGATGCGAGCGGGGCGCTCGGTCTCGAAGTTGAGTGTCTCGGCCACACGCTTCGCAGCGCGAAGCCGAAATACCAACCAGCCGACCATGAACGCGAAGATCAGGCCGGCCAGCACCAGCAGAGCCATTGCCGGATCTTCCGGCAGAAGGCTCTCCAACTCGGCGCGGGTCTTTTCCATGTCAACCCCTTTCCGCGCGTAAGTTTCGCAAAATAATATCATATTTATAGAATTTTGTCAATATTTCTGCTATACTTATTGCATGTCTATACTTCAAGCAATTGTTTTAGGAATAATTCAAGGTCTTACTGAATTCCTGCCCGTCTCATCATCTGGCCATCTTATTTTTTTACCAAAATTATTTGGTTGGGCAGATCAGGGACTTGCGTTCGATACGTTTATACATCTTGGCACACTCGTTGCAGTGGTTGTGTATTTTAGAAAGAAGTTGTTGGGGATGTTGAAGAGCGTGTTACTGGTGAACAGCGACCAAGGAACAGGGAGCAGTAATAGAAAATTAGCCTGGTTAATTATTTTGAGTATAATCCCAGCCGGAATTGTTGGAATCCTATTTGACAGTTGGATAGAAGAGAACTTGCGTGCGACGTGGATTATTGGAGTGAATTTTATTGTATGGGGAGTTGTTTTGTTTATTGCAGATCGTGTTCAACGAACAACAATCAACAATCAACAATCATTAGAGAAGGTAAATTGGCGTACCGCATTGTTTATTGGTTGTGCACAAGCTGTCGCACTTGTTCCCGGAACCAGTCGGTCAGGTATTACTATGACAGCGGGATTGTTTTCAAAATTGGATAAAAAAAGCGCAGCAGAATTTTCATTTCTCATGAGTGTTCCGATTATTACACTTGCCGGTGGTATGCAATTAATTGATATGATAAAAAACGGTTTTGAAGCGGTCGGTGTCGAGATGCTCATTGCAGGATTTGTGGCGTCGGCAATAAGTGGTTTGCTTGCGATTTGGGGGTTGATGAAAATAATACAGAAGTGGAGTTTTTTGCCATTTGTGGTGTATAGAGTGATTATTGGAGTTTTGATTTTATTATTTTTATAATTTTCAATAAACAAGATACAAGAAACAAATAAATTGCAATAACCAAGAAACAACAATGTGATTATGAATGAAGGCGGAGAGCATACATTTGATTTGGAAGAAAGAACTTTTGAGTTTGCGAAAAGAACTTTGAATATGACTAAACAACTACCGAGGAGCGACACAAATTTATATTATTCAAATCAAGTCATCCGTTCCAGTTCATCTATGGGGGCAAATTATCGAGAAGCCAATGATTGTCTTGGAGATAAAGATTTTTTATTCAGATTAAGAATTGTAAGAAAAGAAGCTAAAGAATCTATATATTGGTTGAGATTGATTATCGAAAATAACTCCCAGCTTAAAGTCAGAATGCAGCCCTTACTACAAGAAAGCATAGAACTTAATAAAATATTTTCTTCAATAATCAAAAAGAAGGAAAAAATAAAAGAGAAATCAGGAAAAGATAGAAATAATTGATGTTTGGTTATTGCAATTTATTTGTTTCTTGTATCTTGATTATTATTTGTATGGATAAAAACGAAAAGAAAATTCTTACCGTATTGGGTGCCGGCAACATGGGTACTGCCGTTGCGTTTGTGTTGGCTGAAAATGGTTATGAGGTTCGGATTTGGAATTGGGAAGGAGATCATGAACCATTACGCCAAATTGAAAAGTATCATGAAAACAAAAAATATTTAAAAGGAATAAAACTTCCCAAAAATATTGTACCTAAATTCAAAATTGCTGAAGCGCTTGAGGGTTCGGAAATTGTTTTTCTGGTTATTCCAAGCGGTGTGCTTGAACATACGATTTCATTTGCGGCACGCAGTATCGCCCATGATGCAATTATAGTTGATGTATCAAAGGGAATAGAACCTCATAGCTTACGCTTGATGCCTCATATTATATGCAAACATATTCGTCCAAAACTTCGTAAAAATGTTGTGACTATTTCCGGACCTGTTATCGCAAGCCAAATGGCACGCAGGCAATTTACCGCTATGAATATTGCCTCGAAAAACAAAAAAGCTATGAATAAAGTCAGGAGTGCGATGGAAAATAATTATGTGAAACTAGTCCCCACTACTGATGTCATTGGTGTCGAAATTGGAGGTTCTTTCAAAAATGCATACACCATTGCTACAGGCATGTGCGACGGCATGAAATATGGATTAAATACCAAAGCGGCGTTGCTTACCTATGCGCTCAGAGAAATTTCTGATCTTATTCAAGCAATGGGTGGTAGACGTAGGACCGCGTACGAACTTGCCGGGGTTGGGGATCTTATTGTTACATCTTTTGCGCACGAGAGCCGCAATCGAACGTTTGGAGAATATTTGGGAAAAGGGTATACAGGAGACAAAGCACGTGAGATGGTTAAACAGACAGTAGAGGGGGTAGACGCAATTCATTGTCTTATGCGTCTTGTAAGAAAATATCATGTGCACGCGCCTTTCGCACACGTGATTTACCATTGTGTGACAAGTAAACATGATCCTCGTCGTGCATTTTTGGCTATGCTTCAGACGTTGTAAGAAACGTTGTTGACAATTGATGAGGAAATATAGTACGATAAGTATGATTTTCATACTTATTGTTTTTATATGGAGCATACATCTCATTCACTTGATGAATCGTGTGGACATTGTGTAGGTACTACCTCTCTTGGCGAACGGGGGCAAGTAGTTATACCCAAGAAAGTCCGTGAATCATTACATTTAAAAACTGGTGACAATTTTGTCGTCATGCAGCGCATGGGCATGGTTGTGCTCGCGCCGCTCAATATGGTAGAAGATTTTATTGGAAATGTCAGTGAAGAAATTAAAAAATTAAAAAAATAATTTTTTTATATGGAAGAACAAAATATTCAAAAAAAGAAATGGTATCGACGCAAATGGTTTTATATTGCCCTTTCAGTTGTGCTCGTCTTAGTTGTGGCAGGTATGGTAAGTTCAGTACGCAATGGAAAACCTCAATATGAGACAACGAAGGTGCAGAAAGGCAATTTAGTCCAAACTGTTGATGCCACAGGCAACGTGAGTTCGGCCAATGAACTTGAGCTTCGGTTTGAGACTGCTGGCCGTATTGGTAAGATATATAAACAGGTCAATGACGAAGTCAAAGCGGGAGATGTCATTATTGAGCTTGAACTTCGAGAACTTAATGGTCGTGTTGCTCAAGCAAGCGCAGGCGTACAGCGTGCACAGGCAAATTTGGATAAAGTCCTAAAAGGCCAGACAGACTCATATCTTTCAAACTTAAAAGCAAAGCTCGAGCAATCCCAGGCAACATCAGAACAAGTGAGGGCTACTTCAGCAGATGCAGTTGCGAATGCTGATGCAGCATTGAAAACTGCTGAAAATGATCTGAAATTATCCGAAGGCGGAGAGAATAGTGAGGTTGTCCAGGATGCATATGATGATATGGTTGCTATTTTTCAAACGACATTGAATATTTTAAATGACGCGCTTACTCAAGCTGACAATATATTGGGCGTTGATAATACATTGGCCAACGACGAATTTGAAAGCGTTCTCTCTGCTCTCAATAGCGGAAAATTAAGTACTGCAAAAAACGAATATTATCAAGCGAAAGCAAGCAAAGCAAAGGCTGATATGTGGAGTACCATTGGCGCCAATTCCACAAAGACAGAAATCGATAGTGCGACTAGTATAGCTGAGATGGCTTTGGTTGATGCGCGTGATATGCTGTTTGCGGTTTCAGAAACACTTAATGCAACCATACCTATTGGCGATTTGTCACAGTCCGAACTTGATGCGCTCAAAACAGGAATTCAGACGGTACGTACTTCTGTATCAACACAATATACTTCTGTTATAAATCAAAAACAGGCTATCAACACCGCAAGGAATAGTTATTCCAGTTTTCAGGTAGCGTATGCACAGGCACAAATAAATTTTGAAAATGCAAAACAAAAAGCTATAGCTGATGTCGCCGCATATCAGGCATTGGTTGATCAAGCTCAGTCTACATACAATGACGCAGTAAATCCGCCCCGTGTTGAAGATGTGAATGTAGCTCGTGCTCAGGTTCTCGAAGCTCAAGGATCTCTAGCTCAGGCAGTTGCGGCACGTGACAAAGCTCGCATTATTGCTCCTATTGCTGGTATGATTGGCAAATTGGATGGAAAGGTTGGAGAATATGCAAGTGCACAAGATGTGGCAGTAAAATTAGTCAATCCCCATTTTGAAGTAAAAGTTGATATCCCAGAAACAGATATTATTAAGGTTGCTATTGGAAACATAGCCGATATCACACTCGATGCATTTGGTGATGATGTCCACTTCAAGGGCAGTGTCATACAAATAGAAAAAGGCGAGACGATTATCCAAGATGTTGTCTATTACACCGTTACTGTTTCTCTTGAGAGTGATACGGAACATACTATTTTGAATGGTATGACTGCAAATGTCGTATTTAATACTGAAGAAAAACAAAATGCATTGTTTATTCCCCAGCGTGTTATCAAGATTGATGGCAGTAAAAAAACAGTTCGTGTACTGGAAAATGAGGAAATAAAGGAAGTTGAAGTGACTACAGGCTTGCGCGGAGACAATGGTCTCATTGAAATTGTTTCAGGACTTAGTGAGGGACAGGATGTTGTAGTGAGAGAAATTGAGAAATAAAAGAAATTGAGATATTGTCAGCCAAATAGTTGTTAATCTTTTAATCTTACAATCTTTCAGTCCACTTTATTTATATATGGAGTTGAAGTATATATTTAAAAAAGTATATGAAGTGAGCAAAAGCCAGGGCGTAGAAGTATATGCCGTGGGCGGTTTTGTGCGTGACTCTTTACTCAACGATCAACGAGCAACAATCAACGAACAGAAAAAAGATATCGATTTTGTTGTTGTGGGATCTGGTCTTGAGTTTGCACGTGCGTTTGATGAAGCGGCGAGTCGTACTGGTTCATTGGTGGAGTTCCCAGATTTTGACACCGCAAGATATGTGATAAAAATTCAAAATTCAAAATTCAAAACTCAAAATGAAAATTTAAAACTTAAAACTGACGAATACCAAGGTGTTATTGAGTTGGAATTTGCAGGAGCACGAAGCGAGAAATATGATGAAAATTCGAGAAAGCCGAAGGTTGAGGCAACAAGTTTAGACGAAGATTTGAAGCGTCGTGATTTTACGGTCAATGCAATGGCTCAGAAAGTCGGTGCAATGGGATTAAGTAAAAAAATTATTGATCCATTTGGCGGGCAAGAAGATTTGAACAAGAAAATAATTAAAACGCCGCTTGACTCAGATATTACATTTTCCGAAGATCCTTTGAGGATGATGCGGGCCGCCAGGTTTGCGTCTCAGCTTGATTTTGAAATTGAACCAGCGACGCTTAAAGCTTTGTTTGATAATCGAAAACGATTGAAGATTATATCAGCTGAGCGTATTTGTGAAGAGTTATTTAAATTGCTTGGAACAAAAAAACCATCTGTGGGATTGTGGATTTTGTATAATACACAACTTCTTGATGAGTTTTTGCCTGAAGTCTCACAGTTGTATGGTGTTGAAGAAGTGTATGGTATTGGACATAAAAATAATTTGAACCATACGTTCCGCGTGGTTGACAATGTCGCTGAACGTAGTAAAAAAGTTGTATTGCGTTTTGCCGCACTGATGCATGATATCGGAAAACCAGGTACCAAAGAGTTTGTGAAAGGGCGTGGATGGGCATTTGATATGCACGAACACTTGGGCAGAAAGATTGTCCGGCAGATTGCCAAGCGCTTGCGCATGAGCAAAGATGACACCGAATATATTGCAAAACTCGTACGCTGGCATCAGCAGCCTATCGCCCTTATGGATGAAGGTGTTACCGACAGCCCCGTGCGTCGTCTGATTGTAAACTTGCAAGATAATTTAGATGATTTGCTTATTTTATGCCGTAGTGATATTACGACGGGTAATCCGCAGAAACTTGAAAAGCGTCTGAAGAATTATGATTATCTAGAAAAAAGAATTGCTGAAGTAATAGAAAAAGATAAGTTGCGTGCTTTTCAATCTCCTGTACGTGGTGAGGAAATTATGAAAGAATGTGGGCTTAAACCTGGTCCAACAGTAGGTAAAATAAAAAAGGCGCTCGAAGACGCAATTCTTGATGGAAAAATTTCAAATGAGCATGATGCGACGCATGAATATTTTTTGAGTATTAAGGATGATTTCATGGAGAGTGTAGGAGAATGGGAAAGGGTAAGTTAACTAGTTAGCTAAGTTTTCTAAGTATCTAAGTTGGTGATAGCATTGTATGGAATTTAATTTGATTATAGCAGTGTGTGTTGTACTAGGTTTGTCGTATGTTTTGTACCACGTCATTGTATATTATTTTACTCGCGTGCCATATGTGGCAACTCCCAAAAAACGATTTAATACTATTTTCAAAGAATTATCTATAACCCCAGAAACTGTCATGTATGATTTGGGATGCGGAAATGGTTCATTTTTATTCGCAGCAGAAAGATATGGATTTAAAAAATTGGTAGGAGTTGAGCTCTCTCCTTTGCTTGCATGGTGTGGGGTGGTCAAGTCTAAACTAGTAAAATCAAAAGTTATTATTAGAAGAGAAAATTTTTTTCATACAAATATTCACGAAGCAGATATAATTTATTTATTTTTGGTGCAAAACGTGGTAGACAAAATTATTTCGAAATTAAAAAATGAAGCAAAGAAGGGTGCAATTATTATTTGTTTGGCAGACACCGTGAAAGGCTTTGCATTGGAAAAAGTCATTGACACAAATCCGGGAAATAAACACAGTACAAAAATTTATTTTTATAAAAATTTTTTAAATAAAAAACACCCTGGCGGGAGCTAAAAAGTCTTTGGTTCCCGCGGGCGAGAGAACGCAGAGTATTTCGGCATCAGGAGGGAAAAAAGATGCCTATGTACCCTGCGCTCGACCTCGCCCGCGGAAAGTGGGTAGACGGTGGCCGGATTCGAACCGGCGCGGTGGCATTTCGCTACGAGGGATGATCTAGAATCTCCCTGCGCTACTTCCCACTACCGGCTTCGGCCGGTTGCCTTCGTCCGCTTGGCTACACCGTCAGACAAAGGCAATTAAAGCATATTTATGTAATTTTTTCAAGTATTAGTTGTGTATATTAATTTGTATGGAATCAACACTTATCAAAGTACAAAATCTTACCAAACAATACGAAAACGAAGAAGTTGTAACCAAAATTTTGCATGGTCTCACGTTTGACATTAATAAAGGTGAGTTTGTGTCTATCATGGGGCCATCGGGATCAGGAAAATCAACCCTTATGCATATTTTGGGTTTTTTGGATAAACTCTCTACTGGAGTATTTACGTTTGAAGGACGTGACGTGAGCCAGTTGGACGATGATCAGCTTGCTGAGATGCGCAGTAAAAAAATAGGGTTTGTGTTTCAGGCGTTCAATTTACTCAACCGTGCGACCGCGCTTGAAAATGTTATGCTGCCCATGCTCTATACGAGCGCGACAAAAAAAGAACGCATGGATAGGGCAAAAGGATTACTCGCTCAAGTAGGACTTGAACATCGCATGGAACACTCACCAAGTCAGCTTTCCGGAGGAGAAAAACAGCGCGTAGCTATAGCACGAGCTCTTGTCAATAATCCGGAAGTCATATTTGCTGATGAGCCGACAGGAAATTTGGATTCAAAATCGGGTTTGCAGGTGATGAAGATTTTGCAGGATTTGAACGAATCGGGTAATACCATTATTCTTGTTACGCATGAGAAATACACCGCCGAACATGCCAAACGCATTTTGAAAATAAAAGATGGATTGATTATTGATGATTCATTGGTTACGCAGCGGCAGTTGGCTGGGTTGAATGGTGAGTTGACGAAGTAATTAGGTTTGTCATCCCGAGCGAGCGGAGCGAGTCGAGGGATCCCTTTTCTATGAGGTATAAATCGTAAGAAAGGGATTCCTCGACTCCACTCACTCACTTACGTTCGTTCTTTTCGCTCGGAATGACAACAGATTAGTATGGATTTTATAGAAAGCATTACCAACTCATGGAAAATTATTAGACGTAGCAAAGCACGGTCTTTTTTGACTATGCTTGGAATTACGATTGGCGTTATGGCAGTGATTATCGTGATGTCGGTGGGTGCGGGCGCACAGAGCCTTATCTTAAATCAAGTAAAGAGTTTGGGCTCCAATTTGGTTGGCGTGTTGCCAGGTGCATCCGAAGAAGATGGCCCGCCTGCTTCTGCTTTGGGCGTCATTATTACTACACTGACCTATGATGACGGGGAGGAAATTTTAGACAAGGGATGTGATTGTATCGAAGCAGTTGCCATGTATGTCTCGGGAAACGAAACAATTACATTGGATGATACTATGGTCAATACCACGTTTACGGGTACTACGGCGAGCTATACAAATGTAGAAGATGCAGAAGTTGTGTCTGGCCGTTTTTTTACGCAGGAAGAAGAAAAAGGAGTTGCACGTGTGGTGGTATTGGGTGATGAGATAAGAGAGAGTTTGTTTGCAGATCAGGATCCGGTTGGCAGAAGAATCAGGATTAAAAAGACCAACTTTACCGTCATTGGTGTTATGGAAAAACGCGGTGTGAGCGGATTTCAGAATCAAGACGATCAAGTCTTTATGCCTATCAGTTCAGCACAAAAATTATTGCTTGGTATTGATCATGTGAGTTTCATGCGTATAAAAATAAATAATGGAGAAAACGTAGAGCGTGGCATGGAAGGTGTGAGGGAGATTTTGAGAGATCGGCATGGTATTGGTATGGGAGAAACCGACGACTTCTCAGTTCGTTCCATGGCACAGGGTTTGGAGGCAATATCGACCATTACAAACGCGCTCAAATTCTTTCTCGTTGCTATCGCAAGCATTGCGCTTATTGTTGGTGGGTTTGGTATTATGAATATTATGCTTGCGACAGTCCAAGAACGTACGCGGGAGATAGGGTTGCGCAAAGCAGTGGGTGCAAAAAGTCGTCATATCACTATGCAATTTTTGGTTGAATCAATTGTCATTACATTTGTGGGCGGAAGTGCCGGTATCGTAATGGGTATACTGATTTCCGTGCTGGTCGCATTTGTAGCGCAGCAAATGGGATATCAGTGGGATTTAGTTATTACTATTTCATCTATCTTGCTTGGTTGCGGAGTGTCAGTTGGGATAGGATTATTGTTTGGAATTAGTCCTGCTCGACGGGCAAGTAAATTGAATGCGATTGAGGCGCTCAGATACGAATAAAAAACAAATAGTAAGAAACAAGATACAAATTTTGTTTTTAGAATCTGATTATTTATGCGAATAAAAGACCGTGTACAACTTGCCTATAGTGCACTCATGCGCCAGAAACTGCGCAGTATTTTGACTATGATAGCGTTAAGTATTGGTATTGCCTCTGTGGTTATTATCATGTCCGCAGGAAAGGGACTTGAAGGTATGATCGTAGGTGAACTTGATATTTATAGCCCGGACACGCTTAATATTGAGGTGCGTGTTCCGGGAAAAGGCGATGTAGGAAGCGGTACAAGTATGTCGAGCGGTGTCACGATTACCACGCTCAAAAATACAGACATGGAGGAAATAGAAAGACATGAAAATATTGATTCAGCATATGGGTATGTGACGAGTCAAGAAGTGATTAAGTACCAAGAACAAAATAAAACGGTTATTATTTTTGGGTATGGGGGAAACGCGCCAAAGGTTGAAAAAATAGAATTGAGTGAAGGCAGATTTTATGACGTTGACGAAGAAAACGCATTATTGCAAGTAGTAGTTATTGGTTCAAAAGTGAAAGATGAACTCTTTGGAGACGCCTCTGCAGTAGACAAGACAGTGTATCTTGGTGGCAAGGCTTTTCGCGTCGTAGGCGTTCAGACTGAGCGTGGTGCTTCATTTGGATTTGATTTTGATAGTCTGGTATATATTCCCACTCTGACCTTGCAAAAACGGATGCTGGGTACTGACTATGTTATGGGTATTAATGCGCGGGTGATAGACATGTCTCGTATAGATGACACCAAGGAAGACGTGGAGATGTTGCTACGCGACCGGCATGACATCACTGATCCTGATAAAGACGACTTCAAAGTCACGACTATGGATGAAATCCGTGGGACATTGGAGACAATTGTAGGTGGTATTACATTGCTTTTGGTTGCATTGGTATGTATTTCGCTTATTGTAGGTGGAGTTGGTATTACCAATATCATGTATGTTACTGTGGCCGAACGAACATTTGAAATAGGACTTCGAAAATCTGTGGGTGCAAAAAATAGAGATATTTTATGGCAATTTTTGCTGGAAGCTACTATATTGACTTTTTTTGGTGGAATTTTGGGTGTTATAACAGGGGTTGTTATTTCTTATGGAGTTTATTATGGGGCAGTGAGTTTTGGATTAAATTGGCCATTTTCTGTACCCGTATCTTCTATAATTTTGGCACTCGTCTTTTCTTCAGGAGTTGGCTTGTTTTTTGGCATTTACCCTGCCAAAAAGGCAGCTGGTCTCGATCCTATAGTTGCTCTTAGAAAAGAATAGCTACCCTACGTAAAGAGTAGTTTTGTTGCAAAAAAAACAATTTTTTGCTATTATATACCCATTATGTTAGGAATCATCTGGAATGATTTTTTGTATCGCCCGTTGTTCAACGTGCTTATTTGGTTGTATAACAATTGGACTGGGCAAAATCTTGGTTTGGCTGTTGTATACCTTACGATAGGGCTCCGCATTCTTTTACTCCCTTTTACGATAGTAGGAGAACGAGATAAGATAAAAAATGCAGAACTTGAGGTAGAAGTAGAAAAGCTTGAAAAGGATTTTCGTCATGACCCCGTCTTGCGCAAAGAAGAGATAAGAAAAGTTGCCAAAAGACGCAAGGTGCATCCTTGGGCAAAAGCAGTAGTCCTTGGTATCCAGCTTTTGGTCTTGGTTTTGTTGTACCAAGTATTTATCCGTGGTATTACTGGAGAGAAACTTATTAAGTTTTTGTATAATTGGGTTGATTTTCCTGGCAGTATCAATATTATGTTTTTTGGCTTTAATCTGGGCCAGACTCATGATATAATTTGGCCAGGAATTGTTGGATTATTTTTGTTAGCGGAAATTTATTTAGGCTATCGGCACCGAAAGGGTAGTATTACCAAATCTGACTTATTTTATTTTCTTTTGTTTCCAGCCGCTTCGTTCTTTTTGTTATGGATGTTGCCAATGGTTAAATCTTTGTTTATTTTGACATCGTTAGTATTCTCACTTATTGTACATCAGTTCGTAAAGCTGGGGGTTAAAAAACCTGATGCTGGCAAAAAATAATTTTTTAAAATAATCCGTAAGCATATGGCCGATTCACTCGATAAACTCATGTATTCATTTGTGATGGAGGATGTTCTCAAGGGACTTTTTATCTATGTTCCGCCTGGGTATGTGGCGTGCGTATATGATTTGGGCAGGGGGGTTTTGAAAAAGGTTTTGACGCCTGGTCTTCATTTCAAAATTCCGTTTTGGCAGAAGGCAAAGTTGTTTAATACCCAAACTCTTGAATACAGCATCAACAGAGAGTTTAATCCAGAGAATCAAAAAGCCATGGGGGACGTGCCTATTGGCGCAGTATCAAAAGATGGCAAACGTATTGCTGTGGAAGGAACAATTTTGTTGCGTTTAGATATTCATCAAATTCCTCATATCTGGCAAACGATTGGAGAAGATTTTATTGAAAAAATTATTCGTCCAACGGTACGCAGTCGTATTCGTATGGTAGCGAGCAGATTTGATCAAGAAGAAATTGTAGGACAAAAACGCGATTCAGTAGAAACAGAACTTAAAAATGAACTTGAACGCATATTTTATCCGCGTGGTATTTATGTAGAGACAATACTTTTGAGCGAAATTTCGAATATGGCGGATATGAAGAGAGTGGCGAAAGAGGAAGTTGAGAAATAGGTTTGGTTCATAGTTTACAGGAATATAGATAAGGTAAATAAAATTCCGGCCAAATGGTCGGAGTTTTTATTTCAGAATAAGGGATGTGGATAAGTAGTAACTGACGCAAGATGACGCTATTTTTTGTTATATTTAAGCCATTTTTTGAGGTATGATAAGCATTTGACATGGAGGAGTGATAAGTGGTATATTATCACTCGAAGTATTTGAGTGCTAACAGGGTAATTAGTGTCTAAAATTACGATTAGTGTTATGGAAACACGCAAAGAAAATATTCTCAAATCAGTGGTCGAAAGCTACATAGACACAGCCGAACCTGTCGGGTCTAAGTTTTTGGTAGAAAAAGGAGGCATAGATGCAAGTGGCGCGACTGTGCGAAATGATATGCGCGATTTGGAAGAAGAAGGTTTTCTGACACATCCCCATACATCAGCAGGAAGAATTCCTACAGAAATGGGCTATCAATATTATGTGGACCATGTGATGAAAGAAAAAGCGGTGCAAAAAAAAGTTCAAGAGGATATAACTGCATTATGTGGTTTAGACACAGACAAAAATAAAATTCTAAAATCTATTGGAAAATATGTTGCTGATGTCGCGCATAATGCAGTAATTATTGCATTTAGTCGTGACTCAGTGTATTACACCGGCATGTCTCATCTGTTTGCTCAGCCAGAATTTCAAGACATGGCATACATGGTGAATGTTTCTACGCTATTTGATCATTGTGAGGAGCGTATTGAACAAGTATACGATTTAGTGCATACTATAGAACCGAATATTTTTATTGGAACAAAAAATCCATTAGGTATTTTGGCAAGTACGGTGGTAGGAAAAATTGACAATGAGTCATTATTTGCGATACTTGGTCCCACACGTATGAACTATGCAGAAAATTTTTCTTTTATAGATTATATACAAAAAACATTGCATTAACATATGGAAGAACACATACAACATTTTCCGACAGTAGCCGTTGGCGTGTACATAAAAAACAAAAAAGGCGAGATTTTTCTTATGCGTTCGCCAAAATGGAATAATAAATTTGTCCCCCCAGGTGGTAAAGTTGATTTTGGCGAGACAGTTGAACAGGCTATCGCCAGAGAAGCAAAAGAAGAAACAGGTTTTGATATCGAAAATCCACGGTTACTCACTATTATAAACATGATTAAGCCTCGTGAATTTAGTATCGCGGATGCTCATTTTGTTGGGCCACAATACGTTGTAGATTTGGTAGGTGATAATGTCGAACCGGTACTCGATGGAAGAGAAGGAACAGAATATATATGGCTGGAACCAAAAGAAATTTTGAAACGGGACGATATCAATGACTTTACGTATAACGTGATACAAGAATATCTGATTGAGGATAGAGATCATAAAAAGAAGTCGTTGTTTGGAAATAAAAAATGTAAAGATTGCGAAGAATCAAAAAAAGAAGCTGAAGAATATAAGGCTGGATGGATGAGGGCGCATGCAGATTATCAAAATTTACTCAAAGAAATGGAAGCCAAAAAATCAGAATATTTGATGTGGAGTGAACAACAGATATTGGAAGAGTTTTTGCCGGTGTATGATAATTTTAAAAAAGCGTTTAACAGTGATCAAGGATCAGCGACCAAGGAACAACAGAATTGGGTATTAGGAATAAAATATATAATGAAACAGTTTGAGACAATATTGAAAAATCACGCTATTGAAGAAATAAAGACTGTAGGTGAGCAATTTAATCCAGAGTTTCATGAAGCCATGAGTGAAGAGGAATCAGACCAGCCAGAACATTTCATTATCAAAGAAGTAGACTCTGGGTATATGATGAAAGGAAAGGTTGTAAAAGTGGCGAAGGTGGTTGTGGCTAAAAAAAAGGAATTTGAAATTTGAAATTTACAATTTGAAAACAATTTTAAATTAATAAATTATAAATTGTTTAAAAATTTCAAATTATAAATTAAAAATTTTATTTATACTTCATAACTTCCAATCGTTACTACACAGAACGCATTGGAAAAGGAGACACATATGTCACTAGTTCGCTGGTCTCCCATGTGGGACCCATTCGAAGATATGGAAGAGATGATGAATCGTCTTCCAACAACGGGGAATTTTTCTCAAATGCAAAAAGCATTTGTACCAGCTATGGATATTTATCAAACAGAAAAAGCTGTAGTGGTTGAAACTCCTTTGGCTGGTATTCGTCCAGAGGATGTACAAGTTACTGTGGAAAAAGGAGTTTTAACTATTCAGGGCCAATCCAGGAAAGAACATGAAGTTGATGAAAAAAATTATTATCGCAAGGAAGTTCGTTCAGGATCATTTTTCCGCCAGGTTGCACTGCCAACTCCTGTACTGGAAGATAAAGTCGCAGCTGAGTTTGCAGAGGGCGTATTGAAAATTACCTGTCCAAAAGCTAGTCCGACTGTTTCAAAGAAGATTGCGGTGAAGGTAGTGAAGAAAGAAAATAAAAAATAAATTTATTTAGTAAGTTCCCCTCCTTAGACAAGGAGGGGGCAGGGGCGGTTGAACTTCCCAATCAACCTCACCTTTCCTCTCCTCATCTGAGGAGAGGAATGTGCTAAGTTTGATTCTTTATACTTCTTCGGTCAGGGTCTGCATAACCTCAAGACCGGAGAAGGATTGAGGGATTAAAGAAATTTAGATGCTTATAGATATGAGGAAAAGAATAATGACATATGTGGTAGTCTTGATTTTAGTCACCGTAGGATGTTCTTTTGAAATTAAAACTCCGGAAGTAAATTTTGAACAAGATACAATTGATTTAAAAACTAATCTAGTAAAAATAGAAAATAGTAAAAATTCTGTTGACAACGAATTTTTAGGAACTGATAGATCTGTTAAATATATTGAATATTATAATAATGATTTCGGCATAAAATTTAAAGTCCCAGGAGGTGATATGGCCGGAGTACAACCATATTTAGAAATAAAAATCGATAAACTAGGTAGATTTATAGAATTTGGTCCTATTGTTTCTCTTGGATATAATCGGTTGTCTCGGGAATTCTATGCTTTAGTAACTGAACTTAAGAATGGGGAACAGAGAAAAGACGAATTAAAAAAAGAATATAATTTAGAAATAGATGTTGATGTAAAGAAAATTAATAATAACCAAGTCCTTATCTACAAAGAACCAGGCATGTGTGATCCAATAACATATGAAGTCGTGGGTGTTGAGAATAATTATAGATTTATTTCCGTATGTGAATGGGAACATACGCAACAAATTTTAAATAATGTAATACAGTCTTTCGAATTTTCAAAGTAAAGAATAACTAATTATTTAATTATCAATTAATCTAATTATCTAACGTATGCCAAAAATACTAGGAATCGATCTCGGAACAACTAATTCATGTATGGCTATCACCGAAGGTGGCCAGCCAAAAGTATTGGAAAATAAAGAAGGGTTTAGAACAACCCCATCTATTATTGCACAGTCAAAAACAGGTGAAACTCTTGTTGGACAGCTCGCAAAACGACAATCAGTGACTAATCCAAAAAATACCTTGTATTCTGTTAAACGTCTGATTGGCCGTCGTTCTGGTGATACAGAAGTCGAGCAAGTAAAAAAACACATGCCATTTGAAATTTTTGGAGATGGCGATCGGGTAAAAGTAAAAATGAGCGGAAAAGATTACACGCCACCAGAAATTTCTGCCATGGTGCTTCGTAAATTAAAACAGGATGCAGAAGCTAAACTCGGTGAGACCATTACCGAAGCAGTTATTACCGTACCCGCATACTTCGACGACTCACAGCGCCAGGCTACCAAAGATGCCGGAGAAATTGCAGGACTGAAAGTCCGCCGTATTATCAATGAACCTACGGCCGCGGCATTTGCGTATGGATTTGATAAAAAGCAAGATCAAAAAATTGCAGTGTATGATCTTGGCGGAGGAACTTTTGATATTTCAATTCTTGATATTGGTCATGATACCGAAGAAGGACATTCTACTGTTGAAGTAAAATCTACGAATGGCGACACACATCTTGGCGGTGATGACTTTGATCAGCGCATTATTGAATGGATTTTGGCGGAATTCAAGAAAATGGAAGGTATTGATTTGAGTAAAGATCCATTATCTTTGCAACGTGTAAAAGATGCAGCAGAAAAAGCAAAGATTGAGCTTTCCTCAACTGTTGAAGTAGAAATCAATGAACCATTTATTACCGCAGGGTCAGACGGTCCAAAACACTTGAACATGAAGTTGTCTCGCGCAAAATTAGAAGAGCTTGTTATGGACTTGGTTGAAAAAACTATGATTCCTGTTCAAAAAGCCCTTGAAGATTCAGGATATAGTAAATCACAACTGGATGAAGTAATTCTTGTTGGAGGTATGACACGCATGCCACTGGTAATTAAGAAAGTTGAAGAATTTTTTGGCAAGAAACCAAATGCAAGCGTAAATCCAGACGAAGTCGTTGCTATGGGTGCAGCTATTCAGGCAGGACAATTGCAAGGAGATTTGGGCAAAGATATTCTTTTGCTCGATGTTACGCCATTGTCACTGGGTATTGAAACTATGGGAAGCGTGATGACCAAGCTCATTGAGCGCAATACCACAATCCCTACAAGTAAATCACAAGTATTTTCCACTGCTGCCGATAGCCAGCCAAGTGTAGAAATTCATGTCTTGCAAGGCGAGCGCCCCATGGCAGCGGATAATAAGACACTTGGACGATTTATTCTCGATGGTATTCCACCTTCTCCACGTGGTGTTCCACAAATTGAAGTTAAATTTGATATTGACGCAAACGGAATTCTTAATGTAAAAGCAACTGACAAGGCAACCAACAAAGAACAGTCTATCCGCATTGAAGCATCATCTGGACTTTCAAAAGATGAAATTGAACGCATGAAAAAAGAAGCCGAAGCACATGCAGGCGAAGACAAGAAGAAACAAGAACTTATTGAAGCGCGCAATCTTGCGGATACGATGGTTTACACCACAGAAAAAATGATGAAAGATGTTGAAGAAAAGAAAATTGAGGTGACTGATGATGAAAAGAAAAAAGTACAAGATGCGTTGGCAAAGGTAAAAGAATTAAAAGATAAAGATGACGTTGAAGCTTTGAAAAAAGCCGGAGAAGAATTGTCTACTGCGGCACAGGCTGTGGGCATGAAGATGTACCAACAAGAACAGGCCAACAAACAACCACCAACGAACGATCAGGGAACAGATAAAAAAGATGAGAAAAAGGACGAGGGACCGATTGAGGGAGAGGTTGTGGACGAGAAGAAGTAAGACATTGATTACACTGAAAAATTCGCAAATGGTAATCTTTTAATCTTTCAATCTTATAATCTTATTGCAACGTGGGGGCGGAGGAAATCTTCGCCCTTATGTGCTATAATAGGTGAGATTAATTTTTAATCAAATCCGTATGCTTCATTATTTTCACGAAAAACGTCGTCAACATCGTATGTGGGTATTACTTATCGGGCTTTTGCTTTTGTTATTTTTAACGGTAGCAACAGCACTTTTGTTTGGTATGAGTAAGACTGGACTTTTGGTGCTGTTTCCATTATTTGTCTTATTCATAGTATTGATTGATTTGGGGATTGAACACTACTAACACATAACATAAAACACGTATCACGTAACAGTTTATTTAATTGTTTGGTATGTGTTATGTGCTATGTGATGCGTGAAAAACTATGTCAAAGGATTATTATAAAATTTTAGGAATTTCTAAGGATGCAAGCCAAGACGAAATCAAAAAAGCATTTCGTAAGTTGGCGCACAAATATCATCCTGATAAGCAAGGCGGAGATGAAGCAAAGTTCAAAGAAGTAAATGAAGCATACCAAGTCGTCGGCGATGAAGAAAAGCGCAAAAAGTATGACCAGTTTGGTTCTGATTTTGATCAACAGGGTGGTTTTGGACAGGGAGCAAATTGGGAAGATTTTATGCGAGCCGCACGCGGACAAGGAGGTGGGGGATTTAATGCAAACTTTGGAGGATTTGATTTTGGTGATATATTTGGTGATATTTTTGGTTTTGGAGGAGGTTCACGGGGCGGTAGGGGGCAACAGCGAGGAAATGATATTCAAGTTGATGTTCAATTGGAGTTTCGTGAAGCGGTATTTGGTGTGGAAAAAGAAATTAGGCTCACAAAAAATAATCCTTGCGATGTCTGTAGTGGATCTGGCAATGAACCGGGAAGCAAAGTTACGACTTGTTCAGAATGCCATGGGCAAGGACAAGTTCGCCGTGTGCAACAAACAATTCTTGGTGCGATGCAGACAGTGGCTACCTGCCCGCGCTGTGACGGGGCAGGCTCTGTTGCAGAAAAGTCTTGCAAGCATTGCAATGGACACGGGATGGTGCGCAGTGAATCAAATTATAATATAAAAATTCCTGCTGGTATTGATGATGGACAATCTATCCGATTACCGGGAAAAGGCGAGAGCGCTGGAGCCGGGAGCCAAGCCGGAGATCTGTATGTGCGTGTTCGTGTGCGATCTGAACGCGGATTTGAGCGTGATGGAAATGATATCCACACCGAAGCTCACATTTCTGTAGTTCAGGCAATACTTGGAGATACGATTGAAATAGATACGCTTGATGGCAAAAAAAGATTAGTTATTCCGGAGGGGACACAATCACATCAACAGTTTAGATTAAAAGGGTTGGGTGTTCCTGATGTAAATGGTGGACGACGCGGGGAACAATTTGTAAAAGTGATTGTTGACGTGCCAAAGCGGGTGAGTAGAAAGGCAAAAAAAATATTAGAAGATCTGAATAATGAGTTAAATTAAAAGATTCTTTTATGCCCGAACTTTTTAGAAAACCATATTGTCCGATAGGCAGCGGCGCAGAAAGAGTGGTATATAACCATCCGGAAGATGAACGTAAAGTTATTGGTATTTTTCATGATTATGCCAGCGAGACTCCCGAGCAGGTTAAAGCCCGATTTTACTTTACGAAAATTTTGCATATAATATATCCTCATAATATACCGGATATACACCATGCAGGTACTGATCCACATGTGATTATTTCTGATAAATTAGATCTTGATGAGGACTATGTAAGATACTTTGAAGATCTAAGTGATTTTAGATATGTACATGGCTTTGTAGCTCCGCCTGAAGAATTAAAAGAAAGAGCAGAAAGAATAAAAGAAGAAAATGAACTAAATGTAGAAATACAGAAACTCAAAACCGCCTTGGGTTTAATAGTGAAAGATTTTGATGACGACCCGATAAATTTTAGTATAGGAAGTGACGGTAAATCAAAATATGTAGATACTTTTCCAGTATTATTAGATACCACAGACGGTGTGGTGGAGAATATTAATTTTGATGAATTGGAGCTTAGTATTAATAAAGTAAGTCTTTCGGAACAGGATCGAAAAAAGATAGACAGTCTGTTAGAGAGGTTGAAAAGAATAATTGAAGTTGCAAAAGACAAAAGAACGAGACGTGCATAGGAGTATGTAATAAAACTCCCTTAATGGGAGTTTTATATTTGTCAAAGTAATAGATTATCTACGTCGATCTAAAATCTTATTCACCTCCGCGTCAGCCTCTTTATTATTTTCTCGTAAGGTGTGCCTAATTTTTATTTTTTTAAATTGCGAAGTGAGGTTCCATGCTTGAATAAATAATTTTTGCAGTGTTGGCTCCTTTACTTTCCATCTGCCGTTTAATTGCTCGCATACTAATTTACTATCCATAACGCATTCGACTTCATCCGCGCCCAGTTCTTTTGCTTTTTTTAATCCGGAAATTACTGCCATGTATTCAGCATAATTATTGGTTTGTTCACCAAGATATTCACCATACGAGGCGACTGCATGTCCCTGTTCATCTTTGATGACAACGCCAGTGGCGGCTGGACCAGGATTGTTGCGTGAACCACCGTCGGTGTAAATAGTTAGTTTCATAGGGTAATGTCATTCCGAGGAGTCCGGAAAGAGACGACGAGGAATCTTTCTTACCGCGGATATATTTAATTCAATGTACTATGAGATAATATAGAGTTTTCTTAGGAAAGATCCTTCGCTCGTTCCTCGCTCAGGATGACAAACGCAAATCTACAATAGTCAATTGCAATTCTCTGGTTCCATTCCATTCATTCACACTAATTTCAAATACCAAATCAACTTTGTTGCCTGGTTTTAATTCATCACCCCAATTGGTTCCGTTACCATTTGTCTTGCACAAATCCCAACCAATAGTTTTATGCACTTTATTGCTATTTGATTTTACCATGATACGAAGATGTTTTCCAGCTTGGCCAACGGGTTTCATCTGATGAATAGTAAGATTGCGTGCGAGATATTTCGGTTTTTCATTTGCTTGCCCAAATGGTTCAAATTTTTGGAGTACGTTATATAGTTCCCATGTCACATGATCAATATCAATTTCCGCATCTATAGATACTTTCGGTGTGGTATCAATTTCCGTAGCTTTGCTATAGAAAATTTCTATAAGTTTATTTTGAAATAATTCTAGAACCTCTTTATTTTTGAGGGTAAAACCGCACGCCATGGGATGCCCGCCAAAACGATCAAAGTATTCAGGCATGGTTTGTAGACATTCAATAATATCAAATCCTTCAATACTTCGGCCAGAACCAGTAATTTCCCCACCATTTTTTGCCATGACTATCGTTGGTTTATAATATTTTTCTTTCAATTTCCCTGCAATAAGACCGACAATTCCTGTGGACCATTCTTGACCTAACACAAATAACACGGGTTTATCCATTTGGCCGGGCTCTATCTGCTTGATTGCATCTTTTACCAAGCTCTCAGTTAATTTCTGACGTTCCTGATTATTTTGATTTAGTTCAAACGCAAGATTAGTTGCTTCAGCCCCATCTTGCGTCATCATGAGGTTGTATGCGGTGTTTGCATGATTCATGCGTCCCGCTGCATTGATGCGAGGAGCTATTTGGAATCCTATTGTTTCGGTAGTAAGTTCATGTTTATGTCCTCCTTCTTCATCCAAAAGCCGCGCCTCGAGTAATAATTTTTGCAAGCCAAGACGTTTGGTTCTGTTGAGGACAATAAGTCCATATTTTGTGAGAGTTCGCGATTCTCCCACGAGCGGTACCATGTCTCCAACAGTGGCAATAGCGACCATATCGAGAAGCCATTTTTCGTGAGCTTCGTGAGTGAGATCATTGTTTAATTTCTGTCCGTTTTCTTTATGTTTTCTGAGGAGTCCTTGGACTAGTTTGAACGCGACAGCTCCTCCCGCAAGGCCTTTATCAGGGTATGTTTCATCTACTACCTTCGGGTGAATAATCGAAATGGCAGGCGGTAGGACAGTTGGAACCGTATGGTGATCTGTCACGATCGTATCTATCCCGTGTTCTTTGGCTTTTGTTATCTCTTCTATATTGCTAATACCGCAGTCGCACGTAATAACTAGATTTATTTTTTCTTCAATAAATTTCTCAACGGTGTTATTATTGAGCCCATAGCCGTCTATTTCACGATGCGGGAGAAATATATCGACATGCTTTGCGCCCAGTGCTCTGAGAGTTGAAACAAGAATAACTGAAGCAGAAACTCCGTCCGCGTCATAATCTCCATGTATGACTATTTTTTCATTATTTTCAATCGCCTTAAAAATACGTTCAATTGTTTTATGGATGTCCTTGAATAAAAAAGGATCATGAATATTTTTTGTATAGTCGGGATTGAGGAATTCATCAATATCTTTTTGTGTACGAATATTTCTGTGGAATAACAAATTTGCCACGATTTTGGGTAGTTTTGGATGCTCATCGTAAAAAGATTGTGGAGGAAGGGGGAGGATATCCCATTTTTTTTGCATGCTATAAATGTGGGATTTTAGTAAAATGCTGGCAGTATACTAAAAAATACCATCGCGGCAATCCCGAGAATAGATATGAGCGTCCAGAGGACTTTCATTTTTTTGCTTCCGTACATAGAGTTGAATTTTTAATTTTTAATTTCAAATTTCAAAACAATTTCAAAATTGTAAATTATAAATTAGAAATCATTGTTACTAGCGCTTGAGTACCGCAAGATACGCTTCAGTCGGTATATCCACTTTCCCTTTACCCATTGCCATCATTTTCTTTTTTCCTTTTTTTTGTCGGTCGAGTAGTTTATTTTTTCGGGTGACATCACCACCATACAGTTTTGCAGTCACATCTTTGCGCAATGCAGATAATCGTTCAGCCGCTACCACTTTGCCGCCAATTGCTGCTTGAATTTTTATCACAAATTGTTGTTTTGGCAAGGTGTCTTTGAGTGAGTTGACAATTGTTTTTCCAACTTTGTGTGCATCCTCTTCCCATACAAGTGTAGACAATGATTCGGCTTTTTCATCAGCCACTAGAATATCAAGACGCACCACTTTTGTTTTCTCATAGTGCTTTAGTTCATAGTTGAGCGACGCATATCCGCTCGTGACAGTTTTTAATTTATCATAAAAATCTGTAATAATTGACGCAAGGGGCATTTCGTAATGGAGCATCGCGCGTTGATGGCTGCCTGCGCTTAGATATTCAGTATTTTTATATCGTCCTTTTTTTTCCGCAATTAATCCCATGACATTTCCGATAAAATCTTCCGGAGTAACTATATCTACATCCATCCAGGGCTCTTCTACGGTTACAATGCTACTAGGTTCTGGCAAATCTTGGGGGCTTTTTACAATCAGTTCCTGGCCATTTGTTCTCTTTACTCGATAGGCGACGCTTGGCACGGTAACAATAATGTGAAGGCCGAATTCACGCTTAAGCCGTTCCTGAAAAATGTCGAGATGGAGCATTCCCAAAAAACCACATCGAAATCCAAAACCAAGTGCTTGAGAATGTTCTGGTTCAAAAAAGAGTGACGAATCACTAAGTTTTAATTTTTCAATTGCATCGCGCAGAGCAGAGTAGTCATCTCCTTCTTTGGGAAAAATTCCAGCGAATACCATTGGTTTAATATCCTTATAACCGTGTAACGCTTCGAGTGCTGGATTATCTTTTAACGTAACCGTATCACCAACACGTACGTCTGAAAGTTCTTTAAGTCCGCTTACCACGTATCCAATCTGTCCATTTCCAAGTGTGGAGTCAGACATGAGTTTTGGTGAAAAATGTCCGAGGTCGAGAACTTCCGCTGTCGCGCGTGTTTTCATGAATTGAATTTTGTCTCCCTTTTTTAATTCTCCATCAACAATACGTATGGATGCGACAACTCCGCGATAATCATCATAAAAGGAATCAAACACCAGTGCGCGAAGAGGTTCTTGTGCTGTTTGCTTGGGTGGAGGAACCCTTTGTATAATTTCTTCGAGCAGTTTTTCTACACCTTCTCCTGTTTTTCCTGAACAATGCAAAATGTCTTCGCGTTTACACCCAAGAAGATGAATAATTTCATCAGTTGTCTTTTCAATATCTGCATTAGGTAAGTCTATTTTATTGAGAACCGGAATAATGGTGAGATCTTGTTCAATTGCCAAATACAAATTACCAATCGTCTGTGCCTGCACTCCCTGCGTTGCGTCGACAAGGAGTATAGCCCCCTCCACTGCGGCAAGACTGCGTGAAACTTCGTAGGTGAAATCTACGTGACCTGGGGTATCAATCAAATTTAGAATAAATTCTAAATTTGCAATTTCGGATCTAGAGTTTTTTAAGGAATAGTGCATTCTGACTGGCTGAAGTTTGATGGTGATACCGCGCTCTTGCTCCAGTTCCATCTGGTCTAATAGTTGTGCGTGCATCTTTCGTTTTTCAACAGTTCCAGTCAATTCCAAAAAACGATCTGCGAGCGTAGATTTTCCATGGTCAATATGTGCAATGATGCAAAAATTACGGATAGTATCCATATTTTATGAGTATGTAGCCAAAACAACGCGAGTATTGTATCATCTCGTGTTTACATTGGCAAGGTATTCTATTGGTCCACAGGCTCAATTTCCGTACCTCGAAATTTGAGCCATTTCCGTTTAAGGCTTTGCTGAAAAGAGAAGACCTCTTCTAGTTTTAAAAGTCGACAGAGGACGAGATAGGTGATAAGTCCCACAGTTCCGCACACCAAACCTTGTGTCAAAATTCCCCAGAATTTTTCCATGTCTACCACAAGAGACATTGGTTTTTTGAGCAGTTGTATGACAAATCCCATACCAAGGACTGCCACCGACATTTTTATAATTGATATAACAATACTTTTTTCATTAAGTCCATGCGTTTTGTGGCGGAGGAAAATCCATAATAATGCTGTCTGGATAATCATACTTGCTGAATACGCGCATGCCAGACCAATAACGCCAAATGATTTGGCAAAATATAATGCGGCGAGTACGTTTACCAGGGTAGAACACATGCCGATAATGAAAGGCGTCCAGGTGTCTTGAAGAGCATAAAACGCTCGAGCAAGCATAGGTATGAGAGACTGGGCAAAAAGAGAAATAGAAAAGAAAGCCAATGTTTGAAAGGTGAGAACCGTTGCGTCCCAATCAAATTTTCCCGTGCCCAGTGTTACGCGTACAATTTGCGCGCGTAAAATAATAAACAAAATAGTGAGGGGCAAAATGAGAAATAATATCTGTCGTGTTGTAGAAGAAATGCGATCTACAAATTCTTGTTTTTTATTTTGTGCCGCGAGTTCAGCAAGGACAGGGAATATTGCCATACCAAATGAAATCCCCACAATCCCCGAGGGGACCGATTGCAAATTATCTGCGAGGTTAAAAATAGTAAGACTCCCTGAGACAAGCAGAGAACCTATTATAGTGATGGCTACTTTGTTTATTTGTTGTGTTGCCATGCCAAGCGTCCGTGGGATCAGTAGCCATCCAATTTTTCGTACGGACGGATGTTTCCATAATAATAATGGCCTAAAATTGAATCCATAATGGATAAGAGCAGGAATTTGGATGCATAAATGCATGAGTGCCCCAAGTATAACTCCATAAGCAAGACCGTTGAGGCCAAAGAGAGGTACAAATACCGTTACTCCCACGATAATGCCTATGTTATACATGATGGGAGTCAACGAATAAACCAAAAATGCTTTGTATGATTGAAGCACACCGCTTATCACGCCGCTAATGCCTAATAGTACCGGGCTTAGGAGCATTATGCGGGTAAATGTCAGCGTTAACTCATACTTACTTCCTAAAAAACCAGGAGTCAATTTAGTCACGAGTTGTGGCGTGAATATGTAGAGGATGAGACATACGATGGTTAGAGTGAATGCAAGAATGGTTATGACTGAGTTTGTCACGCGTCGAGCTTCTTCTTTGTCTTTTACCAAGAGTTCCATAAAAACAGGGATGAAGCCAGCAGAGAGAGCTCCCACGACGACAATATTATATACAAAGTCAGGAATGCGAAATGCAGCATAATACGCATCCATAATATCGCCCGCACCGAAGTAGTGGGCAAATAGACGATCACGCACGAGACCTATAATTCTACTAACTAAAGACGCCGCTCCAATAATGATAGCGGCGCCGGTAATACTGTTGTATTTTGTTTCAAGTAAACGAGATAAGACCATATTTAGAATTTGCGTGTTTGAATTGTGTATCGAACAAATTCTTTAGAATATATGATGTGACTGAGTGAGCGCATTATTCTATAGGAATATTTACGGTCAGTGAAATGTAATCAGTGAATTTTGTTTCTTTGTTATCCATAGTGTAGAGCACACCATCCGTCTTGTCTTTGCTAAATGTGAATTGTTTTATTGTGTCTGTTTCACTTACATTCATAATGGTAAAACCATTTTTTTCTAGTTCTTTTTGATAATATTCTAGAATAAAATTTTGGCTTGCGGAAAGATTGAGCCATTCTAATTTGAATACGTCTCTATGATCTGCAATCGGTCGCGCCATAAATGCAATAAATTTTTGCCAATTTGTCATGCCTGGCTCTTCGGTATATAGGACAGGAACATATTTGTGCTCTGTGTCGAGGAAGATGACGACGGGGGAGATAATGAGTTTTGGAATGTAGGCAGCTGCTTCGACTCCACGTCCGCGCTCCTTGCCTGAGGTATGAGTAATGGTCTCAACATTATCCTTGTCGTATATAGGAATTGTCTTGATGAATGTATTGGGAAGCTCGCGGAGTTGCTTGGCCTGGGGTCCCATGGTGAATTTTATAATGAGAAGAGAAATGATAAATAAAATAGTAAAACAACCGCACCCGGTGAGACAGGTACGTTTCAGGCACGACCGTTTTTTATTGAGTTCTTCGAGAGGAGGTTCTTTTATTTCTATTTTATCTATTTCTTGGCGCATAGTTTGGAGATAGTATAACAAATGAGCCTGCAAATATCAATCTTAGCTGTAAGCAAGATTTTTTGAATATGTTTTTGGATTAGGCATTGGGTAAGGAGACCAGAAACCAGATTTTTTCTGATTTCAGGTTTCTGGTTTCCTAACCCAAATTCCTGTAACTAACTTTTAAAAATGATCATATATTGTTATACTACTCATACATATTTAATATCAAAATTATGTTCATCCAATTTTGTGGCGCGAGCAGAGAGGTAACCGGTTCATGCTATGTGTTAGATACAGGTACAAAAAAAATACTTATCGATTGTGGAATGTTTCAGGGCTCTGATTTTAATGCAGGAAAGAATCATGATGATTTTCCATTTGACCCAAAAAGAATTGATGTGGTGTTGGTCACGCATGCGCACCTTGATCATATTGGACGTATCCCTAGACTAGTCAAAGAAGGCTTTGATGGACACATATTCATGACCAAAGCGACATGCGAGTTTGCCAAGCTTATCTGGGATGACGCATATCAAATTATGGAACATGATAATCGTAAGTTTGGTTATCCTGTTTTGTTTACACCCGAAGATATTTCAGCCGCACAGAGCCAATGCAGGGGAGTTGATTATCATGAAGTGCTCGATATAGGGAACGGTATTACCGCCATATGGAAAGACGCAGGGCATATTTTTGGTTCGGCATTTATTCAGGTCATTGTTGGAAATAAAACGATAGGTTTTTCAGGAGACATTGGTAATGAACATGTGCCAATAATAAAAGACACTGAGCCATTAGATCAGGTTGACTTGTTGCTGTGTGAATCAACCTATGGTAACCGAATTCATGAAAATGTTGATACACGGAGAAATTTGGTGTTAGACGCAGTCAGATTTGGTGTTGATAGGGGAGGAACAATTATGGTCCCTTCTTTTTCATTGGAGCGTACCCAGGAATTGCTCTATGAGTTAAATACACTGAGTGAATATGACAAAACACTTCCCAATATTCCTATTTATTTAGATAGTCCACTTGCGATTGACGCGACACATGTATATACCAAGTATCCAGATTATTATGACGCAGAGGCAATGAAGCGCCACACGGTTGGTGATGATTTTTTAGATTTTCCTCAATTACATGCCACGCATACAATTGAAGAATCAAAGCGTATAAATCGCGTACCCGGTCCCAAAATGGTAATAGCAGGTGCTGGCATGATGAATGGTGGAAGGATTTTACATCATGCTTTGCGTTATTTGTCAGATCCTTACTCAACATTACTCATCGTTGGTTACCAGGCCGAAGGAACTCTTGGGCGTCGATTGTATGAAGGAGCTAAGCATGTAAAGGTTTTTAATGAAGATGTGGACGTACATTGCCGAGTGGAAGCCATCGGCGCTTTGTCAGCTCATGGAGACCAGAAAAAACTTTTGAAATGGGTTGGAACGGGTAGGAAAAAACTTAAAGAAGTATATTGCACGCATGGCGAGCCAGTCGCGGCCACAGAACTTGCTCATCGTATAAAAGATACTATCGGTGTTGAGGCGTTTGTGCCGGAATATCTCGAAAAGATTGAAATATAATAAAATTATGAATGATAAATGATATATGATAAATGTTTATCACTTATCATTTATTTTATTTATTGTTTGTTTTAGAAGTCCTCTTTTATGAAAAAAATATTGTTAGTAATGAGTTTATTCTTGCTTGCACCAGGTATTTTAAAAGCGGAAGCTATTGACTCCGACAATGATGGTCTTTCTGATTCAGACGAAGCACTGTATTATACGGACCCTAATAATCCTGATACCGACGGAGATACATTTTTGGATGGGGTAGAAGTGGCACACGGCTATTCCCCACATAAAGGGCCAAGCGTGGCAATGCATCAATTTGATTATGATAAAGATGGTTTGAATGATTGGCTGGAACATTGGTTTAAATCTGATATTGGTAAAGGGGACACAGATGGAGATAATGTGAATGATTTTGATGAAGTTATGCGCGGAAATAATCCAATTGATATTTCTACTTCAACTCAATTTGCGCGATGGATAGAAGTGGACAGAACACAGCAGAGGTTGAATTATTTTGTCGATAAAGTGAAAGTTTTGAATCTTCCTGTCTCCACAGGTAACCCCGGCACAGAAACACCCACTGGGGATTTTAGTATTTTAAAAATGATTCCGACGAAGGCGTATATTGGCATTGACTATAATCTACAAAATGTAAAATGGAACATGGAATTTAGAAAGGGCGGTTATTATATTCATGGTACGTATTGGCACAATGATTTTGGAATTCGCACTCATTCACATGGTTGTGTGAATCTTTCTACACCTGATGCAGAACTTTTGTACAAATATATGGATATTGGCGTGCCCGTGAAAATTATTGGCGAGACGCCGAAGAAGAGAAATATCGGGACGTAAAAGATATTGAAAAAATACTAAAAAAATACTTAAAGAATATTAAAATGATATTGGGATATTAAAGATATTAAAAAATTGGAAAATGGAAATTAGAAAATTAAAAAAACAAAAAATCCACCTCAACAGTGGATTTTTTATCTTCTTTCCATTACCTCGTAGAGATAAGAAAAAGATGACCCAGGTTGATGTATGTATGTGTTCCACACACAACATACAAACACAACCTGTCGCCGGTCCGGATTTTACCAGACGCGACCATTCCGGGGTTTTCACCCGGCTAGTAATGAACAGGGATTCTTACCAAGTGGTGCATACTCGATAAGAATTCGCAGTGCACATTCATGTGCACCACTCTCGGTCGGGGTTCATAGCGCGGGCTCGGGTGGGGGGCATACTCCGTGGACGTTACCTCCCCAAGTACCTCTGTCTGCGCTAGCCGTGTCCTCATTTCTTGAGAAATAGCGGTGCTGTGTGGAGCACCTTCAACCGCTATGCTCAAGTATGTCCTTTGTGGCACGGAGTTTGTCTACATATATTTATGTTATATAGACAGACTTTGTATCATAAAAACAACATACTATATCATAAATTTGCCTTTTTGTCAATAATATGGTATCATTTTATATGAATTTTAGCTTATTTTAGCTAAAATAAGCTAAAATTTAAACTCAAAGCGCCTTATAAACCATCAGGATCTCCCGCCTTCACTAAAGTTTCGGCGGGCAGGCAACCAGACTTAGTGTGAAATTTAAACTTAAATCAAAATTTAAACCATCCGGTAGTCAACCCGAAGCAATCCAGGGTCTTGTTTCAGGTTTGAAAAAAGATATGCGAACGCAGACACTTCTTGGTGTAACTGGCTCAGGAAAAACATTTACCATTGCAAATGTCATTGAACAAGTTCAAATGCCCACACTCGTTATTGCTCACAACAAAACGTTGGCTGCACAATTGTGCAATGAATTTCGTGAGTTTTTTCCAGACAACGCAGTTGAATATTTTGTGTCGTATTATGATTATTATCAGCCCGAAGCATATATTCCATCATCTGATACGTACATAGAAAAAGAAGCACAAATAAATCAAGAAATTGATCGGTTGCGTCATGCCTGCACCCAAGCATTATTGTCCCGTAATGACGTTATTATTGTTGCATCTGTTTCTGCTATTTATAATCTGGGCAATCCAAAAGATTATGAAAAAGAAGTAATTCACGTGCGGCTTGGCGAAGAAATTGATAGGCGCGGGATGATGGAGCGTTTGATTAACATGCAATATGAACGCACGAATGCAGATTTAAAACGAGGACAATTCCGTATGCATGGTCAAGTTTTTGAAATTGTTCCGGTGAATGAGGAGCGAATTTATCGGTTTGAAATTAGCAATAAAATTGATCTTATTGAATTGGTAGATCCGGTTACGAGGAAAATTATAATGTCATCTGAACGAGGCCCCGTAAATTCGCTTCGCTCGCACGGGGCAAACGTCCTTTCGGACGTTTGGTTTTTTCCCGCAAAACATTATGTCATATCAGAATCCGAAAAAAACAGTGCGTTTACATCTATACGCGCAGAACTAGAAGAACGTCTGGCTTATTTCAAAAAAACAGGAAAAGTTTTGGAATACGAACGATTAAAACGCAAGACAAATTATGATTTGGAGATGATTGAACATATTGGATATTGCAATGGTATAGAAAATTATTCGCGACAATTTGACGGGCGTAAGGAAGGGGAGCCGGCGTTTACATTAGTAGACTATTTTTTGTATAGCAGTGAACATAGTAATAATATACGAACTACGACGAAAAGTCGCGAGGCGACATCGTCGCTTTACGCGAAATCTACGAAAATACGAAACGAACACCGAGGATTTTTGACAGTGATTGATGAGAGTCACGTTACATTACCTCAAATTCGTGGGATGTTTAATGGAGACAGGGCACGAAAAGATACACTTATTGAACACGGATTTAGGTTGCCGAGCGCACGGGACAATAGGCCCCTCACCTTTGATGAGTTTGTTGCGCGTACACAGAACATGATTTTTGTGTCTGCAACGCCTACTGATTACGAATATCAGCATAGTGAACAAGTAGTAGAACAGATTGTAAGGCCTACGGGTTTGGTCGACCCAGAGATTATTGTCTTGCCGGTGACCGGAGGAAAGGGAAAAAAGTCACAAGTAGAGGATATTATTGAAAGAATCAAAGATCGTATTACAAAAGGTGAACGTACGCTTGTCACTACACTTACAAAAAAAATGGCAGAGGATCTCACGGATTATCTCAAGGATCAAAAGATAAAAGTTTCTTATCTCCATAGTGATATCTTGACGATTGAACGTATTGAAATTATTACTAAACTTCGCAAAGGAGAAGTTGACGTTATTGTAGGTGTTAATTTGTTGCGTGAAGGTTTGGATATACCAGAAGTTTCTTTGGTTGCCATTTTGGATGCGGACAAAGAAGGATTTTTGCGTAATGAAACGAGTCTGGTGCAGACTATTGGTCGCGCGGCACGTAATGTAAATGGACAAGTCGTGATGTACGCGGATGTTTCTACCAAATCAATAGAAAGTGCGATAAGAGAAACCAAACGTCGCCGTGAGATTCAACTTGCGTATAATAAGGAACATGGTATTACGCCCAAGACAATTGAAAAAAGCATTCGTAATATTCTTGAAGAATTTGGAATACATGTACGAAATACGAAAGGTACGAAATTACGAACTACGAAAAATAAGAGATTGTTGCAGTTGGATTTATCTGGTGATGCGCGTCCAATTGACGAAATTATCAAAGATAAAGAAAAACAGATGCGGGAAGCGGCAAAAGCTTTGGAATTTGAGTTGGCAGCCATTTTGAGAGATGAAATTAGGGAATTGAAATTAATGGGGAAAGTTGAGGTTGAAGCGGAGACTAAGAAAAAATTTAGAGGAGTTAAAGATAATTGATTATGCGTAGATTGAAAATAGCATTTAAAATTGTCTTGCTTGGTTTTTTTCTAGGTATTGGTTTTGTGTTGAGAAGTCAACTTGTTATTGATTCATATAAAAACGGAATATATTATGCAGTTGATCAAGTTCCAACCACGACTATTGCATTAGTCTTTGGTGCGGGAGTAAAAAGAGATGGAACACCTTCAGACGCATTGCGTGATAGAGTTCTAACTGGGGTTGAATTATACAAAGCAGGCAAAGTTAAAAAAATATTAATGACAGGGGACAATGGAAGCAATAGGTATAATGAAGTTATCCCTATGAAAAAAGTGGCGACAGATGAAGGGGTGCCAGAAGAAGATATTGTACTTGATTACGCAGGATTTCGGACGTATGATAGTTGTTATCGGGCGCGAGATATTTTTGGCGTGACAACAACTATTGCAATTTCTCAAGAATTTCATTTGCCGCGCATTTTATATATTTGCAATTCACTTGGCGTGCAAACGGTAGGAATTTTTGCAGATAGACAAAATTATGTTGATGAATCCATATGGGCTGTGCGCGAATTTCTTGCACGATTTAAAGCGTGGTATCAGGTTGAACTTACTCATCCATCGCCAAGGTATCTTGGCAAGAAAGAGCACATATTATTATAATGAGCTAGGTGAAACCTAATTACGGATTAAAAAATCTCCTTATAAGGAGATTTTTATTTGCGAAATATGTAAACATCTGTGTCATCCATGTTTTATTTAATGTCTACTTCTACATCATTACTATATTCACCGCATGCATCATCTACTACTGCGCATACGCGGAAGTGAGCTACCCCGAGAGGTAATCCACTCCAGACTTTTTCGCGATGAGTAGGTCCGCGCTCAAACCACCAAAGACTGGGGAATGTGGGGTTGGAATCTGTTCCATACACAATACGATAGCCTTCCTCGCTTTCTAAATTGGTAGGTACATTCCATTCAAATTTCACGGTTGCATCTCCAAGTGCATTTGCAGTCAATGCGATTTGTTGTTGATTGTCTGTATCTTGATTATCTGTTGAAGTTGTCTCTTGGTTTGGCGTATCAGCTGGTTTTGATGGTATATTTGAATTATCTTGCACAGTATTTGAACATCCCGCACCCACAAATAGAAGAGTACATACGGAATAAAGAAGAATCTTTTTCATACGCATGTATGTTATGAATTATTTTTTGGTTTAAAATCGAGTGAGAGAGAATTAATACAATAGCGTTTGCCCGTAGGTTGTGGGCCGTCATTAAATAAATGTCCCAGGTGACCGCCACAATTTTTGCATACAGCCTCGATCCTATTCATTTCATGTCTTGTATCTGATATGAGCTCCACACGGTTAGATTGTACCATATCTGAGAAACTTGGCCAACCAGTGCCTGAGTCAAACTTGTTTTCCGATGAGAAAAGTTCTGCACCGCAATTAGCGCATGTAAATATTCCATTTTCGTGATGATTGAGGTATTTACCCGTGAATGGCGCTTCTGTTGCTTTGCTAAAGACTATGTCGCATTGTTCTGGGCTGAGTTTAGGGTTTTTTTGGTTTTGATACATATGAATATATTAGTTGACAAATCATACTTTGTAAGTATATAATGCCTAAGTTCTTTATTCAATAGACCTATTATATACCCCAAGTTTGTGGGGCTTTTTGTGTATTTACGGATTACAGATAATACGGATTTACTTATAATATTGTCCAAAATCCGTAAATCAGGATTATCCGTAATCCGTAAGCTATTATGCAAGATAAAATCATCATCCGCGGTGCTCGAGAACATAATCTAAAAAACATTAATCTCGAACTTCCACGTAATAAAATGGTTGTGTTTACTGGGCTGTCTGGATCAGGCAAGTCCAGTTTGGCGTTTGACACTATCTTTGCCGAAGGCCAGCGCAGATATATAGAAAGTTTGTCGGCATACGCACGGCAATTTTTGGGTAATATGCATAAACCCGATGTGGATGAAATAGAAGGACTAAGTCCTGCGATTTCAATTGATCAAAAAGCGCACAGTGCAAACCCTCGATCAACTGTTGCCACGATTACAGAAATTTATGATTATTTGCGCGTACTGTATGCCCGCATAGGAGAACCACATTGTCCGGTTTGTAACACCAAGATTGAAAAGATGACAGCTGATGAAATACAAGCACGTGTTACATATCACATAACACATAACAAAGGCGACAAAGAAATGACAATTTTAAGCCCAGTAGTAAGGGGCAGAAAAGGAGAGTATTATCAGATGCTCTATGACATGTACAATTCTGGATTTTTGAATGTGCGGGTTGACGGGAAAATGAAGTCATTGAAAGATCGGATTATTCTGAGCAAAAATATTAAACATTCAATTGAAATCGTAGTAGATAAAATGGAGTTTAGAGTTCAGAGTTCTGAGCTCGAAGATGAAGACAAACAACGATTGGCTGAAGCAGTCGAGCGCGCGATAGATTTATCAGACGGGCTGTGCACGGTTATCTATCCAGATGGTATAGAACAAATATTTAGTACGGAATATTCATGTCCGAATGACGGTTTTAGTTTTCCAGAAATTGAACCGCGCTTATTTAGCTTCAATAGTCCATATGGATATTGTGATTATTGCACAGGACTTGGAACCAAAGAATTATTTAGTGAAGAAGTGTGTCCCAAATGCCAAGGCAAGCGTCTGAATGTCAATGCACTGAGTGTAAAAATAATGGATAAAAATATTTGGGAAGTGACCACATTGACTATCTCTGATTCAAAAGAATTTTTTGAGAAGCTTTTCGATTTTTTGGAACCAAAGAAACTTGAAATTGCAGGGGCAGCAATTAATGAGATAAATAACAGGTTGAGGTTTATGTTTGATGTGGGTTTGCACTATTTATCGCTCAATCGCAGAGCAGGCACATTGTCGGGAGGCGAGGCACAGCGTATTCGGCTTGCGTCTCAAGTAGGCCAGCAGTTGGTCGGAGCATTGTATGTGCTTGATGAACCCACAATTGGCTTGCACCAAAAAGACAATGACCAGCTCGTATCAACCCTACGCAATTTATGTGATATTGGTAACACCATTATTGTGGTTGAACATGATGAAGATACTATTTTGGCAAGCGATTGGGTTGTGGATATTGGACCGGGGGCTGGAGTACATGGTGGGCGTGTGGTATTTTCTGGTCCGTTGCAAGAATTATTGAATAGTGTTAAAAAGGAAAAGAAACCGGAAACCGGAAACCGGAAACTAGAAACTACAAGTGTCATCGGTAAATCTGGATTATCTGGAAATCCGGATTATCTGCAATGTAAAATATATGGAGACGCTACGAAATCTTTGACTGGTAAATATTTGCGCGGAGAAGAAAAAATAGATATACCAGACAAACGGAGAAAAGTTGATAGTTCAACACCAAAATTAAAAATTAAGGGCGCACAAGAGCATAATTTGAAAAATATTAATGTTGAAATTCCTTTGCGTCGTCTTGTGTGTCTAACAGGTGTATCTGGGTCAGGCAAATCTACGCTCATGCATAGTATTTTGTATCGCTCAGTTGCCAATCGTCTTAATCATGTAAACAAGCACATTGGTAAACATAGAGAAGTTTTGAATACAGAGTATATTGATAAAATAATCCGTATTGACCAGAGTCCGATTGGACGAACACCGCGTTCAAACCCTGCAACTTACACTAAGGCATTTGATTATATTCGAGAATTATTTGCGGCGACTCCCGAAGCCCGTATACGAGGATACAAAAGCGGACGTTTTAGTTTCAATAGACCAGGTGGACGATGCGAAAACTGCGAAGGACGCGGAATATTAGAAATTGAAATGCATTTCTTGCCTAGTGTACAAATAGAATGTGATGTGTGCAAGGGCGAGCGTTTTAACCAAGAAACATTGCAAGTGCATTACAAAGAAAAGAATATCTCAGAAATTTTGGATATGACCATAGAAGAAGCAGAAGAATTTTTCAAAGATATTCCGTTTATTTATGATAAATTGAAAGTACTGAATCAGGTTGGCTTGGATTATCTCACGCTCGGGCAATCTGCTACGACACTATCTGGTGGTGAGGCGCAGCGTATTAAATTATCTCGCGAACTTGCAAAAAAGGGGACGAGCAAGACATTGTATTTGCTCGATGAACCGACTGTTGGGCTTCATTATGACGATGTAAAAAAATTAATAGACGTTTTGCAACGTCTTGTTTCCCAAGGCAATACCGTTATGATTATTGAACACAATTTAGATATTATCAAAAATGCAGATTGGATCATTGATCTTGGACCTGAAGGTGGGGATAAAGGTGGTGAAGTTGTTGCTATTGGAACGCCTGAAGAGGTCGCAAGAAAAGCAGGAAGCTATACGGGACAGTATTTGAAACGAGTGTTAAAATAAAAATGATGAATGCAAAATGTTAAATGATGAATGTGAAATAGTTGTCTTCTAATTTTATTCATCATTCTGTATTCATAATTTTTCATTTAGTATTGTCTCAATCAACATGTTCGCAATCTTTCCATTCCATTCCTCATATTGTGCTTCGTCTTTGTCGAGGAGGCCCGGACGTGAGTTTAGTTCCACTAGTTTAAAACCTTTTTCTGTATTCATGAAATCGGCAGAGTAAAGGAGTGGCCGATAGTGATCCACCTTTTTTTGAATGCCTTGTACTATATCAAGTACCTCAGGAGGTAATTTGCTAAGTGGCACAGTGCGCATAGTGCCTCCTTGTGCTACATTAGCAAGAAAGCTTCCTTCTTTGGGAATTCGAACTGATGCATGGGATGCCTCGCCATTGATTACTTCTATTCTCAAATCATGATTGCCAGTGACTATTCCTGGTATTCCAATTTGTGCATCGAGAAATTTTTGAAGCAACACATCGTGCCAATCTTCGTATAGTGCTTTATGTACCTCATTTGTTGTAACAATAAAAACCCCGCGTCCTTCGGTAAGAAAATTTTTTTTAAGAACGATACGCGTTTCTGGTGCTAGACTATATTCTTTTGCCTTGGCAAGAAAATCTTCATATGAATTGAGGAGATCAGTGTGTGGAGAAATATCGGGAAACTGCTGTACGGTTAGATATTTATCCAAACACAAAAGGTCAAAGTCTGGGTGGTTAATAATTGGACAATCATAAATTTTTGGAATTGTGCTCTTGTCATCTCGATTAAAAATGAGGTCTGCTTTTATTTTTTTGTCATGTTCTGTAAGTTTTCCGTTTTCAAAATACCAACCATGCGAAAATACGCCTTTGCCCTCATAAGACGATCCGCGTACAATATATACTGCTATATCGTGTTGTCTGATATCGCGGATTACTTCTTGGTAAAGTCCAAAATATTCTTTATTAAAAGGATACCCCATGGGTTCGGGGTCAGAAAAGTAGATGGCGATTGTTTTCATAAACATTGATTACACTGATTATAATGGATTACACAGATATATATTGTATTTATCATAATCCTAAGCCCTTACATTGTCAAAGTTAAATAATAATAGTATATTGTAATGTGAATAATATGTTCAGATTTGATTCAAAAAAATTTCCTGATAAACCAGGTATTTATTTATTTTACAACTCACAGCGTGAGCTTATTTATGTTGGGAAAGCTACGTCTTTGAAAGATAGGGTAAGTTCTTATTTTAGTAATAGTAGAAATAAGAGTTTCCGGCCTATAGAATTATTGATCCATGAGGTCAAACAGATTACATATAAAGAAACGGATTCTGTGCTCGAAGCGATTATTTTGGAAGGGGAGTACATAAAGAAATTTCAGCCTAAGTATAATGTAGATTGGAAAGATGATAAGTCGTGGAATTACATTGTGGTAACAAAAGATGAATACACGCAAGTTAAAACAATACGACAACATGAATTTGACAATTTCAAATTTCAAATTTCAAATTTCAAATTTTCTTTTGGTCCCTATCCAGGATTAAAAACACGCGAGATGATGAAGATATTGCATCGTTTATTTTATATTTCGACGTGTAAACCGTGTCAGCCTGGTAAGCCATGTAGGCCTTGTTTATATTATGAAATGGGACAATGTTTAGGAGTGTGTACTGGAGAAATTAGCCCAAAAGATTATCAGAAGAAAGTTATTAGTCCCTTAGTTATGTTTTTGAGAGGAAATAAAAAAGGCGTCATTCGTCAACTTGAAAAACAAATGGAGAAAGAAAGCAAGAAAGAGAATTTTGAAGAAGCAGGGAGGCTTAAAATTCAAATAGAACATCTTAGGAAAATTCAAGATATAGCTCTTCTGAATAGTTCGTTTATCAGTGATCAGGGATCAGTGATCAGGGATCATCAATCACAGATCAACCGCATAGAAGGTTATGACATATCAAACCTAGGTACAACTGGTAAAGTTGGTAGTATGGTTGTGTTTGATGCACACGGTCCAGTAAAATCAGAGTATCGGAAATTTAAAATTAAGAATGTTGAGGGGCAGAGTGATGTCGACTGCTTGCGAGAAGTACTAGTTCGAAGATTGAGACATGGGGAATGGAAATTACCAGATATATTTTTGATAGATGGGGGAAAACCGCAGGTGAATCTATTGATTAATATCTTAAAAGATCATAAGATCAAAAGATCTGTAATAGGCATTGCAAAAGGTCCAGAACGAAAGCGTAATGATATAATTTTTGGCGATGAAGAACGCTCATTTATCCATTGGGTAAATAAAAATCAAGAATTATTAATTCAAGTGCGGGACGAAGCGCATCGGTTTGCGATTTCGTATCAAAAGACGTTGAGGAGAATTAGACATTGATTTAGACTGAAGTAAATATGGATTCAGACAGATTCGAAAGAGTCTGTTTTGTTTTTTGAAGTCTTCCTACAGAGGCGGACAGGTGTGGATAACATGGGTCAAAATGGTTGCAAAGGATTAATAAGTGGGATATAATGGGTGTACGTGGTGAAAAGTGGGGAATCAGTCTTCGCCCTCCTTATTGTCGGGCTACGCCTGACAAGAATGATAAATAAGGTGCTTGTCTATTTATCAACATACGTAAATTATGCTCATCGGTGAATATTCACACAATTTAGATGAGAAAGGTAGATTGGCTATCCCCAAAAAATTTCGCAGTGAACTTTCGAAAGGCGCTGTAGTTACGAGAGGTCTGGATAGCTGTCTTTTCTTATATACCAAAACTGAATGGAAAAAGCTCGCGGACAAGCTCGCTGCCTTGCCATTTTCACAAGCAAACACCCGCGCGTTTGCACGTCTTATGCTCGCAGGAGCTATGGATGTGGAAATTGACGCACAGGGTAGAGTTATTTTGCCTGAGTATCTTCGTACTTTTGCTGGTCTCAAGAAGCAGGTTATCGTTGCCGGTCTGTATAACCGTCTCGAACTTTGGGATCAGGGAAAGTGGGAAGAATATAAGTCACGGACCGAGAAAGACAGTAACGTTATAGCTGAAGAGATGTTTAGCCTAGGTGTGTAACTTTTATAATGTATTATCAAATTTCTAATTCACCTAATATCTAATTCACCTAATAAAAGTCAAAAATTTAAAATTAGAATTTGGGATTTTTATTAGATGAATTAGGTGAATTGTAATTTAGGTGAATTTATGAGCAGACATATTCCTGTGCTATTAAATGAAGCTCTTGATTCATTACAGCTCAAGCCCGGTATGAACGTCATTGATTGTACTCTTGGCGATGCAGGACATGCAGAAAAGATTCTTGAAAAAACTGAACCAAATGGCATGCTCATGGGCATTGATGCAGATATAGAAGCAGTGTTGCGAGCCAAACAATTTTTGTATCGATTTGAGGGGAGGACACGGTATGTTCGCGATAATTTTGAACGGATTTCAGACATTGTCAAAGAAAACAATTTTAAACCAGTAAATGGAATACTTATTGACCTGGGGTGGTCTAGCCCTCAGTTTGAGGAGCGAGGCAGAGGGTTTAGCTTTGCGAAATTAAATGAGCCACTGGACATGAAGTATGGAACAAATTTTCAATTTACAATTTTCAATTTACAAAATCCAACTGCGAGTGATTTGATTAATAACCTCGAAAGTCAAGAATTAGAAAAAGTGTTTCGAGAATATGGTGAAGAAAATTTGAGCAAGGAAATTGCGCAGGCTATTGTAGAGACCAGAAAAGAAAAACGAATAGAAAAAGTGGGAGATCTTGTTGAAATAATATTGCAGACATATCGTAAAAAATTAAAAAGCACAAAAGAGATTCCGTGGATTGGAGGTCTGCATCCAGCTACAAAAGTATTTCAAGCATTGCGTATCGCAGTAAATGATGAATTGGGGGTTGTCGAGCGAACATTGCCACAAGCAATTCAGGTGCTCGAACCAGGTGGGAGACTATGCGTCATCTCCTTTCATTCACTTGAAGACGGGATCGTAAAACATTATTTCAAGTCACAAGATACCAAATCAATTAAGATTATTACTAAAAAACCAATCGTGTGTGGCAAGGAAGAATATGAGAAAAATCCTTCTGCACGCAGCGCAAAATTGCGCGTTATAGAAAAATTATAATATGAATGCATATACAAAAAACAAAGTTACCATGCGTCAGCGTAAAGAAGCTTTTTATAAATTGGTATTGAGTACCTCATTTCGCGTGGGAGTTTGTTCCCTCATGGTATTGTTTGGTTTTTTGTATGTTTGGCAGACCAATACTATTTCTACCAAAGGATATGTAATGAGTGATTTGGAAAAAAAGATTCAGGAATTGGAACGTGAAACAAAGAAATTACAAGTAGATATCGCACAGCAGACTTCTATAGAGACATTGCAAAATCGTTTGTCAGGTTCTGGTCTTGTAGCAGTAAATGATGTTCAATATATGAATGTTCTTGGCAGTGCTGTTGCAAAGAGATAATGTATGAAATTGTCCACGTCCCCTTTATTGGGGATTTTTTGTTTTTTATGTTATAATGAAGGTGTAAAGTTTTAATGTTATAAAGTTGGAAGTTATAAAGTTTTGGATAAATTATTGTTATAACTGAGTTTGAAGATTTTCTAAGAGAAACAAGTCTTCTTTTATAAGAACTTTATAACTTGGAACCTTATAACTTTCAACTTCGTCGTATGTGGTTACTCGTCTTACAACGCATGGCATTTGAGGTGGTTATTGATATTTTGTATTTCCCCATATGGTGGTTTACCGCAGGAGCTCGTCACGCTCTTATGTTTTGTGTTAACTGGATTCGAGAAGTAAACGGGATGCTTGCGCCAGGTTTGTGGCTCAAAAATATTTTTGTACCCATGTTTGGACAATGGGACTGGCAGGGGAGAATTATGTCATTTTTCATGCGTGTCATGAATGTGATTGTGCGTACCATCGGGCTTATTATTTGGACTGCGCTTATGATGGTGGTATTTATTTTATGGATTGTTTTTCCTATATTTGTATTTTATTTGTTACTAGGGTCTGTGTGGACTTTACCTGTGTAGTTCATAGCCAATAGCCAATAGTTCATAGTCACGTCTATTGGCTGTGAACTACTGGCTAAGAACTATTTATGTTATTTACCAAAAATGAACCACTATCTGTCAATACATGTCCTCAGTGTCATGGTTTTGGGTATCAGGGATATAGGCGTTGTTCACTGTGCAAAGGCATGAGTATGGGGCGTATGGATAAAGATACTTTTGTATATTTTGGTGAACCTCTCACGTTGTATCATATTCGTATACGCAGAGCGCGTCGATTGGTAAATCGTCTGCGTATGGTCGGGGCAGTGCTCATATGGCTTTCGTTATGGGGTGTATTTTTTTATGACGTCATGCGTTTTGACCGCTGGGATTTATTGTTCACGGTTCAATTTTGGTTTGATACGATATTTCCTTTCAAATTATTCTTTTGGTTTGGTGTTATTGTACTGAGCTACGTAGGGTATCGATTCATTGTCATGTCTGACCCAAAACCAGAATTAACATATAGCCGTGCAGATAGCGCAAAACAACATGAAGACATGCAAAATCCAAACGCAGAATTCTCCTGGGCTTCCCTATACAAGATGAAAGGAAAAAAGCGCGTTGATATGGCAGACTATCTGACCGATGAAGCGCGTATGATGCTTGAAAATGCATATCTGAATGCCTACACCAATGGAAATCCTGCACTCACTATTGCTCATGTATTTCATAGCCTATTGAATGTTTCTTCGATTCGAAGTATTTTTATTCGTCTTGGAGTTTCAGTGAGCACTGTGCAGGCCAAAATTTCAGAATCATTCAAAAAATCAGTGCAAGGAGGCGGACAACCAGGGTTGTCTGACGAGGTTACACAGATGTTATTCCATGCGCATGTATTGTCTACATCGTTTAAAGATTCATACGTCCGTTCCACATCAATTCTTGTTTCGTGCGTACAACAATCAGAAGTTTTGCAAGAGATTTTGTATGATGTAAATGTTGATAATGAAAAACTTACCAATGTAGTAGAATGGGTGCGCGTGCGTGAAAAAATGTATGAACAATATAAAAAATTTGCAAAAGCAGCTTCGCATATCAGCAAGCACGGCATTGACCGGGCTATGACTGCGGTGAGCACCCCTTTTCTCAATACCTATAGCAAGGATTTAACCATTGCGGCAAAATATGGACAAATTAGCCAATGCGTTGCGCGTGATAAGGAAATTGAAGAAATATTTCGCATTATTGAAGGTGGAAGACAAAATGTTATTTTGGTAGGCGAACACGGCGTGGGAAAGATGTCTATTATCGAAGGTGTGGTATCGCGCATGGTGCAGGGCGATGCGCCACAACGTCTGGTAGATAAGCGTTTTGTGCAGATATCGACATCCGCACTTATGGCAGGGACGACAGTTGCAGGGGCGCAAGAACGTTTGATTCGCATTATGAATGAAGTGGGCCGTGCAAAAAATATTATTTTGTTTATTAATAATTTACACGACCTTACGGGCATGGCAGATACCCAAGGTGAAGGTTTGGATGTGTCAGAGGCTTTGGCAGAACATTTGAGCACTGGGCGGTTTATTATGTTTGCTACGACTCTGCCTGATGGATATGCGAAGCATATTGTAAATACAGAAATTGGTACATTATTTACCAAAGTAGAAGTCGCAGAAATGGATACCAACCAAGCAATTCAAGTATTGGAATCAAAGGCAGGCAGTGTGGAATACAAACATAATATATTTTTTTCGTACGATTCTATTGACCGGTGCGTGGTACTCGCAAAAAAGTTTTTTTATGATCAAAATTTGCCCGAGAGTGCTATGTCGCTTCTGTCCGAAGTGGCGAGTTTCGCGCGTTCACACAAAGGAGAAAATCATTTGGTCACTGCCGAAGATGTTGCTTCAATTGTGAGCGAAAAAACTGGTATACCCGTTACGAGTATTTCAGAAGATGAATCACAAAAATTATTGCGTCTTGAAGATGAAATGCACAAGCGGGTAATAGGTCAAGATGTGGCGGTTCAGATGGTTGCCAACGCCCTTCGCAGGGCTCGCGCAGATATTCGTTCCAAAAATAGACCTATTTCAAACTTTTTGTTTCTTGGTCCCACGGGTGTTGGGAAAACAGAACTTGCCAAAACAATTGCCCATGTTTATTTTGGCGGAGAAGAACGCATGATCCGTATAGATATGAGTGAATATCAGGACAAAAGCGGGGTGTATCGTCTTATTGGACAGCCAGGACAGCAGGGTACCGGACTTCTCACTGAAGCTGTACGGCAAAATCCGTTTTCTCTCATTTTGCTTGATGAACTTGAAAAAGCAGATCCAGATATTTTGAATTTATTTTTGCAAGTATTTGATGATGGTCGTCTTACCGATAGTGTCGGACGTGTAGTTGATTTTACCAACAGCATTATCATCGCTACGTCAAACGCAGGCACGAGTTATGTTCAAGATCAAATGAAACAGGGTGTTGATTTAGACGTGATTCGCGATCATCTCATTCGTGGTGAATTGCGCCAATATTATCGTCCAGAGTTTTTGAATCGTTTTGATGGCATTGTATTGTTCAAAGCATTGAATCGTGATGAAATAAAACAGATTGCAGGATTGATGTTGAAAGGTGTTGGCAAAGATCTTGAACTTCGCGGAGTTGAACTTCGGTTTGAAGATGCCGCTCTTGAAGCGCTTGCGGATGTTGGGTTTGATCCAGACTTTGGCGCGCGTCCTATGCGTCGTGCTATTCAAGACCGCATTGAAAATTATTTAGCAGAACTGGTATTGCAAAATAAATTACAAAGGCGTGATGTAGTGATAGTGGGCGAAGGGTGTCAGATGAGGGTGGAGCGTGGATAAAACAAAAACGTCCTTAGCACGTTCCCTCTCCTCGGTAGGAGAGGGACAGGGTGAGGTTATGGCTGCCTCAACCTCACCTGACCTCCCCTACTAGGGGAGGAACGTTTCTAAATTATTCTTTTGTGATTCGATATTCCGACTTTTTCAAAAATAAACCTCACTTTATTGAAAGGCGCAGGAGATTACGCAGGAATCAGACAATGGCAGAAAAAGTTTTATGGTATGAATTGAGAGATAGACGTTTGGGAGGGTATAAATTTCGTAGGCAATTTAGTATTGGTCCGTTCATAGCGGACTTTTATTGTCATGAGTGCAAATTGATTGTTGAAGTTGATGGTCCGATACATTATCAACAAATTGAATATGACAGGAATCGAGATCATTGGTTTAGAATTCATGGTTATATAACAAAAAGGTTTACCAATGATCAAGTATTATTTAGAAGGGAATATATGTTGCAAGATATTTTGGATTTGTGTAAAGAATTGAAAAGAAGAAAATATTAAAATATTTCTATACAACAAAACCCACCTGCATCTCCTTCGTATATGTCTGATATTCAGACACATACGCAGTCGCAGGTGGGTTTCGTCGTCCTTTCCATCGCGTCCCTCCTTGAACCGCGCCGACCGAAGTCGGAAGTTGTTCACGCCCGCCGTCGCCACCAGTAGACGAAGCGCTCGATGGGGATGGACAGCGGCCAGACCGCACCCCAGCTGAGCAGGAGGATGACGACAGCGATGGCGAGCATGAACCCCGCCATGAACTTGAGGATCACGTTGCTCGGACTGGGGAGCACATCGAGCCACTTCAACAGCTTGCCCAACATCGTGTGGTCGACCTTGGGGAGACACATGGCGGCGACGTAGAAGCCGACGGCGATCCACCCTGCCAGTGCCCCGATGTAAAAGAGAGTACTCATCGACGTCCTCCGCGCTGTGCGTCATTCGGCAAAATTCTCGGCGTCTACCGAGAAACTTGAGATAACGCTAACAAAGAGAGAGAGAGTTGTCAAGGAAACGTAAGTGGAGTAAAATACTCATGAAAATTATTATATGTACTTAGCCTATTTTTTTATCTCTTTTCTCCTTTGCCTCATTCTTACTGGCATTGTTGCTATTCTCATGCGAAAACTGGATGTAATAGACAGAGCAAAAAAGGATGAACGAAAAATTCATAAAAACAGTGTGCCTCTTGGAGGTGGGCTTGCAATTTTTGTGAGTTTTTTTGTGGTGATTGCATTTATTTTAAGTACGGGAAGATATTTTGAAATAGATGTTGTGCCGAGAAATATTCTTGGACTTTTTGTAGGAGGGTTAATTTTGATGATCGGCGGACTACTCGATGATAAATATGTACTCCGTCCGCGATATCAGATTTTATTTCCTGTGTTAGCAGCCCTTTGTATAATTGCGTTTGGCATTGGACCGCACGTTATCACGAGTCCTTGGGGTGGTATTATTGATTTATCAAAATGGAAAATTACGGTTGACGGATTGGGTACACTTGTAGTTGTTGCTGACTCACTCGTTTTCCTCTGGCTCATGGGCATGATGTTTACAACAAAATTTTTAGACGGTCTTGATGGCCTGGTGTCGGGTATTGTAAGTATTGGAGCTTTGATTATTTTCTTTTTGTCAATACAAAAACAATGGTATCAGCCAGACGTAGCGGTCTTATCTATTGTATTTGCGGGTACTGTTCTTGGTTTTTTGGTATGGAATTGGCATCCAGCAAAAATATTTTTAGGTGAAGGTGGCAGTTTATTTGCAGGATTTATGTTAGCATCTTTGGCTATTGTTTCTGGAGGAAAGATTGCAACCACACTATTAGTTATGGCTGTACCTGTTTTGGATGTAGTGCGCGTCATCGTTCGTCGTATTCAGAAACGCAAACCGGTATATGTAGGAGATAATGAACATTTGCATTTTCAGTTGCTTGAATCAGGAATGAGCCAAAAACAGACAGTAATTTTGTTGTATGCCATTGCGCTTTTGTTTGGTATTTCCGCATTATTCTTGCAGAGCAAACAAAAGTTGATTGCACTGGTGTTTTTGTTTATACTAATGCTATTAGTAGGGATATATTTCTCTAAAAGAAATGGACAAGGTAAAGAATGATTTATGTACGAAATACGAAAACTGCGAAAGGTACGAAAGTGTTATTTCGGATATTTCGTAGCTTTCGTATTTCGTACATGAGCTGTATATTATGTCATCAAAACCATTATCCAAAAAAATGTTATATTTTATCGGTATTTTTTTTGCTACTGCCATTTTTTTATTTTTTTGGCAACGGTTTCACTGGAGTAGTATGAGTATTTCTTTGAAAGATCAAGAATTGCATGTACTCGTAGCAAAGAATATATATCAACAATACAAAGGCTTGGGCGGAAGAAAACAACTTGCGCCGTATGATGGCATGATTTTTCCATTTTATTTACTTGATAAGCATACGTTTGTCATGAGGGACATGGAATTTCCCATTGACATTGTGTGGCTTAAAGATGGGGTAGTTGTGGATATTGCCCCCAATGTCCCCATCGAACCAGATGCTTCGGAACAAGAGTTGGCACGCTATTATCCGCGTACAGAGGCAAATTTGGTCCTTGAACTGCAGGCTGGCTGGACGCAGAAAAATGGGCTTAAGATAGGGGATGTAATGACCTTACCAAAGTAACTAAGTTTATTAAGTACCTAAGTTGGCTAAGTTGTGATTGGTTTTCTATAACTTAGATACTTAGTAAATTTAGAAAACTTAGTCAACTTATCCAACCCCTTGACTTTTCTTTTTAAATGAGCTAAACTATCACCGTTTCCCTAATACCAATTATCTAATAATCTAAATTTAAAAATTATGTTAGCCGTTATTGCAACAGGTGGAAAACAGTATCTGGTAAAGGCTGGTGACACCTTAAGAATAGAGAAATTAGCTCTTGAAGCAGGTAAAGAAGCTGTTTTTGACCAGGTATTGCTTCTTAGCGATGAAGATGGTCTAAATATACAGCTTGGCGCTCCATATGTTTCTGGTGCAAAAGTGACTGCGTCTGTAGAAGAACAAGCCAGAGCTAAAAAGATTAGAGTAGTTAAATACAAGAGAAAAATTCGTTATCACAAAGTACATGGACATAGACAGCATTTTACGAAAGTGAAGATAGCGAAAGTAGCTTAGTAAACAGAATAAAAAAATAAAAACCCGCAAAGACGCGGGTTTTATTGTCGACATTTTATCGTCTTTGTGATAAGGTGCTTCGTCGATTTGTCGTAGGTTTTTGCAGCCCCTGGGCAGGACGGAAAGCTTCCCGTCCCCGGAAATTCCGATACAGGGTCGCTAGCGAACAACCTGTGGCAGTCGATCGGCTGGTCTTGGGCAGGAGCTCCATTCGGCTCCACAACCCACCCACTCGAGCCAAGCAAATGCTCGAGGCCAGCCGTTCCCATAAAATAAATCCTCCCAAATTCGGGAGGATTTTAGTTTTGAGTTCTATTTTTTAGTGCACTTTCAATCGTTATTTCATCAGCATATTGTAAGTCGCTACCCATAGGCAATCCGCGAGCTAGTCTGGTAACTTTGAGATCAGGACGGATAGTTTTTAGTTGTTTTTGTAAATACATCATGGTCGTCTCTCCAGCTATGTCCGGGTTTAAGGCAAGTATTACTTCATCCACTTCATTTTTCTGTACGCGATTCATGAGCTCATTGATTTTGACCGTCTTCATGATATATTCATCGTCGGGTGCAAGTGTACCGCGCAATACATGGTACACGCCATGATAGTGATGTGTTTTTTCAAGAGTCTGTAAATCTTGAGGCTCGGCAACTACACACATTGTCTTGTAATGCCGTCTTGTGTCAGTACAAATTTCACACGGACTTGTATCAGAAAAATTCCAACAGACTTCACAGCTTTTTACATTTTCAATTAGTTCTTTTAATGCCAGGGTAAGTTCTCCAGCATCCTTTTTCCCTGATTTAAGAAGATAAAAAACAAAACGTTCGGCTGTACGCGGGCCGACGCTTGGAAGCTTGGAAAATGCTTTGATTAGTTTATCTATGGGTTGAGCGTACATAGAAGTTCATAGCCAATAGTTCACAGCCAATAAATTGGCGATTGTAAACTATTGGCTATTGGCTATGAACTACGAACTAGTTTAGTCCTGGAATGTTAGGTAAACCCCCCATTTCTTTCATCTTCATTGCCATGATGCGTTGCATTTTTTTGAGTGCATCTGCATGAGCTTCTTTGATTGCATTTTGAAGTTTGTCTTTTTTGTCGGGTGCCAGAAGTGCATCGTCAATTGCAAGACCAGTCAACGTGAGGTTGCCATCCATTGTAAGTACAACCTGATCTCCAGCTGCGCGAACCGTAATACTCTCTTGAGACAAGGTATTTTGTAATGTTTTTGCCTGACTACGGAGGTCTTTGAATTGTTTTAACTTATTGAACATAAGCATTGATTTATACTGATTAAAAATTGATTTAAACAGAAATTTTTTTCAGTTTAAATCTATTCTTTCAGCTTGAACTAATGTTTTAAAACGCTGGCACCGAATTTGTCTTTTGTGGAGGCATTGATTGTGGTGGAGGGGTAAAATTTCCCATCTGAGTGTCCAAATTTCTGAAACTCGCACGCTGTTCATCAAAAAATACACGCACCATGCCGGTCGGACCATTTCTATGTTTTGCGATATGAATTTCTGCAATACTTCGTTCATCGGGCGGTACATCTTCCAATCGGTAGTTTCTGTCTGCGGACTTTCTATATATAAACATTACTACATCAGCATCTTGTTCAATAGATCCTGATTCGCGCAAATCAGAAAGTTTTGGTATTGCCGGCTTGCGTTGTTCTACGAGACGTGATAGCTGTGATAACGCAAGCACAGGCACATTGAGTTCACGCGCAAGGCCTTTTAAATTTCTACTGATTTCCGCGACTTCCTGAACACGATTGTCATTGCCTTTTGAATTTGGCGATTCCATGAGTTGTAAGTAGTCTATCACTACCAGTCCGAGACCATGTTCTGCTTGCAAGCGTCGAGCTTTCGTGCGTATTTGCATGACGTTATTTCCCGGAGAATCATCGATAAAAATAGGGGATTCAGATAACACGCCCATCGCATGTCCAATGCGTGGAAAATCATCACTATCTGGGCGGTCAGATAAATTTCCTGTTCTCATTTTCCACAAATCAACACCAGCTTCAGCGCAGAGTAGACGATCGACGAGTTGTTCCTTACTCATTTCAAGCGAAAATATGCCGACCGGTACTTTTGCGCGGACTGCGACATTGCGCGCCATATCAAGCGCGAGAGATGTTTTTCCAACTGATGGACGAGCAGCGAGAATTACGAGGTCTGACTTTTGCAATCCCGCAAGCAAGTTGTCCAATTGTTTGTATCCGGTTGGCACACCGCGGAGTTTTCCTTTTTCTCTATGCAATTCATCAATACGTTCAAACGCATCGCTTAGAATTCCTCTAATGGGCGTAAATGTCTGCTTTAAATGTTTTTGCGTGACGCTATATAGTTGTTGTTGCGCTTCATCAAGTATGTACTCGACACTTTCCGCATCTTCTTTGTATCCCAATCGTGATATTTCTTGCGCAGAACGCAAGAGTTTTCGCAAAGTAGATTTTCTTCGAATAATTTCTGCGTATTTGGGAACATGCGAAGCAGTAGGAACGGTATTTGATAAGTTTACCAAATAACTTCGTCCACCAATTTTTTCTAATAACTTTTTTTCTTCCAATCTGTTTCCCATGGTCAAGACATCTATGGGTTCATTTTTTTCATACAACTCAAGCATGGTCTCATAAATGTCACTGTGTATCGATTTATAAAAATCATCACTATCAATCATGTCAGCGATTTTCAAAAGCGCTTCTTTATCAAGCAAAATAGACCCGAGTAAAGACATTTCAGCTTCGAGGTTTTGAGGGGGGATTTTTTCGAGCTCTGTAATATCTACCATATGGGAAGGGCGATGGGTTAGGAAACCAGACACCGGATATATATTCTGGTTTCCAGTTTCTTAACCCAACGCCCACGTATATTACCTTACTAACCTTTATTTATCAACCCATGTTTAGTGATAGTTGTTGATGAAATGTGCAAACGATGTTGACAAGAGAGAGAGAGTTTGAGAGGATAGTTGCAACCATTTTCCCGCCCGACATATTGGGCGGCTGACGAGGAGGATCGATGGCGCAGATCAACCCGACGGGTGAGAAGAAACGACAGAAGGGCTGGAAGAACAGTGGGGGAAAGGTGAAGAACAAGAAGAAGGGGAAGGGGCAGAAGGTACACGTCCACGTCAACAAGTACGCGAACTGCTCAAGGGCGCCGGCGAACATCGCCAAGGTCATCCGGTGCACCGGATGCGGCGCAGTTCTCGTCCACGACGAGGACAAGAACGCCGGCAAGTGCGCCGCATGCCGCAAGCCGGTATACAGCCCGAGGTATTTTTTGGGCGGGTGAGGGGGGATCATGAAAGCTCGGTCACCACCGAAAACAAGAGGGCGATGCAACGACCCCGTTCGCACTCGCCCATACTTTTATCAGATATTTGGTAGAAGTGTGGGGGAGGTTATGTCACGTAAATCCGCTTTGGGCGGACACGTGACAGTCACGTAAAGTCGCTTCGCGACCACGTGACTTGTGCGAACGGGGTTTTGTATTTTTTTACAGTCCAGATTGACATCTGGACTTTTTTTGTGTATGATGTGAACCATTGTGCGCGCCACGGAGGCGCGCGAGGAAGGAGGTTGGGATGCCTCGTCCCAGCAAGAGCAAGAATCGGCGGGTCAAGGCGTGTCGCTTCTGCAGCGGTTCGCACGCAAGTCGCGAGGAGGCACGGCAGTGCCGATGCGCGTACATCGCGAGCAGAACCGGAAGCGGCAAGGCCTTCGATCGCTGATCCGCGCGTGTCCCGGTGACGGTGGCATCCAATTCTGGATGTCGCTAGGCGTTCCGCCGCCGTCACCGGGCGCGCGACACACTCCATATCAGCACGAATGACTACTATAGAAAAGTAGTTTTTTTATTCTAAAATGTGGTATACTGAGCGTTGAAAACTCAAAAGTCAAATCTCAAAACTATAAACTTTTAAGTTTTTAGTTGTAGTTTTGACTTTTGATATTTGAATTTTGAGATTTAAAGTATGTTTATCTGCACCGACTGTCACAATGAAATGAAAGAGCTTATCCCCGGACAAAGCTATATTTGTTCATGTGGAAAAGTATATGAAAAGAAAAATAATGTCATTGTTGCCTTACCAACTGAACTAGGTGAACTTGCAAAGGAAGAAGCAGAGTATCACGATCATTTGGAAGATGATGCCAACAACGTGCACCAGCTCAATGCATGGAGAAATGTGTATTATCACACTCGATTGCACAGTGCAATAAAAGAATTGCGACCCGGCAGTCTGATTTTGGAAATTGGCGCAGGGAGCGGACATGACGCGCAACATTTCCTACCTGATTACAAAATGGTGTTGTCTGATATTTCTTCCAAAACACTGGAACGACTTTCTACAAAATTACATTCTACAAATGCTACCTATGTTGCGGCAGATGGTATGCACTTGCCGTTTGCAGACAATACGTTTGATTCACTGTATATGGTCGCCGTCTGGCATCATTTTTCAGATTATGGCGAAGCTTTGAAAGAATTTGCGCGTGTTTTGAAATCTGGTGGCAAACTGTGTATTTGGGTTGAGCCAAATAAAACATATTTTTTGCCTCTGAAAATAATTCGTCCCATCATGTCACGACTGACTCACACTGATGAACACAATGTATCTCACGCAGACGCTGAAATGACAGGATTTTCTTATAGAAAAATAAATTATGTATTGCATGAAGGAAAATGGGAAAAAGTTTCGGTACGTCCTATGTGGTTGTTTGCAGGATGGATACAATATATTTTGGAATTTACCTTTCGCGCATTCAAACTTAAAAAGAGAATCGTTTTGCCATTATGGTTGGAAAAAGGAATCGTGGCGGTTGATGAAATGTTATTCAAGATTCCAGGGTTTAAGCATCTAGGATGGCATTGGACGATAGGTGCAAATAAAATTCAAAAGTCAAATCTCAAAACTCAAAATGAAAACTCAAATATATAAACTTTTAAATTTTTAGTTGCAGTTTTGACTTTTGACGTTTGAGATTTGAATTATGCATGGGTGAATTAGGAATTTTTGTATTATTACAGAGCTATGAAAGTGTGCATCATCAACAACATCTATCCTCCTTATCACCGTGGCGGAGCTGAGCAGGTTGTAGTTAAGTCTGCGCAGGGTTTGGTTGCCCAAGGTCACGATGTGGTCATTATTACCAGTGCCCCGCGAGGGGATTTTAGTGAACGTCACGAACACACGACCATTTATCGTCGCAGGCCGCCGAATGTGTATTTTTATACTGACGCGCACAAACATAGCGGTATGGTACGTTTTATATGGCATGTATGCGATATTTTTAATTTTTCTACGGCCAGCTGGGTAAAAAATATTTTGGAAAAAGAAAAACCAGATATTGTGCATACGCATAATCTTATTGGCCTATCATTTTTTATTCCATCTGTCATTCGCAAACTTGGTTTGCGTCATATCCATACCGTGCATGACGTGCAATTGGTAGAACCAAGTGCGATGATTTTGAAAGACAGGGAACATTCATGGCGTTATACTGGGTTTCCTACAAAAATATATACGTGGGTTATGAAAAAACTCATGGGTTCGCCACAGGTTGTCATTTCTCCTTCGCAATTTTTGTTAGACTTTTATACCAAGCGAGGATTTTTTCCGTTGTCAAAGACAGTAGTGGTGAGAAATCCATTGACGTTTGACTTTACATTGGAGAGCAGGGAACAGGGAACAGGGAACAGGAAACAGGGAAATGATCTGTTTAATTTTTTGTATCTTGGGCAAATAGAGACGCATAAAGGTATTTTTTTGCTTATAGAAGCATTTAAAAATATTCAGTTGGACATGCAAAAACAAATTCATTTGCATATTGTGGGAAATGGTTCACAGTTAGATGAAGTCATTGAAAAAACAAAAGGTAACGTGCATATTACGGTACATGGGCGTGTGGAACGGGATAAATTGCCAGAATTATTTTCTCGCATGAATGTAACCGTTGTGCCATCGTTATGTTATGAAAATTCTCCGACCGTGATTTTTGAAAGTTTATTTTTTCATATTCCGGTTCTTGCCAGCCGCATCGAGGGTATTGCCGAACTTATTGAAGAAGGGGAGAGTGGTATTACATTTGAAGCGGGGAATGTGGCGTCTCTTGCAGAGAAAATGAAATGGGCTATAGAACATCCGCAAGATTTGCATATCATGAGTAATAAAACAACCCAGATGTTGTCTGGGCTGACGCAGGAGAAATATATTGAAAAGCTTGTAAGTCTTTATAGCCAATAGTTCAGAGCCAATAGCCAATTGCCAATAGAGTTTTGGGCGATATTTATTGGCTACGAACTATTGGCTATTGGCTTAGTAAGTAAATATCATCACTTTTCCGTCATCAATCGACTGCCATGATTTGGCAGTTTTTTTGTGCTCTTCCACAATTTTTTTGAAACTTCCCCAATATGAATTTACCACAAAATAAACCGTGTCAACCCCTGTTGTTTTTTTAACTTCGTCTACAAATTGTTCTTTGGGAACTTCATACAGCATGTTCAAATACATGCGGTACAAATATCCACCGCTTGGGATTGAATAATAAAATAATTCGCCTTGCTCTTGCGTTTGGAAATGTTTTACAAAATTATAATTGGTGAGAGCAGCCATGGCAGTAATAGGATTTGAAAGCACGACATAATTATAATCAGTATGTTGATTGCGAATCCACTCCACGGCACTAAAGTCAGCTTGAGAAACATTAAATCCGGGAAACCAAACTTTTGGATTGCGCTGTGGATATGAAAAATAAAATGAAACCATCAAAAGTGCGCTTGCTCCAAGAATATATAATGCTTTTACTATGTGCTGTCCCGCTACAGCGGGATCCCGCTCGCTGCGGGATTTTTTTATTTTCTCCATAAACCACGTGCCTAAGGCGTATAGCCCATACATTGAAAATGGCATGAGGAAAAGAAGCCCCATGCTCAAAAGGCGCAAAGGGTAGGATGCTTGTTCTTCTTCAAGTAAATTGGGCAGTACAACCCATGTACGCAATAACCATGCGCCAATAAAAGAACCAAGTGAGGAAGAAATAAGGAGATAATCTATGTATGTCTTTTCTTTTTTTATAAAAAATCCAACAAGGCCGATAATAACTACCAGCGGAATTATAGCGTCATGCCATAGGTAAAGTAATTCAAATATAATGGGCGCATGTGCAATGTACCAATGTGGACGTGCAACTAATTCTGTAAATCTCTGGACTTGTTCAAATGTAAAAGGATTTTGAATGCTCGGAAGGGGATTATGATGTATAAAAAGAAACAGAGTAAATAAAATAATCGGTACAAGCGCAATAGATATCCCATTAAAAATAGATAGTACAACTGAAATAGACTTGTTTTTTATTTTTCGTATAACAAATGCAATAAAGACAAAAACACAGAGCGGTGCTCCAATAAGTGGGTGTGTTATTGATGCCATTATACAGAGAACACCAGGGACAATGAATGGCATTTTTTCTTTTGCATACGAAATTGTTGCAAATACGGCGAGTATAAAAAATAGTAAGGCTAAATTGTGTGGCGTGGTAAAATAAAAAGATAAGAAAAATAAAAAGGGCAAAAGCCATGTAAGATTTAATGCAATGCCTTGCGCTATATTCCACGTGTATCGCAATGCGTGATATACAAAAAATGGAAGTGTGAGAGATGTTAAGACTGGCACGAGATATATATCGAGTATCTTAATTGAAATATGTGTGATCTGCGAAAGCCACACTACGAGCCCGTATTGTCCAATATAAAATGGTTGTTTTGGTGTAATAAACCCATTGTTTAAAATCCAGGTTTCTGTGGCACGATGGATAAAACCATCAAATCCATAACCAAGTGTATAGATAATCGATGCGACGCTATACGTAACAAACAAATGTAGTGAAATAAGTGCAATACTTTTACCAACATGTCGCGAGACAGATACGGTATGGAGTAATATTACGGTCGCGATTGCGTATAAAATAAAAAACCAGGGTTTGATATTCATCCATGGAGATGGCAGAACATCAGTTGTGCTGTTTTGTGTGAGAATATAAATAAGAGCTATATCTATAGCCACAAACAATAGTGTTTGCATGGCGTGTGAACGTTCCATGACCCATGGACTGTCATTTGTGCTCTTCTCCTGATTTGATTTTATAAAAAAGAGAAAACAGGGGATTAATAGGATTATAATGGTGGTGAGTGTGGTTAATTTGTATGGGTAATATACAAGTACATTGAGTGTCATTATGATTCCCGTGAGAATGACAAAACCAAATAATTTTTTTCCAAATCTTTCGTATTTCGTAAAAGCAAGATGTCCTATCCATTTACTAAGCTGTGTTGCGTACAATGCTATTCCTATTATGCCTATCACAACACTGTGCACTACAAAAATATTGAGTATGCACAAAATAATTCCGAAAATGGTTAAAGAAATAATTTTATTTTTCTGTATATTCATATTTTTGTAGTCCGTGGAATAAATCCTCGTGTATGCATGGTGATATGGAACTATCTTTAGGCTCGGATTTATGAAACAGGGTTTTGGCCCGCCGCGGCGGGCCAAAACCCTGTTTCAAGGGGGCGTACCACTCATGCGTCTAGACTAATTATGTATACTTTAGCCCCTCACAAAGTGCAACTTTATGTTGATTCGTTATTGATTTTTTCCCCAATCTTAGGTAAGATATGTATAGTTTAGCGAAAAATATGAATTTTATCAAACGGTTCAAGGAACGTAACCACGATTTGTTCACCTATCTCAAAGCAGAGGAAGTTCATCCCCATGATTATTTTTTGGCCCGCACATTTTTAAAATTGCTTCCATCTGCTATTACGCCAAACAAAATAAGTATATTTCGCATTATCGCAACCCCTGTAGTATTTTTCACCATACTTTATGGATACTACAAGACAGGGGTTGGTTTATTTTTAGTAGTTGCATTTACTGACGCGCTTGATGGATCTCTCGCACGCACTCAAAACAAAATAACCAAATTTGGCATGCTTATTGATCCACTCGCGGACAAATTTTTGATTGGTTCCATGGTGCTGTTGTTAGTTTTTAAGTATTTAAATTTTTGGCTTGGAATCGCTGTACTTGGCATTGAAATAATATTTATTGCCAGTGCATATGTTGCTCATGTGAAGTTCAAGACCGTACGTATGGCAAATTTGTGGGGAAAGATAAAAATGTTTTTGCAGGTTTTAGCAGTGTGCGCCATCCTTATCGCACTCGTATTTGATAATGAAGTATTTTTGAGATTTGCAAGTGGAATTTTGGGGTTGTCAGTCGGGTTTGCGCTTGTGAGTTTGTTTAGACATGGTGTATAGATAGAACACGGATTACACGGAATGACAAGGAATACACCGAAATAGTAATCCGTGTTTCCTTTTTATTCTGTGCAATCTGTGTTATAAAACGCAATCGCCCCGGGGATCCTCCAATCCCGCGGGGCGTAGCTCCTTAGTTTGCCACTATAGCCTTCCTGCTCCAGATCTTTTGGAGCAGGCTGAGCGAGGCGAGTGGCATAGCAGCCGCGAGCGCCCACGCCCACACGTGGACGCACCAAGTAGCCTCGTCGGACGAGGTAAGGATTAGTGTCGAGAGTCCTGCGACCTCGAGCACCATCTTCACCTTGCCTGACCAGCGCGCCCCAAGGTTGAGTTTGGGCGCATCTGTAGTCTGCTTGGTGTTAGCGTGGTAATCTTGCCACCGGACGATGCCGAGTGCAACCTCGATGAGGACGAGCACACACATCGCCGCGATAGCGATTACCACCACCCACGTCGGACGGAGTTCAGCTTGGGCGGCGAAAGGTAAAAACATTGCCTCTGCCACCCATGCAGCCTTGTCGACCATCGGGTCAAGATACTCCCCTAAATCCCGATTATCGACGTAGCCGCATCGCTGCCGTTCGCGCGCGACCGAACCATCCACGGCGTCGCCCCACCAGCTCACAAGGTGGAGAATAAACGCCGCCCCACTGAAGCCGAATCCTGCCAGTATGATCACCGGCAGAACGAGGATTCCACGAACAACCGTAACGGTGTTCGCGGTCACCTCGTGTTTCATGAGTAGCCCGGTGATACCGAGCCACTCGTGAAGCGGGTCTTGTGGCCGGGTGGGGACACCGGTCACACTACGAGCGCGTCTCACGCGCTTGGCCATGGTGTCCTCCTTTCCACGGCCTTAGGTTTATCATGTTCTATCATTTTATATAGTTTCGGTCAAGCATTATGAATAATTTTTTTCTTAACAAACATAAAATCATCCTACTTATTTTTTCAATAGTATTTTTTGTTTTATATAATTATTTAAATTTTTCAGTGCCGGGAATTTTTAATTCGCCCGATGAAACAGCAAATTATGTATTTACTGGCACAGTGGCGAAAGAAAATAAACTTTCGTATTCCTTGCCACAAGATTATGGAGAATTGAATGAATTTATTCATCCGCGCAGTACCTATGTAGAAGAAAATGGAGGAAAAGAAATTTTACCTGTTGGATTTTTGGGAATGCCCATGATGTATGGACTTATTGCAAAAATAGTTGGTATGAATGCAATGGTGTTTTTGACATCCGTTCTTGCAATTTTGGGTGTGTGGGCGTTTTATGGAATTATAAAAAAGATATTCAATAAAGAAGTTGCGTTCTACAGTTCGCTATTATTATTTTTTCAGCCAGTGCTTTTTTATTACACGGCACGAAGTATGTTTCATAATGTGCCGTCTGTGAGTTTGTTGTTGATAGGAATTTGGTTTTTGTTAGTGAATCCCTTGAAGATGATAATAGAACACAGATTTAACAGACCTGCCTTGCCGGCAGGCAGGTTTGAACGGATTTCGATGATGGTAAACGATATTTTGGGAATGTCGGTTTTTATGCTTGGTATTTTGATGCGGCCAAATGAAATTGTATGGATTGGTCTTGCAATGTGTATTGTCATTATAGCCTACAGAAAAGAAATTTCATTTTCACGATTGCTCACGTGGATTATAACGAGTTTAATTTTTATCGGGTTATACGCGTGGTTTAACATACAGGTGTATGGAAATCCAATTGGTGCATATATTACCTCTCGTTCTATTGGAGTTTCACATTGGTATTCATTTTTATTTCCTTTTGGTGTTAGTGTTGGCATGATTGTGCGAAGTGTTTGGTTTTATTTTATCAATATACAATGGTGGTACACAGTTCCCGCACTGTTTGGATTTGCATTTTTTATATTTAATTGGAAAAAAGGAATTTTGACTCGTGCACAAAAAATATACGCAATAGTTTGTATTTTCGTTTCATCATTTCTTTTTATTTACTATGGAAGTAGTGCAGACACGCTCTATAGCATGAAGACAATAGGTGTTGCCTACACACGCTATTGGTTGCCTATTTTTATCCTTATGTTGCCGTTTGTGGGGAGTGTTTGGCAGGGTATAGCCCAGAAAAAAAGGGCTTGGCTGCTTGGAGTGATTGTCTTGTCTGGTATGGCTTTATTGTCTTATAATGCAGCGTTTAGAGGAGTTGATGGAATTTTGGCTGTGCGAGGACAGTTAAAATATGTAGAATTAGTCAAAAAAGACATCTTGGCAAGCACGCAAACCCATGCTATAATCGTATCTGATAGAGAGGATAAATTTGTATGGCCTGAAAGGCAAGTAATTGTCCGTTTTTTTGACTCTCGGGTGGGTCAGGCATTGGGTAAACTCGTTTTTGCGGGAAATCCAGTCTATTATCTCACTCCGAAGTTGGACGAGGCACATTATCAAAACACTGTTGATTATCTGGGACAGTTTGGGCTTTCTTTAGAAGAAAAAATGTTTTTCAAAGATCATACCTTGTATAATTTGAAAGTTCATAGCCAGTAGTTCATAGCCAATAGGTTGACGACTATGAATTATTGGCTATTGGCTATGAACTTATTTTACTAATATGGACAATTGTATTTTTTGCAAAATTATAAAAAAAGAAATTCCAAACTACACCGTGTACGAAGATGATCATGTGCTTGCTTTTTTGGATATCTACCCGCGCGCGAAAGGTCATGCGGTCGTTGTCCCCAAATTGCATACAGAAACACTACTTGAACTTAATGATGAGCTCTTAGGATTTTTGATGACTGCAGTAAAACGCACGCAAGAAAAAATCGATCATGTGCTCCAGCCAGACGGATATAATGTAGGATGGAATCATGGCGAGGCCGGCGGACAGGTAGTCCCGCATTTGCACATTCATATTATACCGCGATGGAATGACGATGGTGGCAGTAATATGCATGCTATTGTAAATGCGCCGGGGCACACGAGTGTTCAAGAAATTAGTACTTTATTTGCTTAGCCCATAATAGGATATGATAGAAAGGGATAGATTGCCTCATTTTGTGCGTAAGTTGTCTAGCGCAGTAGAAGAATCATGTGAAAGAGGTCCTTGTCCAAAAGGGACCGGAGAGTTGTGGCGTAGATTAAATGATGAATCATCAGGTCGTTATGCCCGTTTAGTTTCATTAATCCGCGCAGCATTAGTATATGCTCCAGAAGGTTTGGGTCGAGAAGTTGTTGAACGTTATTTTAAACGTCAATATGTGGAACATTTACCCTTTGACCCTAATAAATATGAATTCTCGGAGAGAATAGGTGGCGGGGGAGAAGCAAAAGTATATCTACTAAAAAATAAGCACAAGGGTCCTTCTTGGGCGCTGAAGTTGTTATTTCCACCACAAAAAGGGGGTAGCCTGGTAGATGTAGCAAAGCATTTTCAAACGAATTATGAAAAGCTAAGAGAGATATATGCATCTATTTCAGAAATAATTCCAGAGTCTGCAAACTTTATAATTAACGATCCATTTTCAAATGAACCAAGAGCCGCAATGATTCAAAGACTAGTTGAGGGGAAGTTGTCAAATTTTTTTAGTTATACTGTAGAAGATCTTTTAAGAATAGCATCAGTAAATTCGGAATTTAACAGACAATTAAGAAAATTTACATGTATAACTTTAGACTATTTTGAAAAAACAGGTTATATGGTTGAGACAATGGGCGATTTTAACCTTTGTATTAATAAAATAGGTGGTGAGATTAAAGGAATACACATACTTGATATGGGAGATTTGAGATCCTCGGAAGACAAAAGTAGACGTTACCGTTTAATGTTAAAGAAAAGAGTAGATTTTTTGAAAAAATTGGTCGTACAAGGATCATTTGATTGTGAAACCTAATTATGCCCAAACACTTAAAAAAACTTACCGAAGAAATATTGCACGAAAATCCTTGGTGGACGTATAAGCATGATACGTATGAAAAACCAAATGGGCAAATAGGCGATTATTATTATGGAGAAACTCCAGGCATGGTCATGCTTGTTCCCGTATTGCCCGATGGCCGGTTAGTGCTTACACTGCAACATAGATATCTAGTTGACAAACAGAGCGTTGAATTTCCCGGTGGCGGGGTAAGGAAAGGTATACTTCCGCTTGAGGCTGCACAAATCGAACTTTCTGAGGAAACTGGATACACCGCAAAAGAATTTGTAAAAATGGGAACATTTGAAACTGCCAATGGTCTGATAAAAGAAACGTGTCACGTATTTCTCGTGCATGTAACTGAACAACATGAGCAACATACAGATGATACGGAAGAAATTGAATTGCTCTATCGTCGTCCAGATGAAGTGGATAATATGATACGAAATAATGAAATTTGGGATGGACAAACTATGGCTGCGTGGGCGCTTACACATTATTATTTTTCACATTAAATATGTCAGCTCGGTTTTTGGACACAATTACCCAAATTCCTTTTTTGAAACAGCAGAGATATGCAGTGCTTTGTGTTGATCTCATAATTGAAAATGAACAGGGAGAAATTTTGATTGAAAAAAGTGGCGTGCCTCCGATGAAAGATAAATGGATTTTGCCAAGCGGCTACGCGTATGTAGAAGATGATAACATACAGGCATCTGCTATACGCAGTGTAAAAGAAGAAATAGGGTTGGATATTGAACTTTCGTATCTTATAGATGTGCTTGGCGATCCAGATTCGAAGCCCCCTGCAGATCCGCGCTTTTATGGAGTTCAAGTTATTTTTGCTGCACGGCCTAAACCGGGGTGTACCTTTGATATTCCTACTGAATTTGTCCAAGAATGTAAGTGGGTAAAACCTCACTACTTGTTTTGGAAAAGGCTTGGTTATAATCATAACAAAGTTCTTCGTAGATATATACAAAAAAAACATTCAGGAAAATTGATCCCCGCATCTCGCTCATTTTATACGGATAATTTTGGAACAATATACAATTATCGCGATAATGATTTTATGCATACGGTTGCGATGGGTATTGTGCTCAATGAACAAAATGAAATTCTGCTTGCGCATAGAGCACAGGATCCATTCAAAGATACATGGGATTTGCCTGGGGGTCATATGTATGTATATGAGTCTATTGAGGAGTGTCTCAAACGTGAAGTCCGCGAAGAGCTCGGCGTAGAATGTACAATAGGTGATTTATTTCATGTATATTCTGACAAAGGTATGAGTCCACGTTTTGCACGTGCTATGATTTTGTATTTTATCAAGATCAAGAGCCATCATTTTGTCAAAAATGTCGAAATGGATGATTTTAGATATTTTCCTCTTGATGATTTGCCATCTTTGGCATATCATCTAGATGCTGCGATGAAAGATATCAGACATAAAGTGCAAGAAAAATAATATGGAAATACCTTTTGAATTAGAAAAAAAATATCCAACATGTTCTGCCGATGTCATTATTTTGAATGAACTAGATGAAATATTATTGACAAAACGTGGAGTCGAGCCCTATAAAGGTTTTTGGATATTACCCGGGGGTCATATAAAAGAAGAACAGCCTATTGAGGCCGCAAAGAGAGAAGTATATGAGGAAATAGGCGTCGAAATTCATATCGATAAATTATACGGAGTATATACAAGCACGGGTAAAGATCCTCGGGGAGCGCGTGTTACTGTGATTTATGTTGCACATATTATTGCAGGCAGTTTGCAAGAAACTATTGAAGTAATAGAAAGTAAATTTTTTTCCAAAGATAATATACCTATTGATATAGGATTTCATCATGCAAATATAATTCGCGATTTTTTTGAACATTCCGAAGGTCAGCCTATTCTATAATACTTATGAAATTATTAATTACAGGCGGTGCAGGGTTTATTGGTTCAAATTTTATCCATTATTGGCTTTTACAACATCCACAGGATGATATTTTTAATTATGACGTATTGACCTATGCGGGTAATTTGGAAAATTTGAAAGATGTTGAAGAAAATCCACATTATTCTTTTATCAAAGGAGATATTTGCGATCGTGATTTAGTTTTTGATAAGGTAAAGGAATCAGACGTTATTGTACATTTTGCCGCTGAAACACATGTGGATAGATCTATCATGGACCCAAGCGCATTTATCAAGACAAATGTTTTAGGAACTCAAACATTACTTGATGCTGCCCGAGAGTATAAAAAACGTTTTCATCATATTTCAACAGATGAAGTATTTGGTGCATTAAGGCCAGAGGATCCATCGTTTGACGAGCAAACTCGATACGCGCCACGCAGTCCATACGCAGCTGCAAAAGCAGCATCAGATCACCTCGTCCGCGCATATCATACGACATATGGTTTGGAAGCAACCATTTCGAATTGTTCAAATAATTATGGGCCATACATGTTTCCTGAGAAGATTATTCCATTGTTTATTTCAAATTTAATGGAAGGTAATAAAGTACCCGTATATGGAGATGGACAACAAATGCGTGATTGGATTTTTGTTGATGACCACAGCAGAGGAGTTGATATGATTTTGCAAAAAGGCAGAATAGGCGACACCTATTGTCTTGGGGGAAAAGATTCAGAAATCACTAATCTCGAATTGACGAAGAAATTGCTGGCGCTCTTGGGAAAAGATGAATCATATATTGAATATGTAAAAGATAGGCCAGGGCATGATCGCAGGTATTCCATAGATTATTCAAAGGCACAAACAGAATTAGACTGGGAACCATTAATTGGTTTAGATGATGGATTGAAGAAAACAGTTGAATGGTACACACAGAATCAAAAATGGGTGATGGATTGTCGGAGTGGAGCATATCAGGAATATTATGAGAAGTGGTATGGACGGGCGTAATTTTTAATTTGAAATTCAAAATTATAAATTAATATTAATTATGAAAATTTTAATTATAGGCAACGGTTACATTGGTCATCGATGCAAAGATGCATGGGGTGATGAGGCAGTACTTGCGGACAAACATGTAAATTCAAAAGAGGACATGCTGTCATTTTTGGATGAGCATAAACCAGATGTAGTCTTAAACGCAGCCGGCGTTACCGGAAAACCAAATGTAGATTGGTGCGATGAACACCAACTTGAAACGATTTTGGGTAATACAAAACTTCCTATCATACTCGCAGAAGCCTGTCAGGAACGAGGAATATATTTATTGCACATGGGTTCTGGATGTATTTATTACGGTGATTCTCCTCATGAAGATAAAAAATGGAGAGAGAATGATTTTGGGAATCCATTACCAACATACTCACGCGCAAAGTGGGCAGCTGATTTGGTTCTTTCCACATTGCCAAATGTTGGGATAGCTCGTATTCGTATGCCTATAGACTGGATGCCGTCGGAGCGGAATCTCATAGATAAATTGGCACGTTATCCAAAAGTAATTGATGTAGAAAATAGTGTGACTATTTTAGATGACATGGTTGATGTGTTTTACAAATTATTACAGAAAAAAGCAGAAGGTATTTTTCACGTCACCAATCCAGGTACTATGAAGCATCGTGAACTTATGGCGTTGTATGAAGAATTAGTTGACCCAGCACATACAAATGAATGGATATCAAATGATGATTTGGTCAAACAAGGCCTTGCGACAAAAGGACGTTCAAACAATTTTCTTGCGTCAGAAAATCTTGAAAAATTGGGTATTGAAATGCGCGAGGTCCATGAAGCGTTGCGAGATACCATGGAGAAATATGCGAAGATGAAGAAAGAAGGGAAGAATAGTGACAAGGTACTGTCTTGCTAGTTTAGTTTACATTTGTCATTCCGACCGAATCCCGATATAGCGAAGCGAAATCGGGATGAGTGGAGGAATCCCTTTTTTTTTGAAAAATATATCTTTAAGAAAGGGATTCCCTGTCTGCCGGCAGGCAGGGATACAAATAAATTTTCAATTTACGAATTTTCAAAAACAACCTTTTATGGTTGTTTTTGGTTACAAGAACTATTTTTTTCGTCCGCTCATGCAAGTTTCCTTCCTAATCTATCAAAGAACTAATAAGTTAGGGGGAAGCACGAGCTAGAAGGGCTCATTTAAGATCCGTGGTCGTGCCGGTTCCGTACCGGGCGGGGACTTCGAACGGCGGTTCTTGATCCGCCGCCTTATTCGCGGTCTCGAGAAACGCGAGGTAGGCCTCCAGGGCTGCCTTCTCCCGGAGGAGGGCCTTTCTCTTCTCGTCACCCGACGAGGTCGGGGCTTTCGCCTCTTTTTCTTCGTCAGCCATCTGTTGCCTCCTTTCCTAGGAAAGATGTTATCATAACATACAGAAAAGTCAAGAAAATGTATAGCTTTTTTTATTTACAAATAAGCGTTTTTTTGCTACTATACCATCTGTCTTAATCTTTTAAATTAATGTTTTATGTCTAATATTCTTGATAATTTAGCGGAAATTAAAAAATTAGATTCACAAAACATGCTGGGGAGTTTGCAGTTGCTTAGTAAACAAGCATTGCAGGTTTTGCAAACAGCATCAAAATTAAAAATTTCGAGTAATTATAAACAGGCAAAAAATTTAGTTGTTTTGGGAATGGGTGGTTCTGCTATTGGAACTCATCTGGTAAAGACATTATTTGCAAACGAATTAAAATTGCCCGTTGAGATTTGCAATGACTATAATATCCCTGCTTTTGTAAATAAAGATTCTCTTGTTGTTGGTTCAAGCTACTCAGGAGGAACAGAAGAAACGGTCGCAGCATTTGCTGAGGCAAAAAAGAAAAAAGCAAAACTGCTTGTTATTACGGCAGGAGGAAAATTAGCTGATTTTGCAAAACGAAATAAAGTTCCCGCTCTCATTTTTACTACTGAAAATAATCCATGCGGTTCGCCACGCATGGGGCTTGGGTATTCTATCATTGGGCAATTATTGCTATATTCGAAAGTTGGACTATTGAAATTGTCAGATGTAAAAATTAAGCAAATAATTAGAACACTTGAAAAATATAATACAGAGTTCGGTGTGGAAACTCCATCTGAAAGAAATCCGGCCAAACAACTAGCACTCAAAACTATTGACCGAAGTGTTATGTACGTCGCATCCGAACATTTGCTTGGCAACGCACACATCGCTGCAAATCAAATGAATGAAAACGCAAAACGGTTTGCCGCGTATTTTGCTATTCCGGAATTGAACCACCACCTTATGGAGGGAATGGTAAACCCAACAAGCAATAAAGAAAATTTGTTATTTATATTATTGCAATCACACCTCTATTACAGCAGAAATCAAAAGCGGTATGAAGTTACCAAACAAGTTTTGATGAAAAATAATATTCAGTTTGAATCATACCATTGCCGAGAAAAAGATAGGGTTCTGCAAGGGTGTGAGGTTTTGGTCCTTGGTTCGTATGTAAGTTATTATTCTGCTTTATTAAAAGGCATTGACCCGACCGCGATTCCGTTTGTCGACTTCTTCAAACAAGAATTGAAAAAATAGTACACAGATCCAATAGATTAGACAGTTGGAAACAGATTTGTAATCTGGGAAAATCTGTTTAATCAGTTACATCTGTGTTCCTTTATGAACTTATCAATTATAACTGTTACATGGAATAATAAAAAAAATATCACCGAGCAAATAAACTCGGTTTTTAAGGGTTGTAAAGAAATAATATGTGAAGAAATTATTTCAGATAATGGTTCAAAAGATGGCACTGTCGATTATATCAAAAAAGAATTTCCAAATGTTAAGGTTGTTGAAAATAACGCAAACATAGGTTTTGGGCCTGCAAATAATACAGGCGTTGAAATAGCACAAGGTCATTATCTCCTTTTTTTGAATCCCGATATGCGCGTACAAGAGGGGAGTTTAGATATTATGGTTAAGTGGATGGACGAACATGTAGACGTTGGTATTGGAAGTTGTAAACTAGTTGATACACAAGGAAATTTTAAACCTGAAGCTGGCCCGCGTCGATTTCCAACGGTCTTAAACCAAATTGCACTTATTCTCAAATTGCCACATATCTTCCCTAAGATATTAGATTCGTATCTTATGAAAGATTTTGATCCTGAAAAAGAACAGGAAGTTGATACTGTGCGTGGAGCTTTTATGCTCATGCGTCGGGAAGTGGTAGAAAAATTGGGATGGGCATGGGATCCTAGGTATTTTTTTTGGTTTGAAGATGTGGATATTTGTAGAGAGGTAAAAAAGTTAGGTATGAAAGTAATGTATACGCCTGTTGTCACTTGTGTTGACTATGTGGGGCAGAGTTTCAAGAAGAGAACGACATTGTGGAAACAAAAACAGTTTACGAAGTCAATGTCGATATATTTTAAAAAGTGGGAACCGTGGTGGAAGTGGATGTGGATTGCATTGCTTAGGCCGATTGGAATTTTTATGGCGTGGGTCAACGATAAGTTGTCTAAGTAGCTAAGTTAGCTAAGTTTTCTAAGTTGTTACTTAGTGAACTTAGTTACTTAGAAAACTTATGAAACTTAGTGTACATTTAGTAACTTGGAACGGTGGAAAATATATCCCGTATCTTTTTGATTCGCTAAGAAAACAAACTTTCAAAGATTGGCGTCTGATAATCTTAGATAATGCATCAACTGATGATACACTTCGAGAAATTAAGACTGAGATTTCCACCTTCGCTAAAGCTACGGCGGACAAGAAAAATTTTCCTGTTGAAGTGGAGTTAATTGAAAATAAAGAGAATAAGGGATTTGCAGGGGGGCATAATCAGTTATTTAGGGGAACAGGGAATAAGGATCAGGGAGTAGGAGAATATGTTTTGTTGCTCAACCAAGATATGTATCTTATGCCCGATTGCTTGGAAAAAATGGTGAAGTTTATGGATACTCATGAAGACGTTGCTGTCGTAAGCCCTCGGCTGATGAGATGGGACTTTGGCAAATGTAGAATTGAGAACGCAGAACGCAGAATTGAAGATTCCTTGAGTAATAATATTGATGCCTTGGGTTTAAAAATATTCCGCAACAGACGGGTAATAGAAAAATATACAGGCAAAGATTGGTCTGTGCTTGAACCAAAGATGAAGATGTCGTATCGTGCTGAACGATTTAACGGAGATGGAACGGCGCTTGAAGTGTTTGGCGTATCTGGGGCGTTTCCCTTGTATAGACGTGCTGCAATTGAAGCAGTAAAGTTTGGCGACGGATCATTTTTAGATGAATCATATCATTCGTACAAAGAAGATGTGGATTTAGCATTTCGATTACAGTCTGCAGGATTTAAATCGTACGTGTTACTTGATACGGTCGCATATCATGACCGTTCTGCCGCTGGCCCACAAGAGATGGGAGACAGTGCAGCCGTAGAAAATAAGAAGAAACAATCTGAGTGGGTAAAGTATCATAGTTACAAAAATCATCTCATGACATTGTATAAAAATGAATATTGGCAGAATTGGCTCCTTGACGCGGTCTTTATAAAATGGTATGAATTGAAGAAATTCGTATGGTTTTTGTTGTTTGATAGAGCGGTTTTGAGAGGCTGGGCAGAGATATGGAAAAACCGAAAAGATTTGAAGATTAAAAGATTAAAGATTAAAAGCTTGAGAAAAGTCGGATGGAGGGAAATAAGGAAGTGGTGGAGATAACCTATAATTTAAAATATAATCATATGGTGGACGATGGAAGACAAGAGCAAAGAGGGTTTGATTTAGCGTGGGCTATCAAAGATTATCGTAATGATCTCGCAGCATTTAATTTTGTTGTAGGGGTGTTACGAGAGAAAAGTGGTTGGATGGTTTCTCTAAGAGATATTGAAAAAACCAATGGAGGTGTTTTGGTAAAAAAATTTTTAGACGCTGATAAAAATTATAGACAATATCCCATGATTGATGAGGCTCTCAAACAAGAAAAATATCAGAAATTTATTAGAGATTTAGATGAGCTAGTTGACCGTATGAATAACTATAGCAGTTTATCATTAAAGGAACTAAAGGAACTACTTGTTACGGCATTGAAAAAAACTCAAGAGTTTTCGTTATGAAAGACATAAACATTATCATTGTAAATTACAAGATGAGACAAGACATAAAACAATGTCTGAATTCTTTGTATGAAGATGTTGAGGGAGATGGATTGGATTTAAGCATTGTTGTCGTAGATAATAAATCCGATGATAATGTAGATGAGATGCTTAAAGAAAAATTTCCAGCCGTTAATGTCATTTCACTGAATGAAAATAAAGGTTTTGGACACGCACAAAACATTGGTTTGAATTCAATTCAAGCAACATACCATTTTATTTTGAATCCAGACACGGTCTTTGTTGATGGCCAGCACATCATGAAAAAGATGTTTGATTTTATGGAGTCCCATTCCAAAATAGGAATGATTGGGCCGAAAATTATTAATGCTGATGGTTCCTTGCAGTATTCGTGTTATCGTTTTCCTCTTTTTTGGCAGCCATTATTTAGCAGGACAAAATTAGGTCAGATGGGGTTTGGTAAAAAAATCAATGATCATTTTTTGATGAAAGATTTTGACCATAATGCAACTACGCCGGTAGATTGGATCATGGGCTCGGCTATGTTTGCACGCGGGTCAACTCTCAAACAAGTAGGTTTATTTGATGAGAGATATTGGATGTATGCAGAGGACAGCGACTTGTGCCGTCGTATGTGGGAAGCTGGCTGGCCTGTATACTATGTACATAGCATTGTTATAAAGCATTTTCATGGACGCGGTTCAGCAAAAGTTCCCGGTATTTTTAAGGCGTTGATAAAGAACAAACTTGCTCGCATTCATCTTCTGAGTTGGTTTAAGTATATGTGGAAATGGCGTACAAATCATAAGTATTATATCGTTAAACGTTAATCGATTAGATATGAGTAATTATCCAAAAATCGCCATTGTATATCTTTCATTCCATTGTGAGCCATACATAGACGATGTGGTGTCTGCATTAAAGAAGATAACGTATCCAAAAGATAAGATTGAATTTATTATTGTTGATAATCCACATCCTGAACATGGACCCTCGGTTCGTTTTATCGAAGAAAATGTCATGCCATTATCTGACAAAGAAATTCCGCACGCAACATTATTGGCGCAAAAAGAAAACCTTGGATTTGCTGGTGGTAATAATATTGGTGCGCAATGGGCTATTGAACACGGGTTTGATTATATATTTTTTCATAATAATGATGGATTTTTGGCCAGTAATGCTTTGGAACCGCTTGTTGAAGCTATGGAACAAGATAAAACTATTGGTCTGGCTCAGTCACTTATGCTCTTGCATCCAGATACGGAACTTATTAATAGTGATGGAAATTCATTCCACTATCTAGGATTTGGTTACTGTAATAATTATCGTACCAAATTTAGAGATATGAAGTATAACAAGGTGCAGGAAGTTTCATATGCAAGCGGAGCTGCTCTTATGACACGTGCTGATCTTATCAAACAATATGGCGCGTGGGACAATGATTTTTTCTTGTATCATGAAGATTTGGAATGGTCATTTCGTTTGCGTGCAGTTGGATATAAAATAGCTTTGGTTAGTGATTCTATTTTTTATCATAAATACCAATTTAGCCGGAGTATTACCAAGTTTTATTGGATGGAACGAAATCGGTATGGTACTATGCTGATGTTTTTCAGATGGCCAACACTATTGCTTTTGTTGCCTATGGGTGTTATTCTCGAGCTTGGTTTGTGGTTGTTTGCCGCGAAGGGCGGCTGGGCTAAAGAGCGCATGAAGGTGTATAAGTACTGGACCCATGGAAAGCATTGGAAATTGTGGATCAATAAAAGAAAAAAAATTCAATCTATGCGGAAGGTGAGTGACCGATTTTTGATGTCCTATGCAGTCACAGGTATTTATTTTCAAGAAAGAACAATGGAAAATCCGATTTTGAAGTACATTGGAAATCCGGTGATGAAGGTATATTATTGGGTGGTGGTGAGGGGGTTGATTTGGTGGTAGAGCCCATTCATTCCGAGGAGGATTCGATTCCGACGAGGAATCTTTCGAAGGATAATCATAGAGGATTGTATGAAACAATCAAGTAGGAAATATTATTATGTGTATATTACAGCAAGTATCAGCGGGGTTATATATGTTGGATTCACAGATTGTCTGGTTACAAGAATTAAGCAGCATAAGAAAGGAACATATCAAAATTCTTTTAGTAAAAAATATAAGACAAACAGATTAGTATATTGGGAACATTATTATTCCATGGACGAGGCCTTCAAACGAGAACGTCAAATGAAAACGTGGAGAAGAGAGAAGAAAATGGCATTAATTAAAAAGGAAAATCCGGAATGGAATGATTTGTATCAGCTTGTTATTGAGATGTCGAAAATTAGATCATTATTTTGAAATGAAAATACGATTAGTGTATGAAAGATCCCTCGTCGGTCTTGGGACCTTCTCGGGATGAACTAAGTTATATGAAAATAAGAAAAGCAATATTAACCGGTGGTGGACACGCAACGCGATTGCATCCGATCACAACAACAATCAATAAACACCTCATTCCGTTGGCAAATAAGCCGATGATTTTTCATGCTATAGAAAAAGCAGTAGAAGCTGGTGTAGAAGAGATTTTTATCAATACTAACCCAGGTGATACCGAGCTCGCAAAATATGTGGGCGATGGAGGACATTGGGGAATAAAAATCAAATTTTTTGAACAAACAGGCGGACCGCAGGGAATCGCTCATGTGGTAAAAGAAGCGCAGAAGTTTATTGGAGATGATCCATTTATGTTTTATTTGTCGGACAATATTTTGCTCGGCAGTTTGAAAGAGACATTTGAAAAATTTAGCAAAGAAAAATATGATTGTATGCTTGCTTTCGCACAAGTCCCTAATGCAAAGGCATTCGGTGTTCCTATTTTTGATGACAAGGGCAACCTCGTCAAAGTTATAGAAAAGCCTCAGGATCCACCAAACAATTTCGCGGTCACTGGCATGTATCTGTATGGCCCTCGTGTTTTTTTCGAGGCGTTTGACCATATTGAGCGAAGTGCGCGTGGAGAATACGAAATTTCTGACATTCATTCCTATCTTTTGAAGAATAACCATCGTGTCGGGTGGAAAGAAATTACGGGGTGGTGGAAAGATACAGGAAAGCCCGAGGATCTTCTCAATGCAAACAGAATGTTACTAGATCAAATGTCCGCAGAAGATTTTCCTAATCATGGTACGGTTGAATCGGGAGCCCAGATTTCTGGTAATGTGCATATAGGCAGGGGATCACGCGTAGCACATGATGTTGTTATGTTAGGCCCGGTTATCATTGGAGAAAACTGTGTGTTAGAACATTGCCGTATTGGCCCGCATGTAACTATTGGTTCTGGGGCAGAAGTACGAAATGCAACAATTGAAAAAAGCATTATTTTTGATCATAGCTTTATTGATACTGATTTGCATATACACAACAGTATGATTGGAAAACATGTTCGGCTTGTCAAAAAGCCCTCCGAAGAGGGCCGTTCAATGATTATAGGAGACAAGGCTATTGTGGAACACTAGTATGCAAGAGCATATACATTATTTTTTCCATTTTCATTAATCATATAAAATATCTTTCGCTGGCGTAGGTTTACAAAGGTATCCAGTATGGTACTGTCTGTTTGAAGAAGTTCGTGTCGTACATAGTATCCCGGATTGAAACTCGCAAATTTATTGTCATAGACAAATAACATAACGCCACTCAAATCAAGCAGCATGGCGTTTTTTATTTTTTCTCCACCGCGCTCAAGCAGGTTTATACCACCATCATTATATACACTGCTTAATTCCCAATCAGACCAAATCCACCACTCTTTTGTGTCTCTCTTATAAAATATCTTTGTACCTGGCAGAGATCTTTTTTCTGTTAGTCTGTCTTTGTCCGGCTGATACACAAATGTTTTATTATCCATGCTCTGTGTGATGACTCTATATTCATTGATATCAAGAATTAATCTAGGCTCTTGTGTAAGAGAATATACTTTTTGCGTACTGAGATTATTAAGTGTATGTGTGTCGTATGTCCATACGTGGTTATTGGTATCAACATACCATATACTGCTACTTACTGCTCTTGCAATTATATTTTGTACCCCAGACAAGGAAATGTTCCTAATGGTGTTTTCTGATTGTATAAATAAAGGAGAGTCACTGGCAGTTTTACTCCATTGTATGTATATAGGCTTGTTGTAGTGCAAGACCACTGGTTTTTCTAGGTTTGATAATGATATCAGATAAAGTATTGACGATCCATCATCTGTCTCATCAAAACGCGCGTATGCAACTTCTTGGAAAGGAGAGACAGATATCTGAGGTTGTGATACACTCATGCCTCGTATGAGAGACTCTGTTGTCTGCGTCCGCGTATTATATATGTATATCTCGTATGTATTTTCATCTTGTGTCAGGATAAGAAAATTGTCATGGAATTCAGAGCCAAATATTTGTGTGGTATTCTCGGGAATGTGGGGAATTAGTTGAGGTGCAGCATTCTTTAACAGGATTACATCTTTTATAAATGTCGTTTGGTTGCTTTGTATGGTAATGTCTTTTTCCCATGGTTTGTATCCTTCTTTTTGGATTTTGATATGATATGTTCCTGGTGCTCGATTAGTGAGGCGTATAGGTATTTTTTTTTCAATTTTTACTTCATTTAAATAAATTTCCGCGTCAATTGGTTTTATGTCAACACTGAGTACCCCCGTTTGTTTAATGGTTCTTTGGATTAAGTCATAGCGATAACCCGCAGTATAAAAAATCACCAGCGGGGAAGCAATAAAAAAAGCGCTGATGAGCACAATCATAATAAATCGGCGCATTTTTTTGCCTAGGTATTTTCCTGTTACCAGTGTATGTGGTTGGAAGTCTTTTTTAATTTGCTTTGCCATATGAAATTATGTATAATCATACCATTGTATTTAGATAAAATCAACCTGCAGTATGGCCAGATTTTCTATCCAAGGAGGGACTACATTGAAAGGTATTTTGAGTATACATGGATCAAAAAATGCGGCCCTTCCTATTTTAGCATGTACATTGATTGAAGAGGGAGAATATATTTTGCATAATATCCCCGATTTAAAAGATGTTGAAACAATGATCAACCTCTTGCACGGGTTTGGTCTAAAGACAGAAAGAGTGGAGGAGCATTCATACAAAATTATAAATTCGGGTATAGCTGATACCAAGGCACCCTATGAGCTCGTCAAGGCTATGAGGGCTTCTTTTGTCGTCATGGGGCCGTTGCTGGCGCATAAAAAACGGGCTTCGGTGCCTTTGCCTGGTGGGTGTGCCATCGGTACGCGACCTGTAGATGTTCATCTCAAGGGTTTTGAAGCTTTGGGCGCGCACGTAAATATAGAACACGGTTTCGTCAATGTGCAAGCGCATGAATTGGTTGGAAAAGAAATGAATCTTGATTTGGTAACTGTCACAGGCACAGAAAATATTGTAATGGCTGCGGTAAAAGCGCACGGCACCACGATAATTCATAATGCAGCCAAAGAGCCAGAAGTAGAAGATCTGTGCAATTTTCTAGTGAGTATGGGCGCCAAAATTGAAGGGATTGGCACAGATACATTATCTATCCAGGGTGTTGAAAAATTAACGCCAGGCGAATACACAATTATTCCAGACAGGATTGAAACAGGCACCTTTATTATTGCTTCACTAATTACTGGTTGCGGCATTGAGATAGAAAAGACAAATTCAAGACATTTGGGAGGTTTTATTTCAAAATTAGAACAAATGGGGGTTAAATTTGATATAACGCAGCAAAGTATAAAAGTTTCAGCAGAACTTGGTAAGCTAAAATGTGTTTCGATAGACACAGAGCCTTATCCGGGGTTTCCAACCGACTTGCAAGCACAGACAATGGTTTTACTTAGCCTTGTTAAAGGTATAAGTGAGATTAAGGAGAATATTTTTGAAAATAGATTTGGCCACGTGCTTGAACTCAATAGGCTTGGCGCTCATATAAAAGTTGAGGGGAATAAAGCCATTATAGAAGGAGGAGTGAAGCTAAGTGGGGCAGAGGTTTTGGCTACCGATTTACGCGCTGGTGCAAGTCTTGTATTGGCTGGCCTTGTCGCTGATAATACCACAATTGTAAATGATATTCATCATATTGAACGCGGATACGAGGATTTAGAATCGCGTCTCACCGCAGTAGGGGCAAAGATTAAGAGAGTTGCATAATTTATTTAAAGAGGAAAAATTTTAATATGAAATCACGGGTAAATAAAATTTTATTAATCATTGTTGGTCTGTCTATCATTTTTGGTGGTGGTGTTTTTGCGGGTATGTCATATAGCACCTATCATGCGCTTACCAACGAAGATAAGACAGTAGACATCTCCAAAGTCATTGATCTGTATAGTGCAACACGTTCAAGTGAAGTTAGCTTTGATCAATTTTGGGATGTATGGGATAAAATAAAACAAAAATATGTTTATCAGCCGGTTAGTGATGTGGACCTGTTTTATGGATCTTTGCAAGGACTCGTGGCTGGTCTCCATGATCCGTATTCTATTTATTTTCCACCAGAAAAAGCAAAAGAATTTACGAGCGACTTAGCCGGTGAATTTGAAGGTATTGGCGCTGAAATTGGCAAACGTGACGAACAGCTTGTGATTATAGCCCCGCTTTCAGGTTCTCCCGCAGAAAAGGCAGGACTTCATCCATTGGATAAAATTCTTGCGATTGATGGACAAGATACCAATGGTCTCGATATTATGGAAGCAATAACAAAGATCCGCGGTCCCAAAGGGTCGACAGTCACGCTTACTATCACTCAAAATGGATTTGAAACTGCAAAAGAGATTCCAATTATTCGTGATACGATTAATGTCCCAACGGTAAAATGGAACAAAGATGACAATGGTATTATACATTTACAGCTTTTGTATTTTAATGACACGACGTGGACTGAATTTGATAAAGCAACCAAAGAAATATTACTTGCGGCTCCAGAAGGTATTGTTTTGGATATGAGGACAAATCCAGGTGGGTATTTGGATACGTCCGTGAGGGTTGCGAGTGAATGGATATCGAGCGGGACTATAGTTTCAGAACGCTTTAATGATGGCAAAGAAACCACGTATACCTCAGAAGGACAACATCGTTTAGCAGGTATACCCACCGTCGTACTTATTGACGAAGGGACCGCATCTGGTGCTGAAATAGTTGCAGGCGCTCTGCAAGATCATAAGGTGGCTACACTTGTCGGCAACAAGAGTTTTGGAAAAGGTTCAGTACAAGATTTTGAAGTGTTACCCGACGGGTCTGCTTTAAAATTGACTATAGCTGAATGGTATACTCCACTTGGTAGACAAATTAACAACAAAGGAATAGATCCAGATGTCGTTATTGAAGAAATGTTTGTACAAAAACAAGGTACTGACGGGACAAAAGTAGAGGATTTTGTGGATAAGGGATTAGAGAAAGCGATGGAAGTATTAAAAGAAACTGGAAATTAGAAACTAGAAATAAAGAAATTGAAAGAAAATTTTATTAATCTTCTAATCTGGAATTTATCCGGCGTAGCCCCTGGTATTCGGGGCGAAGACGGAATCTTTTAATCTTTTATTCGTATGTTCGGAGGCAAAGTCGTACATGGCGATGGTCTAGGAAAACAGTATGGTTATCCTACTGCTAATATTGATTGTAAAAAGCAACATGTGGTATGGGGGAGTGGCGTGTATGCCGGCTTTGCTTTTGTTGACCGCACGAGGTATAAAGCAGCTGTCGCTATTCGAGAACAGCCTTGGAAAGTAGAGGTATATTTAATCGATTATATAGGGGAAGATTTGTACGACAAGCATATAGATGTTGATTTGAAACAAAAAGTAAGTGAATTGGAGCGATTTGACAATACAGGCGAGCTTATTGAAAAAATAAAAAGAGATGTGGAAATGATAAAAGAAATGCTCAATCTAACATAATAAACAAAATAAAAATTCCCTCGGCACTCGGGGGAATTTATGTAAATACTTCTATTAAATAATTTTTTTGGATTATCTCATGCAGTTCCTCTAAAAATGGAGGGCAAAATTTATCTTTTTCTTCTGCCATTTTTTTCTTGAGTTCAGTTCTGTCGATCCACAGTATTTGAGCGATTTCAGATTTTTGGATTTCTATCGGACCATCATACATACCCCAGAAGCACATTTTGTGCGAACGGTGTATGTCATCTTCATAAAATCCTTTTATAAACATAGTTGCAGGTATGCAAATACCTAATTCTTCTTTCATCTCTCGTTCAAGCGCTTGGTTGTATGTTTCTCCTGCACGCACGGTCCCCGATACTGATGCATCATATTGATTTGGGTAATTTTTTCTATTTTTGGCACGCAATTGCATGAGGAGTTGCCGTTTTGAATTGAACAGATATAGGTGGGATGTACGGCAAATGAGCTCGTGGTTGGTAAAAAAATCTGTCTTCGGGCGAGCACCAATTTCACCGTCACTTCTGTCTACTTCGGTTATTAGTTCGGGCATATATTGTTATTAAACCCTCTCAATCCAATGTCCATCAACTTCAACTTCTAATTCCAAAAACACTTTTTTATTAAGTGATTGTTCCAATTCACGTCGGGCCATCACACCAATTTCTTTTATTTTGCTTCCACCTTTGCCAATAATTAATTTTTTGTATCGTTCCTGATTAGTAAGTATGTGCGCGGTAATAACGAACATATCTTTTTTTTCTTCTATGCTCTGAACTTCCACTGTCATAGAATAGGGGACTTCTTTATCAAATACTGAAAATATTTTTTCACGTATCAATTCTCCTACCCAAAAATATTCGTGGACATTTGTAAGCTGAGCACCATCATACATAGGCTGTCCTTCTGGTAGAAGTTCAAGAACTTTTTCTTTGAGTGGTTGGATATGGCTTGCGCGAAGGGCAGAAAGTGCAAACACGGCATTAAAATCAGAACCCCATCGTTCATATTCTTGCTGATGTCTGCGTTCAGATTGAGACAAATCACTTTTATTTATTACCAAAATTTTTGGTACTTCAATATGGCGAATAAGACCATAGGTAAATTTTTCTTCATCTCCAATTTCACGACTTGGGTCTACTACATACAAGATAACGTCCACACCTTGAAGAGCATCTTTTGCTTTTTCAATCAATTTTCCTGTCAGACTACTGTGTTTTTCTTTCAGTATTCCGGGTGTGTCCATAAACACAATCTGGCCTTCGGGCATGTTGACAACACCGTGAATAATATCTCGCGTCATTTGTGCGCGAAAAGACGTGGCAGCAATTTTGGTTCCTACCAGGGTATTGAGAAGAGTAGATTTTCCGACATTTGAACGTCCTACGAGTATTGCAAAACCAGATTTCATAGTGGGATATTGGATTAAGAAACTGGAAACCGGAATAGACTTTCACATTCTAGTATCTGGTTTCCTTGCCTAATAGTGAGATAATACCATGTACTTGCGTAAAATTCAAGGTTGTTCTATTATATATAGAGTATGAAAGTAATACTTTTACAAGATGTATCGGGAACAGGCAAAAAGGGGGATATAAAAGAAGTAGCAGAAGGATATGCTCGAAATTTTTTATTGGCAAAAAAATTGGCCAAAATTATGACGACTGATGTGGTAGTTCAGCTTGAGGCTCAGGAAAAAAAGAAGACAAAGCTGGCTGAGCAAGAGCTCAAAGAACAGCAGAAAACTGCTGGTAAGCTCGATGGGGCTGAACTAGAGGTTTTTGGTAAAATAAATAGCGAAGGAAAGTTGTATGCAAGCGTAAATGGTTCTAAACTTGTTGAAGTAATAAAAAAACAATATGGCGTGGCAATAAAGCCTGTCCAAATTTTTATTCCACATTCAATTAAAGAACTCGGAGAACATCGAGCAGTTGTGCGGTTCAATCACGGGCTTGAGGCAGAGCTCCGCGTCAGTGTCTACGAAGAATAAATAGTCCCTCCACCTCCGGAGGGATTTTTATTTATGTTGGTTTGTGGTATACTGTTGCTGGAATTTGTTTCTTAATAATTTTAGTTATGGTAGCAAAAACTAAAAAACGTAAATACGTCTTTGTCGTAGGAGGGGTTTTGAGCGGAGTTGGAAAAGGAGTAACGTCTGCTTCTCTCGGAGCTATACTTGAGGCAAAAGGATTTAGTGTTACTGCGCTTAAAATTGACCCGTATATCAATGTTGATGCAGGAACCATGAATCCGGTAGAGCACGGAGAGGTTTTTGTGACAAATGATGGAGACGAGACAGACCAGGACATGGGCAATTATGAGCGTTTTTTGGATACTGATTTGAATTCAGAAAATTACATGACGACGGGACGTGTATACCTGACAGTCATTGAAAATGAACGTGCCATGAAATACAAAGGACGTTGTGTGGAGGTTGTACCTCATATTCCCGAGGAAGTGATTAGGAGAATTACTGCCGCAGCTGAAAAGAAAAATGCTGATGTCACGATTATTGAAGTTGGTGGTACGCTTGGTGAATATCAAAATTTACTTTTTCTCGAAGCGGCTCGCATGATGAAGATGAATCGTCCAGATGATGTAGCTTTTATTCTTGTGAGCTATATGCCTGTACCTTCTCATTTGGGTGAGATGAAGACCAAACCAACACAGCATGCGGCACGCACATTGAATACAGCAGGAATTCAAGCAGACATTATCGTCGCACGCGGGCCTTTTGAATTAGACAAACCTCGCCGTGAAAAGCTTGCCGTGTTTTGTGGGGTCAGAAAAGAAAATTGTATCTCAGCTCCAGATGTGCCTTCAATTTATGAAATTCCTATTCGCCTGGAAGAACAGCAAATCGGAAATAAAGTACTCAAAGTGCTCCATACACGACCACGCAAAACAGACTTAACTCCGTGGAATACATTTGTCCATACGATCAAAACAAGTACCAAAGAGGTTAAAATTGCTGTTGTGGGAAAATATTTTGGAACCGGCACGTTCACATTGTCTGATTCGTATATCTCAGTTATTGAAGCGATAAAACACGCAAGCTGGTTTCATCATGTAAAGCCTGCACTTGATTGGATTGACTCAGAAGAGTTTGAAAAGGATTCCAAAAAAGTCTCTATGCTTGCGGGGTATGATGGTATTATTGTCCCTGGAGGATTTGGGTCGCGCGGTGTGGAAGGGATTATCAAAGCTGTTACGTTTGCCCGCGAACACAAAAAGCCTTATTTGGGGCTTTGCTATGGTATGCAGTTGGCCACCATTGAATTTGTCAGAAATGTGCTGGGGAAAAAAGACGCGCATACGGTTGAAATTAGTCCAGATACAAAAAATCCTGTCATTCATATCAATCCTCATCAGGCGCAAAATGTGCGCGAAAATAGGTATGGTGGTACCATGCGTCTCGGTGCATATGATTGCGTACTAAAAAAAGGAACTAAGGCTGGCAAAGCGTATGGGATAGAAAAAATTTCAGAACGCCATCGCCATAGATATGAGTTCAATAATGATTATCGCGATGAAATGGAAAAAGCAGGCCTGCATGTAGTTGGTGTGAATCCAGAATCAAATTTAGTTGAAATTGTAGAATTAAAAGATCATCCTTTTTTTGTGGGCAGTCAATTTCATCCCGAGTTCAAATCACGTCCCATGCGACCACATCCGCTGTTTAGAGAATTTATAAAAGTAGCGCTGAAACACTAATCATTCGAGCACTTAAATTAGCTGTTTTCTAGTTTTTGCTATTATAGTAAATAAAAAAACGCCCGCAACTTTTGTGTGGGCGTTTTATTTAGGAATCAAGCCAGGGTTCGAGGAGTTAGCAGCCCTGGCTCTGCTGCAGGTACCGCTTCTTTCTATCGCGGCGTTCGTCGCGTACATGCAGAAGCGATATGAGAAGTCCGCCAGCCAAGCACTCAAGGCCGACGAACAACGGAGGGAGTTTTACCATCTCGGCGGGGTTTGGCGAACTAAAAGCATCCGCCAGACACGGAACCGCCAGGATGGCGAAGAGGAAAAACACCTCCCACGGGAATTGTTCCCACCACCTCCCGTTCATGGTGGGTTTCACCTCCTGCCCGCGGTATGCGGGTTGCAGAAATTATAGTTAATAGAGAGAGACTTGTAAAGGATTGAAGGTAAGAATTTTTTCTAGTATGTATACCATACTTGAAAAAAACTCTATTTATGGTACATTAAGAATGTATGAAGACATCCGCATACAATATATATGATACGACATCGCAAGCATGGCAGGCGATGTATGAAGCTATTGCGCATGCTCAGAGTTCAATTTATTGGGAAGTTTTTGTATTGGTTGATGACTCTTCTGGTACGCCATTTTTTGATTTACTCAAACAGAAAGCATTGCAAGGCGTGGATGTGAAAATCGTACTAGATTATTGGGGAAGTTTTAGTCTATCACGGAAAATGATTGCTCAACTTGCACAGTCTCATGTGGATATACGCATATTTAGGCCGTTTAAACATCCTTTTTATGGAGTACGGCAATGGCTTATGGGCGGTACGCATCGTAAAATTTTGGTTGTTGATGGGCAGATTGGTTTTGTTGGGGGCGTGAATGTCCAGCATCATATGAAAGATTGGAATGATATTCATATGCAATTGCGCGGGAAAATTGTACGGTCGCTTTTACGATCTTTTGCGAAATTATATATTCAGTCTGGAGGTGAGCGTGCGTCAGTTGAACATCTGCTAAGGTATAGACATCGTGTGAAACATGCATTGTTGGATTTTGTGTATGATAAACCAACAGAAAAAAAATATTCTCGGGTCCGTGAGCGTTATATAGAGGCCTTTATGAAAGCCCGTGAACGCATTATTCTATTTTCCCCCTACTATTTCCCAGGAAAAGAATTTGTTCATGCCTTGTGGCAGGCGCGCAAACGTGGGGTAAAAGTTGATCTGCTTATCCCATATCGCGGTGATTTACGGTTTATGCAATATGCCGCGCATGCGTGGTTTTCGATTATAGAAAAATTAGGTGTACGCATACATTTATTAAAAAAGATGTCCCATGGTAAAGGTATTGTGGTTGATGATGATTGGGCGATGATAGGAAGCAGTAATATTGAATTCACAAGTTTTTACCATAATTATGAAGTAAATATAAAAACTCATGATAAAAAAATTGTGGGCAAGCTTCAACGCATATTGAAGCGTTGGATGGATAATTCCTATACTCTCGAAGAAGTCAAATGGAAAGAGCGTAGTTTTTTTACGCGTATGTTTGAACGAGTGGCGTTTAGATTATATAAATTGTGGTTCAAAGATTCTGACTAATAGTATATATGGAAAAACAGCAACCATTGGCAGACCGCATGCGCCCGCGTAATTTTGATGAATTTGTAGGGCAACAGGAAATTGTGGGCAAAGGCAAGTTGTTGCGTAAGCTCATTGAGCATGATGAACTTTCTTCTATAATGCTCTGGGGTCCCCCGGGTGTTGGCAAGACAAGTTTGGCGAATTTAATTGCGCAGCAAACTGAGTCGTATTTTGAAATTTTGAGTGGTGTTGAAAGTGGTAAAGATGACTTGAGAAAGGTCATAAAACGGGCAGAAGAACGTGTGAAGTACGAACAAAAGCGTACGATTTTGTTTATAGATGAAATTCATAGGTGGAATAAAGCACAACAAGACGCCTTGTTGCCATATGTTGAGAAGGGTAGAATTGTATTAATCGGTGCGACAACAGAAAATCCTTCGTTTGAAATTATTGGACCATTGTTATCACGTTCTCGAGTATTTATTTTAAAAAGATTAGAAGAACATGATATTGTAAAAATAATACAACAAGCTCTTCAAGATAAAGAAAGGGGACTGGGCGAATATGAAGTGAAGATTGAGAAAGAGACTATTGAATTTTTGTCAGAATTAGCTGGAGGAGATGCGAGAGTGGCGTTGAATGGGATAGAATTAGCGTTTAAAACAGGGAATAAGGAGGGAGCAGGGAACAAGATTGAAATAAACAAAGAGGATGTCAAAGAAGCCCTGCAACGAACCCATCTGATATTTGATAAAAAAGGAGAAGAATTTTATAATCTTATTTCAGCTTTGCACAAATCAATGAGAGGGTCAGATGCAAACGCGGCATTGTATTGGCTCGCACGGATGCTTGAGGGCGGAGCGGATCCCTTGTATGTTGCTCGTCGGGTACTTCGTTTTGCGAGTGAAGATATTGGTATGGCAAATAGTGAAGCTATGATACAGGCAAATGCCGCGTATGATGCCTGCCATAAGATTGGGATGCCTGAATGCTCTGTTCATCTCGCGCAAGCTGTGGTATATTGCGCCAAGTCGAAGAAATCTAATTTGTTGTATACGGCATATCAAAAAGCTGCAGAAGATGCAAAAGCTACATCTCATTTGGGTGTCCCATTACATTTACGCAATGCACCGACGAGGTTTATGAAAGATATTGGGTATGGTAAAGATTATAAATATACACCAGACTTCAAAGGTGAAGAGGCAAAGCAGGATTATTTGCCGCGAGAGTTGAAGAATAAAGATTATTTTAAGTAAAGTAAAATAGAACACGAATTTAACGAATAAAACTAATAGAAACGAATTCGTTCAAATTCGTTAAATTAGTTCAATCCGTGTTCTATTATTTTATGCAAAAGCAAAAGTTTTTACTCCATACCTGCTGTGCGCCATGTAGTATCGCCATTGTCGATGAACTTAAAAGCAAATACGATTTGACTGTCTTTTTTTATAATCCAAATATTCACCCCGAAGAAGAATATCTCAAACGAAAAAAAGAAGTGGTTCGTGTGTGTGAAGAGTGGAACGTGCCCATGGTGGATATGGACTATGAGCAAGATAAATGGCACGAAAAAGTTACTGGTCTCGAAAAAGAACTAGAAGGCGGAGCTCGATGCATTCAGTGTTTTACATTACGATTGAATCGAACGGCTCAATATGCAAAAGAACATGATTTTGATATTTTTGGGACGAGTTTAACGAGCGGACGAAATAAAAAATCAGATGTTATTCATCCGATTGGTTTAAAGCTAGCTGAAAAGTATGGCTTGAAGTTTTATGATGTTGATTGGAAGAAAGGTGGAAGGCAAGAAAAGGGGAGGCGTTTGGTTGAAGAAAGAAATATATATAGACAAAGTTATTGTGGATGTAAGTATTCGTCCAAATGATAAAAATTATTTTTGGTTTTAAATATAAAATTGTATTCTACTAGATTTTTGATTCGTATTTATTGCTGAAGTAAAATTGGATTGACTATAGTTTTTTTTGACGTATAACCTTTGAAAGTAATTGGAGGTGATTCGACAGGTCTCTGGTTGATATACATTGTAAAAATTATTGAACTGATTTGTTCCCTGGTATTTTTTTCTTGTCTGGAAAAATAGGTGTCAAAATTAGTAAGTCCTAATTGTATACCTTTCATACTTCCAAACGACGGGTATGCTATATCGTTTGGTTTAATATCAAACTCCTTAACTCGAATTTTTATTTTAGTTTCTGGTGGTATAACAATTTCCAATTCTTGTTTCTTCTCGATCTTATATAGTTTAATGATATAGAAATGCTTATCGTTCGTCTCTTTATTATAATATATATCTACTGTTTTGATATCCTTATTTATAAAGGTATCTCCCATTTTTTCGCTGATATTTATATCAAAGTCGTCCTGTTTTTTTATTGTTAGCTTTTGTTGATTATTTATGTCAATCCTCAAACCAATGTCATACAAGTTTTCATCTCTAGCATTAGTAATTGATATTATTTCTTTTATTGGATAAGAAAAATTATTAGAAATTTCTTTCTGGTTTATTTTTAGAGGTCTATATTTTAAATCAATTTTTTTGTAACCCCACCCTAAAATACCCAATACTGAAAGCCCAAGAACACCCAAAATTGTGATAAATAGATTCATATTAATTTTTTTATTTTTTTTCATATATGATTTTTCTCCCCTGTATGTTGTTGTGTTCAATTATTATATTGTGCACTTTTTTATTCTTCAATAACCTTTTTATTTTCTCCGGCCACTCTATCACGCACACCGTCTCTTTATCTCCCAAATAATCTTCCACACCGATTTCAATCAGCTGCTCCTCGTTTTCCAGTCTGTATGTATCAACATGAAGTAATCTTTTAATCTTAAATCTTGAATCTTCAATCTTATACTCTTGCATCAACGTAAATGTCGGACTAACAATATCATCTGTAATACCCAATCCCATGGCAATCCCTTTCGTCAGGGTAGTTTTTCCTGCTCCGAGATCTCCATGGAGTAATACAATATCACCACCTTTGAGTTTAGAGGCGATTTCTTTACCAAAGTTTATCATTTCTGGTGTAGAATTTATTTTTTGCATAAATAATGGAACACGGATTGAACTAATTTAACGAATTTGAACGAATTTGTTTCGATTCGTTCAATTCGTTAGATTCGCGTTCTATTGTAATTCAGGGTATAAAGGAAATTTTGCAGTTAATTCTATGACTCGTTGTTTAATTTCTGTCAGCTTGGCATCATCTTCCCAATGTATAATTGCCTCGTTCATCCAGTCTGCAACCAATTCCATCTCAGCTTCTTTCATTCCGCGCGTAGTCAGGGCTGGTGTACCAAAGCGAATACCTGATGGATCCATAGGACTTCGCGGATCATCAGGGATCATATTTTTGTTTACTGTAATACCTGCTTTGTCTAGAGCTTCTTGGGCATGTTTGCCCGTCACTCCTTTTGAAGCAAATACATCAACAAGTAGCAAATGATTATCTGTTCCCCCAAACATGAGCTTGTACCCGAAATCATTGAATTTTTTCTCCAATACTTTTGCGTTCTTTTTTATTTGCTGAGCATATTCTTTGAAAGAAGGTTCCAACGCTTCTTTGAAGGCAATTGCTTTTCCTGCAATATTATTTTCATGTGGTCCCCCTTGAAATCCAGGGAAAACTGCTTTGTCAATTTGTTTTGCAAATTTTTCTTTGCACATAATCATACCGCCGCGAGGACCTCGCAATGTTTTGTGCGTCGTAGTTGTTACGACATCAAAAATGGGCACCGGATTGTTCATCTCGCCAGCAGCAATAAGGCCGGCAATGTGAGCAATATCTGCCATAGTGATTGCGCCAACTTCGTCTGCAATAGCTTTTATTTTTTCATATTCAATTTCACGCGAGTACGCGCTGTATCCAACTAGAATAACCTTTGGCTTGTGTGTCTGCGCCATTTCGCGCAAATTATCCAAATCTATTTTTCCTTGTGTATCAGTTTTGTATCTGACAAAGTTAAATATTTTTGTCATGTAGGTGACAGGGTGCCCGTGTGTAAGGTGTCCGCCATGAGACAAATCCATTCCGAGTATTGTGTCACCAGGTTCAAGCAAGGCAAAATACACTGCAATATTAGCAGGGGCGCCAGACAGTGGTTGAACATTTACATGTTCCGCGCCAAATAATTGTTTTGCTCTGTCAATCGCAAGTTGTTCCACTTCATCTATAAATTCGCAACCGCCATAATATCGTTTGCCTACATACCCTTCAGAATATTTGTTTGTCAAAACAGATCCAAGCGCTTCGAGTACGGCGATTGAGACGAAGTTTTCAGATGGAATCATCTCAAGACCTTGTTCTTGGCGATTGAGTTCTTTTTGTATTGCTTGTTGGGTAGCTGGATCGTATTGTGATAATTTAATTTTATTCATATTTTTAAATTAAAAAATAGAACACGAATAAAACGAATCTAACTAATCTAACTAATCTAACTAATCTAACTAATCTAACTAATTTGAACGAATTCGTTTTGATTCGTTAAATTAGTTCAATCCGTGTTCTATTTAAATTCCAAAGATTCAAAAATCATATTTCTTTTTTGATGTCATTGATTATTTCCAAGACATTTTGAGCACAATTTTCCGGCAAATTATTGATATCAAACCATCCCCAGTCAGCAATATCTAGACCTGGCTTTATTTCTCCAGTTCGTTTTGCTAGGAAATGTTTGAGTATAATTTCTTTGTTTTTATGTACTGTTTTTATAGTTTTTAATTGTCTAATTATTTCTATTTCAATACTCAATTCCTCACGTGCTTCTCTTTTACATGTTTCTTCCGGATTCAAATCTCTTTCTTCAGCGCCTCCTCCTGGGAAAAACCAAGGCGTTATGGCGTTGTCTTTCATCTCGCGATCGAGCAAAATTTTTCCATTCTCAATTATAACCGGTCCAGCGGCCATGTTTTCCCAGGTAGAGGATTCCATATTGTTTTTAAGCTATTTTTAGAGTATATTTAGTCTATCATTTTTAAAGTCTTCTATCAAATAACCTATGTTGTGGGTATTTTTACAGACCGGAGCTCATTTTTTGTGGGCATGGACAAATGTTGGAGACAAATATGTAGTTGAAAAAAGGATACAAGATCCTTACGTGTTTACTTTTTTGAGGTGGATATTTGGTATTTTGGTAATTATAATAATTCCGTTTATAGATTTTTATGTCATAGAAACAAAGTTTTTATTGTTGCTTGCATTTACCGGATTTATCTATTTTTACGGTGCTATTCCGTATGTGAAAGCATTGGGCATGGAAGAGATTTCACGCGTTAATGTGCTGTGGAATTTTGTCCCCATTTTTACTTTTGTGATCGCATGGATTTTCATAGATCAAAAGTTGTATGGCTTTCAGCTCTTAGCTTTTTTTCTACTTCTGTTTGGTTCTATCCTTGCGTCTATACATATTACCAAAGGTTTTTTTAAATTATCAAAGGCGCTTTTTTGGATGATGTTTGCATCTGTTATATATGCCACCTATGCGACGATATTTAGTTACGTCACTCAATTTGTGCCATTTCTACTTGCGTTTGTATGGATGACTATTTTTATGCTATTGTCTTCGGTATTTTTATTTTTTTCTAAAAATTTTAGATCCAATTTGAATCAAACGTTTCACCATATAGATAGTAAACTCGGCTTGTTTTTATGTGCCCTTTCAATAACAGATTATGTAGCCGTTGGCATAAATATATGGGCATTATCGCTTGGACCTGCCGCTCTTGTCTTTGCGTTTGAGGGAATGCAGACTATTTTTGTGTTTAGTATAGCAGTATTATTTTCTATTTTTATTCCCCACATTTTGAAAGAGGAATTGGATAAGAAAAATGTCTTTTTAAAGATAGTAGCACTTGTACTTATGTTGTGTGCTATAATAATACTCGCATTTCATTAATTTTATATGAACGAGTCTGTAACATCTGGAGTTAACTCAACCAGGGAAAATTATAGAAGAAAAACAGAAGAGCAAAGAGAAATACAAAGAATCGAAAAAATTAATGACCCCGAAGAATATTGGTTTGAACGTCTCAAACATGAGTGGGAAGCTCTTGTTTTTCAGTCATATCTTGAACCAGGCGAAGCAGCCGAGACAATGAATTTGGATTTTGATATGAATAAATATGATAAGGAAGGGCAAGGCTACGTGGATAGTGTATTAATAGATGCTGCCCATGAACTGGCATTGAGTAAACCCGTAGAATATATTGATAAAGTTATTTTGCCTCCAAACGCATATCCACGAATTATTACGGGTGCCGCTGAAAGAACACGGGAACTGCAAATTATACCAAGAGATCAATATCTTGAGCAGGTACTTGAGAGTTTAGATTTAGATTATCATATCCTTGAGACCTCTCCGCAAGCAGAGGAGGAATTTAGAAGGAGACATAAGATGAGAAGAAACGAACTATATAGAGCATATGTCGTTGATGAAGAACATATTATTGTTTTAGTCAACAATGAAGAGGGAAATAGCACCTTTGTTTTGCATGATATAACGAGGGAACAGTGGAATGCACATATCTTGGGTATGGACAAAGAGCACATGGTTCAGTTTTTGCAAACCAGTGCTACACCTATAGAGTGGATTTCTAATGTTGATGAGTGGAAGACTGTCCTAAAATATTTTTTGGAGACAAAAGGGCCTCGCTATTTGTCGTACACTGATCTCCAACACGACGTATTGGGCTGCGGGGTTACTAGTAGTTCTAGTTATGAAGTAGAACGGAAAAATCATGTGCAATGGCCATCGGAACCATTTGAGACATATAAAGATGAATGGACAAATTGGTATGATTTTTTGAAAAAGGAGAGGCAAAAGGAAAAAGCATCATTTCTTACCTATATGGAGTTGCAAGCAGAGGTGCGGAGCTGTGACCCTCCTATTATGGGGTCAGAAAGATATAGACAAGAAAGTAAAAAACATCCTAATTGGCCATCTAATCCCAATCATGTCTATGGGGAGTGGGTGGATTGGTATTCATTTTTGGGGAAAACGAGAATTAGTTTAGAAACATTGATGGAGCATCCTGAGATGCGTCAACCCCTTGCACAAGCATTGTCCGGTGTAAAGATCGTTTCGCATTTTGAAGACCTTTCTCCTATCAAGATTGAGGGAGCTACTACTACTGCCCAAGCTCGTCAATTATTAGATACCATGGCAAAAGAAATAGAACAAAGGTATACATTACCCCGAGGTTCAGTATCTAGAAAACGAGCGCTTACATTCATACGTCTTTTAGCTACGCAAGACGGTGAGGCTCATGTTGAAAAATTTATTGAAGATGAAGCTAGGAAAAAAGATCTTACATTAGAGGAGTTGTATAGAGATTCTGAACTATGTAGAAAAATTTGGGAACAAATTGGCCATGCGCCTGTCCATTCCCGAAATAAAGTGACTCTTTCTATAGAAGGTTACCGTGTTGTTATGCTTAACAGTTTTTTACAAAGAGTCGGACATCATCTCACCCAAGAATTGAAAGTTGATGGCCGCATCTCGTCACTACTCAGTAGACAATTTATTGGGGAACTTGTTAACAGCGGTAGAGAAGAAGCACTTGAGTATGTAAAAAGAGAAATGCAGAAAAAGTATATAAGTGCTCATGAAATTTTGAATAATCGAGAACTTCGTGCTCATGTCGTATCCGTATTAGAAAGAAGTAGCATTGGAAAAGCCGCGCCCATTTCGTTTCAAGGATTTGAGGATACGGATACGACAAATGCGCTTAGCCGTGTGTGTTTTTTTCTGAGAAGACTTACCAGATCAAAAGTGTCTGCGGGGACAGCTCGAGATTATATATTAAGATTTGAGCGAGAAGGAAAACAGTCTGCTGACACCTGGATATTAGAAAAAAGTTAATCTATTATTCTATACTTTTTATCATACATATTCCTTATTTTTTCCGCATATTATAGAAGAAGAAATAGACAGAAAAAATATTGTATTAAAAATTAATGCTCTGTTATTAATGATTGTGGGAGTCATAAATCTTTCTTTTTCCTCGCAAGGTCTATAAGCGGTGTTGACAGTATTTCTATTTTTTGCTTTACTTGATGCAATATTTTCTTAAATTTTGTATGACACCAGAAGAGATAAATGAACGACTTAGTAAATTTGAAGAAGAAATACATGCTAAATCGATACTGCACATGGGTTTTCCGTGCAATTTTGATTTTGACTATTCGCCTATATTTCCTTTATTTAAATATAATTTAAATAATTTAGGCGATCCATTTGATGAATGCAATTACCAGATGCATGCGCGTGAATTTGAACGCGAGGCTTTGTACTGGCTTGCCGATGTATACAAATTACCCCGCGAAGAATTTTGGGGGTATACCGCATCGTGCGGTACGGAGGGCAATATGCATGGATTGTTTGTGGCTCGTGAATTATATCCCAAGGCGCGATTATATTTTTCTGAAGATGCACATTATTCATTGAAGAAAAGCGCACATATTTTGCAATTGGATTATAGTATCGTACCTTCTTGTGAAAATGGGGAGATGAACGTCTCAAAATTTGAAAAGATTTTACAACAGCATGGCAAACGCCCTGCTGTTGTTGTAATCAACATAGGCACGACGGTAAAAGGAGCGATTGATAATCTTGACGAAATACTCGAGGTATTGAAACGAAATGGCATTGAAGAGCATTATATTCATTGCGATGGCGCTCTATCTGGTTTAATTTTGCCATTTATTTCTGAGCCCGACGCTCCAGTTATAAATTTTTCTAAGTCAATTGATAGTGTTGCTATTTCCGGACATAAATTTATAGGTTCTCCGATACCATATGGTATAGTGCTTGCGCGCAAAAAGAACATAGACAAAATTTCGCATGAAATAGAATATATCGGAAGTCACGATAGTACCATTAGTGGTTCACGTGGGGGACATACTGCGCTTATTTCTTGGTATGCGTTTATGTCTCGGGGCGTGGAAGGTTTTAAAAAGGATGTGTACGACTGCCTCGCACGCGCTCAATATTTATATGAAAGTTTGGTTGCAATACATTATCCCAAATGCTTTTTGAATAAGTGGTCTACGACTGTTGTGTTTGAACGGCCTTCTGAAGCACTCATTCATCGCCATCAGCTCGCGGTGCAGGGTGATCTTGCTCATGTGGTTGTGATGCAACAGATCTCAAAAGAGAGGATTGATGAGTTTGTTGAAGAACTGAAGGAAGAAATAAAGACGAAGGTGGGCGGGGAAATGTAGTGGAATTTAATTATACTAATTATTCTAATTATACTAATTAACCTAAAACAAATCTCAATTTCAAAATATTATACAAAGCCTAGTCATTATTTAGAATAATTAGAACAATTAGGTTAATTAGAATAATTTAAAACTCCCTGAGAAGGGGAGTTATTTTATATTTTTAACCATGTATGTTCCTCGTTTTTTGTATCCTAATTTTCTGTAGTAGCCACGGACGCCTACTCCTGAAATCACTGCAAGTTTTGTATATCCATTTTTCTTTGCGATTTTTTCTGCTTTTTGCACAAGTTTTTTGCCAAGGCCTTTGTGTTGACTTGCAGATTTATTTTTTTCTCCAAGTTCAAGAAGTTGGCCATACGTATGAAGCTCACGAATGAATGCAGAGTTTTTCATTTCAGGTAGATGATCGAGCAACCCACCCCCAACCCCTCCCTTAAAAATGGAGGGGCTTTGGTTTGGTATTCTTAGACGTAGAAAGGCAAAGACAACATGTCTCTTTGAATCTTCAAAACTCAAAAAATACTCCGTTCCTCCATTTGTTTCGTATACGTCAATAAATGGTTTCGGTGCTAAAGTGCTAAAGTGCTGTCGTGCTAAAGTGCTCACATGTCCCACTTCTCTGCACCTCAAACATTCACATTTTAATCCTCGCTTCTTCATTTCACTTTGCAATGCTTCGCGCAGGTTCGTAATGATATTTCCGCCCTCAATTTCATTGGCGGGAATATCGCGAATAAGTCGAGAAATACGGCAATAACGAGGAGTGTTTATTTTCATTTGAATAATACTTTCAAAAAGATCTTTTTGGTCGTATGGTTTATATTTTTTATTTTGTAGCCATGTGTATAATTCCGTATTTTTTATTACGGTGCATGGGTATATTTTTATCATGTCAGGCTTCAATCCTGGATCAGAAAATAATTGTTTGTACATTTCGACATCATGTTTTGCAGATGATCCTGGCAATGCGGGCATAAAGTGCAAATCAACTTTAAATCCAGCTTGCCTTAGTAAATACATCGCATCTTTGAATTGTTGAACCGTATGTCCGCGTTTAATAAGTTTTAAAATATTATCATCAGGTGCTTGAAGTCCTAGTTCAATGCGTGTGCATCCTTGTTGACGCATGTGATAAATTGTTTTTGGAGAGATTGCATCTGGACGGGTTTCGAGGGTCACACCTATAATCTTATGACGTGCTTTTTTATCGTTATATTGTTGTTCGGTGTTTAAAAGATTTTGCAAATCTTCAAGATTGAAAGATTGAAAGATTGAAAGATTGTGATTGTCCGGTAATCTTTTAATTTTATAATCTTTTAATCTTTTATTTTTGCGTGACAAATCGTTACATGCTTGGAACGACCTTAGTACGAACCAGTATTGGTATAAAAGGGGATACGCATTCCACGTTCCGCCTTTGATAATAAACTCAATCTTGTCTGTTGGGTGGTTGTTTTGTTCCAATACCTCAATACGCCTGCGCATTTGTTCGTAGGGGTCAAATTTGAGCGCTAGAGCGCGTGCGGCGGCTGGTTCGGTTGCGATATAGCTTTTGGGCATTTTGACCTCTGTAGGGCAATATATGCAGTCTCCGGGGCAGGCATATGGCTTGACTAGGGACGTAATGATGGCTACACCAGAAAGAGTACGCATTTCGGCCTTGCGCATGAGAAATTCTAACCCCACGTCTTTCACAACTCTTTTCTTTTTTAATAAATTTTGATAAGCTGAGATAAGATTTCGGTTTGACGGAGAGTTTATCTGGAGTTTTGATGTAATCTGTCGTTTTGCTTCATTAAAATCATCCTTGGTTTTAGGATGCTTTTCAATGATTTGTAGTACAATATTTTCTAACTCTTGCATAGGTTTATAGAACGCGAATTTAACGAATTAAACTAATTTGGACGAATTTGTTTCATTCGTGTTCTATTAATTTGTCAATATGGATAGTCCCCAAGATACAATTAGACAGACAAAGGACATTTATAACAAAATTGCTTCCTTTTTTTCTGATACGCGAAAATATGTGAGAGAAAGTGAAAAGGAACTCGTGAAGTATACCAAAGACGGAGACAACATGTTAGACCTGGGGTGCGGGAATGGCAAATTATACCATCTGTTTGATAAAATGCAAGTGACGTATACAGGAATGGACTTGAGTGGAGAACTACTCGCTATTGCGCGTAAAAAGTGGTCAGAGGTGGTGTTTGTTGAGGGAAATATGGCAGAAACATTTCCTTTTCAGAATAATACATTTGATATCATCTATTGTATTGCCGCATTTCACCATTTGCCTGACAAAGAAACACGCCTAAAGGCATTAGGTGAAATGAAGCGCGTTTTGAAAAAAGATGGGCGACTTATTATGAAAAATTGGAATTTAGGAAGCGATTGGGCAAATAAAAAAGTCGAAAAAGGAAAATATACGAAAATAGGGGACAATGATTTTATTGTGCCGTGGCGTGATCCACAAGGAAATATTTTGGGAGATAGATATTATCATTCTTTTACCGAAGACGAATTAAAACAATTGTTTGAAGAATCTGGATTTGTTATCGATGAACAATATTTTGAACAAGAACCGTATCTTTCTGATTCTAGAGGAGGGAGAAATATAGTAAGTGTGGTACATAAAAATTAAAATCCCCGAAGAGGGGATTTTGTGTACTAAAAAAGTGCCTTTCATTAGTTGACAAAAAAGGTTTTTTGCGCTATAACAATGTGGACTATTTATCATGAATTTTTGTGTGAAGATATGTCATCAAGTTCTGCTTTAGAATTATTAGGGGTTAAAAAAAGCTTTGGCGGTAATTTTTGTGCGCTAGATAGCGTGGATATGAAGGTCAGAGATGGAGAATTTGTATGTATTGTAGGACCGTCTGGTTGTGGAAAGACCGTTTTATTGTATTTAATTGCTGGTTTTTTATCACCTACTGCCGGTGATATTTTTACATATGGAAAAAAAGTTGAATCTATTAGTTCGGAACGCCTCATGGTTTTTCAAGACCACATGCTTTTTCCGTGGAAAACGGTTCTTGGTAATGTTTTATTTGGTTTGTCTAATTCAGAACTAAGTAAAGAGGAAAAAAGAAAAAAAGCTTTGTATTATTTAGAAATGGTTGGACTAGGGGAGTTTAAAGATTGGCCGATATATAAGCTGTCAGGCGGCATGAAACAGCGCGTGGCTTTTGCCAGGTCACTGGTTGTGGATCCAGATATTTTGTTAATGGATGAACCATTTTCAGCTCTAGATTCGCAAACCCGGCGGCATTTACGGAATAATTTGCTGGAAATCTGGGATAGAAACCATAAAACAATCTTGTTTGTAACCCATAGTGTTCATGAAGCTCTCTGTTTAGCAGATACTATTTATGTAGTCAGTTCGCGGCCTTTTGTGATCAAGAAAAAGTATGAATTATCCTTAGCTCGCCCCCGACAAGTAGATGACCCAACTTTTATACGCCTGATGAAAGAGATCGAAGCCGAAATTGATTCAGAATTTAAAATCTTTAATAAATCATACTTGTATAATTTTAATTTAACAAAGTAGTATATGAAAAAAATATATTGTATTTTAGTTTCGGCTATTTTAATAGGTCTAATTATACTTCTTGCATGGAATTTTGTGTCGAATAAAGAGAAAAAGTATGAAGTAGAAAAAATAAATAATATTTCTGTTGCCTATAATATTCAGCTTATATCCAGTCTACCTATTGTCGTTGCTCAAGAAAAAGGATTTTTTTTGAAGCAAGGACTCGATGTAAAATTGATTGACTTGGGAGGTACGGAATCTATGACAGCTTTGTCGGTTGGCCAAGTAGATGTTGCTAGTATTGGTATTACTACCTTATTGAGTTTTATTGACAAAGGAGTACCCGTTAAAGCTTTTTCGCCATCTTCAATTTCTAAAATGGGAGTTTATGTACGTGGTGATAGTAATATCAAAAAATTGGAAGATATTATAGGGAAAGTTGTCTCTGTAAGAGGAAATAGTGGCCGCGGTTTAGCTCTAAAATATGCACTTAGGAAAGAAGGTCTTGATTATAACAAAATCGAATTTGCTGGCATAGATGAAACATACGAAGCTATTGCTTTGTTAGAAAAGAAATCAGTTGATGCCATAATACCCATTGACTCTGATTATAGTCAGTATGGGGATAGAGTAATGGCACTTCCTGGATGGTTTGAGAAAGGTTATGCAGAAAACCCATCCGGTATGGTGGTTTTTTCAAGTCAAGAAGATTATCTAAACAAAAATTCTGTTATTATTCGTAAATTTCTTCTTGCTTTAATTGAAACACAGAAATATATCAAAGAAAACCCCCAGGGTACCAGCCAGGCTTTCTCTGAGTTTGTTAAAAAAGAAACTTTGGGAGCGATAGATTACACACCGGATGTCGTACAAGAGAAAATTGAGAGGGGTGATATTAAGTTTTACTCTTGGGTTAATCCCACGATGTTTTCTGATGTAGCTAATATTAGCTATGAAACTGAGACAATAAAAAATAAATTAACAGAAAAAAATATTTTTGACGGTCAATTTACGGATTTATTACTTAATGCCCAAGGAGAGATATATGACGGTATTAATTAAAAAAATATTTTATCCCTTAGTTCCATTTCTCTTGCTGTTCACTGCTTGGAGTGTCATAACTTATTTGCAACTGGTACCATCCTACTTGCTTCCCTCTCCTTTAGCAGTGATTTCTGTTTTTTTTAGATTGCTAAAAGAGGGTACTCTCTATCTGATTGTAAGTAAAAGTTTATTGAATTGTTTGCCGCCATATTTGCTATCTATTATTGTTGCTTTTTTAGTAGGATTGTTTGTTGGCACTAGTAAGGTTAGACAATCGATGATATTGCCTCTTATTTCTTTTTTTTATCCTATTCCATCATTGGCTTGGTTACCAATGATTATTATTATGACAGGTTTTACACAATGGTCGGTTTGGATATTGGTTTTTATTTCTAGTTTTTTGAAGATAGTGCTTAATATGATTACTGGAATTCAGAACATTAATCCCCATTGGATTTTAGCAGCTAAGAATTTAGGTATGAGTAAAATGGGAGTATTATTTAAAGTTGTCATTCCGGGTGCTTTACCTAATATAGTCATTGGCTTAAGGATGGGTTTTGGTTCTAGTTGGAGATCTCTGATTGGAGCGGAGATGTTAGTGACGGGGGTAGGCGGACTAGGCAAATATATTTGGATGTCGCAGTGGTCTTTTGATTTAGATCAAGTCCTGACTGGAATCATCACTATTGCAGCCATAGGGTTAATCTGTGAATTATTAATTTTTAAAAAGCTTGAATTAGTGATGTTTAAAAATTGGGAAATGAAAGACTAGTTATTAAAAGAATAATACATAAAAAATCCCCGAAGAGGGGATTTTTGCTCGGAGGCCTGGATTCTCACTCCGCCAAAGGCGGACAGGCAGGATAAGCAGATTTGCTCGAGGACTTGGATTTGAACCCCTCCATTTCGGCGGGCAGGCAAGATAAATGGATTCCCAGCCCAAGGCTGGTCCGCCTCTGGCGGAAGAGTCTACTACATTTAGTAGCTCGGAGGCCTGGATTCGAACCAGGATAAGCAGATTCAGAGTCTGCTGTCCTACCATTAGACGATCTCCGAATGGTTTTTATTCTGTAATATCCGTTCCCAAAATCAATTTCGTCTCAAAAAATTTCTTACTTATTGTCTTCACATCCTGCCACTTCCATCCATGATTTTGTAATACTTGTTCTGATACAATTTTTTGTGTTTTTCCGTTGTCTAAGAGAAATACATCAGGACTTCCGTTTGTTTTGATAAGTGCATTATTGCCCAGTTTTGTTTCATTTACTGTAGGGGAATAGCCGTTGGCAACTTCCAGCCCGTCATTAAATCCATCTCCGTCGCTATCTGCATAATACAGTATTGTCCCTAGTTCAATTTCATCACGTTTTGTGAGTCCATCTTTGTCTCCATCAGTTGCTCCAGAATCAATAAGTTCTTTGCGGGTAAATATGGCAACCTTTCTTCCTAGATATGTTTTATCTCTGGGTAAAAAGTCGTGCATTGCGGTCATGATTGTATCATATGAGTAGCGAAAGTCAATACCAAACTGTGTTGCTACTTCTTGTGCAATGAATTCTTTTTTCTCATCATCATACCCGCTAATCACAAACACATGGTAATCAATTTGATCTGTATTGTAATGAGGATTACGCAAATCGCGTCCATGTACTGGAAATAATATAGGGTGTCCATTATCAATTTCTGCTTTGAGTTGTTCTAGAGTTGGATTTTCTACAATATACGCTTCCCACGGTAGGTATAAATTGATAAGTTCTGTGATTTGTACCGCATTGGTATCTTTGTTAAACCCAAAATGGTTATTTTCGAGCTTTACTAACAGAGAAATGAGTTTTGTTGCGCCATCGGCGTCTACTTGTTTACTTGTGTATCCATAATAAAATAGATCAACGAGCATGGTAGAAGCTTCTTCACATGCATTTTTCCAGGGTTCAACCCATCTGCCTTGTGGCGCTTGGGAAGAAAAAGGAACAGGCAGATTGGCTGCATGCAGAGATATAGGTGTAAGAGACAAAGCTAATGCTAATGAAATTAAAAAATTATATTTCATAAATTTCTAATTCACCATCAAATAATTCAAAATTCAAATGTCAAAAGTCAAAATATAAACTTCAAACTTAAAAGTTTACAGGTTTTGAGTTCCAAATTTGAGTTTTGAGATTTGACTTTTGAGTTGTATACGCGATGAGATTATTTAAACAACTTCACCACCCAGCATCGTCGCAAGTTCTTGCAACTCCTGTGTTTCTTGTTGCTGTATTGCTCCGTCTTTGACATTTACTTCTATTCGCACGGGTGTTTTGAGAATGGCGCTGAGCAACGATTCAATTTTTTCGCGAATTGGTTTTTCAGTGATTTTATCTTTGTGAAATGTATAATTCGCAAGAATTTTTATTAAGTTCCCTTCGACACACTCAAATTCAGACATTTTGAGGATAAAGCCAAAAGAAGGCATTTGCTTGGATATTTCATCAACGCATGACTCCCATGCCTTTTTTGCTTGTTCGGAATTGATCTGAGTATCGTTATTTTTAACTATTGCAACATCAGTTTGATTTTCTGGTTGTGTTATTGATGAAGTGGTATTATCTTGCAGCATTGTCTTTTGAGTTGTACTCGTTTTTGTATCCGATGATTTTATTGGGGTTTTTTGTTCCCTGGTCGTCGTTCCCTGGTCGTTGTCTTCATCACTCATACACCACTCAATCACAAGCATTTCCAATGGGAGTTGGGGAAGAGGGGAATTGCGAATTTCATTTGTCCGTTTCAATGCGAGATCAATAAGGCGTACCATTTGGACAGAGTTTATGGACTTGGTAAGTTCTAATACTCGTTTAAACGCGTCTTTGGGGAGGTCTAGTTCTTTTTCTGATAGTTTTATATCAATGCATCCAATCATAATGACGCGCAGGAGCTCAATAAGATCTTCGGCAAAATGAGGCAAGCTCACGCCATCACTTGCCAAAGTTCGCAATGTGGTAAGACCTTGTTCTTTTTGCTTCAAAATAAGCTGTTCAGCAAAATCAAGCTGTAGTTCAATATGCGTGGTAGGCAAGACAAGAGAAGCTACATCCTCGGTAATATGTTTTTCGCCCGAAGCCATAATTTGATCGAGCAACCCAACTGCATCACGCGCGCATCCTTCGCTTTTGCGTGTGATGCGCGCAATTACCTCATCATCAATTTTTATTCCTTCTTTTTTTGCAATTGATTTGATATATGACTTCATGTCATCGTCGGGGACTTTGGAATAGTTGAATCGCTGACACCGGGAGATAATAGTCGCGGGAAGTTTGTGTGAATCAGTGGTTGCGAGAATAAAGCTAACATATGCGGGTGGTTCCTCAAGAGTTTTTAGAAGTGCATTAAAAGACGCGGTAGAGAGCATGTGTACTTCGTCTATAATAAATATTTTATTTTTTGATTTGGTAGGTTTAAATTGAGCATTTTCAATAATATTTTCCCGCACATTATCCACACCTGTATGACTCGCGGCATCTATCTCGATGACGTCTATAGATCGCGTCTCGCTGATCTCTTTGCACGATTCACATTCATTGCACGGTTCGTACGAGTTTTCTTTTCTTTTTTCACAATTCAGCGCTTTAGCCAAAATGCGGGCAGTCGTAGTTTTGCCAACGCCTCGAGGACCAGAAAAAAGGTACGCATGAGCTGTTTTTTGGCGTAAAACCTGGTTTTTTAGCGTAGTAATGATATGTGCCTGCCCTATAATGTCATCAAATTGCTGTGGGCGGTAATCAAGATAAAGTGCCATAAAGAAGAAGTTTAAATTTTGAATTTCGAATTTTTAAAAAAATTAAGAAAGTTTGGAAATTGGTATCTAGAAATTGGTCGTTTTCGCGTAGATAGTATATCCCAATTGTAGCTTCTGGTAAACCCCTCTTACTTGACCACGCCATTGCACGTTTTGCCCCTCTATGGTATACTGTGGATAATTAATAAGGGCAATAATTTTTAACATTAACGTATATGCCACGTAAAGCAAATCCAGCTTTGCTCAAACCGATGACATTAACTGCTGATTTAGAAGCAGTCGTCGGAAAGGGCCCAATGCCACGTTCACAGGTTGTTAAGAAACTTTGGGAATACATCAAAAAGAATAATTTACAGAATCCAGCAAACAAACGAAATATCTTTGCAGATGATCTTTTACTTCCTATCTTTGGTAAAAAAGAAGTAAACATGTTTGAAATGACAAAATTGGTTTCAACACATTTGAGTTAGTTTTCACTTTAGCACATTAAAGCATCCCGAATAACGGGGTGCTTTTATTTGACCATATCATCCCAAAAATAACCCTGTACCAGGACGGTACAGGGTTTTAAAGACAAAATATGTATAGATTTATATACTATAAGAAGAATGGATAATATTCTCAACCGCGCCCCACTCACTTTGTCCGTCCTCGGGGATGAACATTACGACCTGGTCGCCAGGGTTGCCCTTATAAAAGGTAGCTGAAGCGGTTAAAATTTTGTAATGTCTATCTTCAAGCACGACAGACCATAGTTGTTGTGCGGTATCAAACATAAGTTTTCCTATCACGCGTTTGCGGACAATAGGGCCGATTTGTTTGAATAAAAATCTACCTTCTCTGGTTATGATGAGTTTCATCATATCACCCTCAACGAGCTTTGATTTGCTTGCGTAATTGGGAGGGACCGCGTATTCAGTCCCATCCGGGCCAATCATTTTTTGTCCATTAAAGACGCCCTCAATTATCTTTTCATCCGATGCAGTGAATGTATTGATTGCTGGTGTTTGTTGACTAGAGAATACAAATGGTTTATGCGTGGAAGTTGATTCAATGGGTGCTTCACTTTGTTGCAGAGTTCTTAGAAGTTTTTCTATCTCATCTTTTATGCGGTACAGCGATTGTGTAATAGTCTGTTTGAAATCAGGTGTTTGTGTGGAAGCTTGTGGAACTTCAGTTGGCTCTATAGAAATAGAGAGGGGAGAAGTATGAACCGACTCTTGTGCCACAGCAGATGTGGGTACATGTATTTCATCTAAAAAATTATTTATTCTGTCCGTGAGAATATTAGATATCTGGTTCATAGGGGGTGTTTGTTATTGGTGTTTAGTTTTGAAATTATAACAAAAAACGCCGACAGTGTCAGGCGATGAAAGGGGATGAAGTGTGGACGAGAGGGGGATAATTTTTAGCCATCTTAGTTTTCTAAGCTATCTAGGCTTTCTCAGCTTTTGTATTTTAATTTATTGCCTCTATTAAGTGGATAATGCCAGAACCAATTTTATTATATTCGATAGTTGCTTTATTATGTCGTTCATCATCAATCAATTTTAATTCTTTTATAAATTCAAGATTAAATAATACTTCATCATTTGACCCCAAAGATGTTCTTAAGAAATTTATTTTATCCTTATCTGACTTGTTTCGTCCAAATCCTTCGGCGATATTTGAAGGAATGGATCGGGCAGCTCTTCTCAGGTCATCGGCAATGTCATATTGTAAATATTTCGGCAATTCTAGTGACAATTTATATATGGCTATAGATGCACGAAATGAACGTTGATATATATCAAGTTTTTTGTAATTTCCCATATCGTTGTTTGTGCTCAGAAGACTTAGATAGCCAAAATAGCCTAGAAAGCTGGTTTAAAGACTCGCTTCAATCATATCATCTTTGCTCTCGCTAACTCCCTGATCAAGTTTTGTACGTTCAAGAATTTCAGCTTCGACAATACTGCGGTCGCGGCCGAACTTAAGGCGTGAAAGCTGTTTGATTGCTTCGCCAAGCTGGACATTTCCACGTTCAGGCGGGTATACATTCATGTTGAAAGGCTTCAACGCTTCGTTGTCAACCAAAAGTTTGGTGTTGCACGTAAATTTTTCAACGTTCATAAGATCATATGCGCCAAATGTTGGTGCAAATTCTTTTGCAAAAATTTCTGAATCCTCTGGACCTATGCGAAATACGCACATAGTGCCTGCATTTCCAAGTACTGCATCACGAATTTCAGGTTTTCCTTTGTCATCAGTCAATTGTCCTAAGTATTGATGCGCGATAATGAGATCCAGGCGGTATTTGCGCGCTTCAGACAAAATGGTCGCGATTGAATCGGTAATAAAGTTTTGGAACTCATCAATATAGAGATAAAAATCTTTACGCTGATCCTCGGGTAATTCTGCGCGTCCCATAGCAGCCATTTGGAGTTTTGCCACCACAATAAGACCAAGGAGCTTGGCGTTCACTTCTCCTGTTTTTCCTTTTGCAAGATTTACAATAAGAATTTTTTGTTTATCCATGACATCGCGGAAGTCAAATCCCGAATGCTGTTGTCCCATGATATTGCGCATCATGTCATTTTCGACAAATCGGCCTACTTTGGAAATAAGATAACCCAACATTTCTGATTTATGAAAATCTGATGTCTTTGCCATTTCTTTTTCCCAAAACGCTCGCACCACAGGATCTTTTAATTTTTTCAAATAAATTTTTACATAATCATCATCAGTAAACATGCGTGGAATATCAATAATTGTTCCGGGGTTTTCAATATCTGCCATGAGGGTAAGCATGACATTGCGCATTTGATGCTCAAACATCGGGCCGATCATCTCTGGCGGGAACAATTTGTAGAAAATCCCAATCATTTCTTGCACGGCATAATCTTTTTGGTCTTCAGTTTTTGCTTCAAGCATATTGAGCCCGACCGGACGGCTCGTGTCAGATGGGTCAAAAATAATAACATCATCTGCGCGTTCTTTGGGAACGTGCTGGAGCACATATTCAGCAAAATCACCATGCGGGTCTACTACACAAACCCCATGTCCTGCTTGTATATCTTGTACGGCAAGGCCTTGGATAAATACTGATTTTCCACCGCCAGATTTTCCCATCACATATAAGTGGCGTCGTCTGTCCGCATCCTTCATATGCACTTCATAATCTTGTCCACGATACGGAATATGTCCGAGTAGAAGCCCTTCACGCGGTAAATTTGACGGCGGAGGTGCTTTGCGCGCTAAGAGCCATTTAATATTTGGTGCTTCAGTTGAATGGAGAGGAAGATGCCATAACCCCGCCATTTCTTCGGTATTTAGGACCATGTGTCTGTTTTCATGAAATGAGCGATAAATAAAATCTTGTATAACTACACGCTGATTGCGAGGAATGATTGCAGAAAACGAATTGCCATAGCGATACAAGTTATATTGGCTAAACCCATTAATCATGTTGTCGAGATTCATGCGTGCAATATCGGCGCTGTCCGATGAGCTGAGTAATCGCAGGGTAACATCAAGTCCTCCTTTGGACAGTTTTTCTTCTATGCCTTTGAGCATTTCTTCTTCCATAGCCGAGAGCTGATAATGCTCTTTTTGTTGCATCGAAGGATCTTTCGATTTTCCACGAAATTGTTCCCCAAGTCCTTTTGAGGCATAGCGAAATATATGGTGGAACCAGCCACGTTTTGCCACGCGTTCAAACCTTTCTCCTTTTTTCACTTCGCGTACAATGCGTACGCCTTTCCTACGCCATTTTCTGTGTGCGGAGCGCACGACAAATTGTATGGCAGCAGAACTATTATGTTCTTGGACGCGGGCCAACACATTAAGAACACCGGACAGCGGGTCAGAATCCATTTTTTTATAGGTCTTAAAAGGAAATACATGAACTTCTTTATCCACGAGGTAGGCACTGGTAATTGAACTTTTTGGCGTAAAAATATTATAGTCGACAATTTCTTCAATATGGGCGTATGGATATTGCGCGTTGATTTGTTGTTCGACAAAAGCTTTCAGACGATGAGGAATGGCAACATAAAAATTAATAAGGCCATTATGCACCACAATTTCAAATGCGGCGTGATCATTGCGTCCGCGAAACCATCTGCGTATACCACGTTCGGCGCGCAAGCCTGCAATTGACGCAAAAAGCGTTTCAGTAATTCCAATTTCTTCTTTGACTTGTTCAAGCCGCTCTTCTTGGTTCGAATTTCCCGCACCTTCAGATTTTTTTTCTTTTGGTACGAGAATTTGCAGCACGACGCGGTCAAATGCATGTTTAATTTTAAAGATCTTTCGGGTGAGTAATGCACGAATGATAAAAATAATGCTCACCACAAACAAAATAGCTGAACCGGTAATAGTCAGATTGAGAATCATTGCATCATTGGAGGTTGTCGTTCCGATTAAAGTCCCTGATTGAGTGAACAGCTGTAATGTTAAAAAGGGGAGCATAAGGATGATAAATGATAGATGACAGACGGGCATGTACCATCTATCATATATCATCTATATGTGGCGAATATAACAATAGTACCATTACTTATCCTGATGGAATTCTTTAAGCGTAATAATTTTGTCTGCTTTAATTTTTGCTTCTTGTTCAAGGAAAAATCTATTGATGCCAGGAAGCATTTTTAGCCACTCGAGAAGAAGCCTAAAAATTTCCTTTATTTTTATATGAGTCTCTTTGAGAAGTTGGCGTATCTGCCAGGCTGTTTCTTCTCCCTTTATTTTGAATTCCTGCTGTTGTATAGGAGTGAGCTCTCGATAGGCATCGGCAAGCCCTTCTTGCATGACTTCTTCAACACGCACCGTAAGTTCATCACGAACGCGCGGGATTTGCGTTATTTTTTTCTTTTTTAGGCGAAGTTTTTGTTTGAGAGAGCTTATTCTGTCATCAATCGTCTGTTCTTGCTGTATTTCGACATTCTGTGGCATTTCTCTTTGGGGTAATTGTTCTTGGTTTTCAGCGGGTTGTGGATTTTGTTCGCTTTGGGGTTGTTGTGTTTCCTGTTTTTGCGGAGCATTAACAAATGTATCAGGTTGAAACACGGGCTGTGGAATTTCCGAGGGTATATTTTGTTCAGGAAGAAGATTGTCTACTTCTTTATTGTCCATACATTAAATTCGCCAAAATTACTTTTGTGTGGCACGTATAGTATAACAAAAAAAATAGAAATGTGCTATATGATACTATGAAGACATTGTTTCAGGGAGGACAAGACTGACAAAAAGTCCTGCGATAATAAGACTAATTAATATCCAGACTATTATGGTTTGTCTTTTCTTAAATTGTTCAAATGAATCCCACTCCTTTTGTTCCCATGCCATTTTTCTGCCATCTATAGAAAGTTTGATCCACACGTAGAGATTGAAGAAAGGGACTAAAAATCCTAGGGTCCACATGTACAGCTTATTTCCGAGCGACCATATCCATCGTCCAAAAAAGGCACCCCACGACCATTGGTGGATATACCGTATTTGTTCAGGGGTAAGCATTTTATATTTTTCTTGTTTTTGGAGTTCGGAAATTCGTTCAGGAGTGAGAGGAAATTCTTTCCTGGTTATCAGATAAATTCCTATGGGAATACCGATGAGGATTCCTACAACAGCAATTATACCTAGTAAACCGAGCACCATATTTACAATGCGTGCTATGGTAGCCGTCGTGCTGTATTGTCCCAATTGAACAGCCGATGATGCTATATCCAATTGTATAGAGTTACCAACTCCATTTAATTGTCCCGTGTCATTACTGACGTATTGTCTTTCGGGTTCTGTTTTTTGGAGGATAAATTGGGTCACTGCGTGGGCAGATAAAATAAATACAAGGCCTAGTATGGGTATGATGATAAAGAGAATACCCTTAGTCTTGTTTTTCATATATTAAAAATTAAGATTAAGAATAAGAATGAGACTGAGATTTTTGGTAGACTACCAAAATGATATTATCAGTTGGTAGATGAAGAGTTTACTCATCTTATAATTTTTACCCTTCCCACCTCACCTGTCTTTAGTCTAACTTTGATTCCATGTGGATGGGTAGGGGAGTTGGTGAGGATATCCTGAACAATACCGTCTAGTAGCTTTTCAGTTAGTTGATCTTTTTTGAGCACAATAGATACGTGCATTCCAGGTTTGATATTTTCTCTTTTGCTTCCATCCATAATTAGTTGAGTTTTTCTTCAAAAGCTCCCCAAACACAACACTTGGTTGTGTATCTCCGTGCGCAATCTACGGATGAACAGCTTTTTTCAATAAAATCTTTCCATTTTTCCTCAAGTTTTTTTGGGACAGTTCCATCTCCATCATGGTTCATGTTGCAGGAATTTGTACCACAGGTGTTTGTCATATAAATGGTTCACGTTTGTTTTGGTTTAATTTGTTGTTTGATGAGATCAATTTTTTTCAATAATTGTTGTTTTATTTCTTCATTTACGGGGTGCATTTCGTTAAGATAGGCCTCTAAAAGAGCCTGGATGACATCACCGTCATTCATTTCAAAAGATAATACTACTGCCAATTGTCTTACTTCTTTAGCCATCTTCTCTGCACACCATTCATTATATTCTTGGTCCGTCTTGTGTGTATGTTGCTCTCGAGAATCTATATATTTGGCGAATTCAAAGTCTATAAACGAAACTTTACCGTGTGAATCACACACAATATTTCGTGGCGACATGTCACCATGCAAGATCCCTACGTTATGAATTTTTGCTAATTCTTGTCCTAACTGGTAATAAATTAATTTGCGTTTTTCTCTATCAAATGTGTGTAATACTTTGAGTATTTCCTTTCCCTCGTCAAATACAAACATACTCCGATTGTCACCACCTTCAAAAGGGACTTCAACTAAAAGACCTGCCCCGCGCAGTCTTCTGAGTATAGTTTTCTCTCGTTCAATGTCGATCACATTTTGAAAATCTACACGCTTTTGTTTCCTATATATATTTTTTCCTTCAATTGTTTTGGCCCCACTAACTCTCCCCCCGGGCTTAGTATTTTGAAATGTGAGTTGTTTGCTTTCTTTCAGGTGGGGTGGGTGATAGGGTTTTTTTTCCAACATAAAATCATTTTAGTGTAATTTTTTGTCCCTCACTCGTATCTTCCACATTAAATCCAGATTTGAAAATTTCATCGCGCAACCTGTCGCTCTCTTTCCAATTTTTTTCTTGGCGAGTTTTTTGTCGAGCATCAAGAAGTTTTTGGACTTCAGACGGGATTTCAACTGATTCTTCTTTTATCTCACCAAGTCCTAATCCCAAAACTGTATCAAAATCTAATAACATCTCATAGCTAATTTCATTATTTTTTAATCCATCCCAGACTAATGCCAAAGTACTCGGTGTGTCCAATTCATCACTTATTTTTTCAACAAATTTTTGTTTTATTTCTTTATCTCCGTGTATCTTTTTATTTTTTTCTTTTTCACGCAATTCAACGGTTTTCTGCTGTAACCGTTTTAATGCAACCGCCGCGGCCTCTAACGCTTTCCACGAAAAATTTAGTTGTTTTCTATAATGCGCTTGTAACAAAAAATATCGATAGGCCAGGGGAGATATACCTTTTTCTCTGAGTGTGTCTAGAGTAACAAAATTTCCTTCTGATTTCGCCATTTTTCCTTCGTCAATCAATAAAAATTCACCATGCATCCATATATTTGCAAGAGGTTTATCATAAGCTGCTTCGCTTTGTGCAATTTCATTGGTGTGGTGTACGGGCACGTGGTCAATACCGCCACAATGAATATCAAAGGGTTGTCCCAGATATTTAGTTGACATGGCAGAACACTCTATGTGCCAGCCAGGGAATCCTTTTTTCCCAAAGGCGTCCCACTCCATCTGACGTTTTTCTTTTTTAGGTTGAAAACCCTCCGGGTGTCGCTCGCTGTGACGCTCGCTCCACTTCCATAATGCAAAATCGTGCGCATTTCTTTTTTCTCCCAGGTCAACACGCGCGCCAGCTTTCAGTTCTTGATTTTTGAGATTTGCCAGTTTGCCGTAATCTTTTAGTTTCGTTGTGTCAAAATAAATACCATCTGATGTTTCATAGGTAAATCCTTTTTCAGTTAATGTCTGAACAAGATCAATTTGTTCTTTTATGTGATCAGTTGCTTTGCACCAGGTATTTGGTTCAAGGATATGTAAATCTTTTATATTTTCTTTAAATGCCTGTGTATAAAATTCTGCAATTTCCCACGCACTTTTTCCTTCTCTTTTTGCACCTTTTTCCATTTTATCTTCCCCATCGTCTGCATCAGAAGTCAAATGTCCTACGTCAGTAATATTCATTACGTGGTTTACTTTATATCCGTTGTATGCCAGAACACGTTTCAAAATATCTTCAAAAACATAGGTCCGTAAATTTCCTATATGCGCATAATTATAAACAGTCGGGCCGCAGGTATAAAGGCCGACGGTTTTGTTTTTAAGAGGTTTAAACTCTTCTTTCTTGCGAGTTAGAGTGTTATAGAGATAGATCATACTTACAGATTACTGGGAATATGGATTTACTGATGTGATTGTGGTTAGTATAGAAAATTTTTGGCTTATTGTAAATAATGTATGCAAAAATTTTATTGACAATAAACATATTTTACTGTAGTTTATCCTCGGAGAGGAGGCGACATGGACTGCTGTCCCATTCTCATCGATCCGCTTGCGGTTCTCTGGGTGCTGTGCGTCATCGCCGCCGGCGTACTCGAACTCGTGAAGCGCGTGAGACGACGACGGCCTCAGACGACATGACCCAACGAGGATCGCACCCGCCGATCTCGATGCTGCGACCCTCAACACTCCGGCATCACATTCTTTGAAATATTTTTTAGGAGTGTACGTATCGGAGTGTGCCGGTAATTTCAGAACCTCTGTGAGAGCAGGGGTTTTGTTATTGTCAAAAAGTGTAATATGTGTATAATAATTTTTGGAAGGGAGGTGGACCATGGAGCTGTTCTATTGCTTCGTGGCGTTTGTCCTCCTGGTCTGGTGTTGTAGACACGAAAAGAGGGGAAAACCCCGTGGCCAGGCCAGGTCATCCCGCCGTCACAGGCGCTGAGATCTTTATTACACTCCAGCGCCGATAATGGTCATAAATAATTGTGGCTATTAGAAGATCACTGGAGTGTAAAATAATATAAAACCCTGTTTTGCCACAGGGTTTTATTATTCGACGAGTTATTTTGATTATTTCCCGTATCCGGAAAAAGGAAAGCATTTGTTGTATTTGTATGTCCGAAAACCTGCAAATCTTTCTCCTGGATGAGCACGATTACAAAATTGTTGGGCTGCGTTTTTCCACTCACCTGATGGTCTGCATACATTTGGTTTGCTTTTCCATATTTCGCCATTTTGGCATACCGCATATATATCTTTTGTATATCCCATAATAAAACCACCACCGTATGCAAGCCCTATGCCAACAAGTGACACAAGTACTGCGATACCGACTCCGACTCCTACTTTTTGTTTTGTCGTTAACCTTGTCTTTGTATCCATATGAGATATCCCTAAGAATTAGTGAGTAATTTTTAACTAGTATACAGTATAGCGGAGAGTACAACAAGTGGATAATATTTGGAGACTGTATTTTGTTTGTTTCATTGGATTTTATGATATTGTTGTACGTGGGTATACACATAAGAATCCAGCAGTAAAAAATATCATCATACTAATAGTTATTGAGGGAGAATTGAATAATGTATACACTACTAAGGATACAAGTGATATAAAGCAAAAAATAAAAAGTCGGTCGTGTGTTTTTATAGCGGAAGATAATTTGTGTATGGATCGTCTAATAGTGATATATCCAAGGCCAACATAGCCAACAAAGGCTACTATTCCATGCATGAACAGCACATCGAGTAATGCGTTGTGCATTTGGTCGACATAATGATCATTATTATTTTGTATGGACAGTGGCAGGACTTCGCGCATAGCCGGGGCGATATAGTCATGCCCGTAGCCCACTAGTATACGTGAGGTTATAAGGGATACAGAACTTTTCCAAATATCTACGCGAGTATGTATGCTGTCGCTTCGGCGTATGTACAGAGCAGTACTAAATATCATTATAATTAACATGAGTGACGCGGCAAGCACGGCATATGTTTTTGTTTTCATTTTATACAGTAAATACGCGCATGCCAAGAGAATAAGAAACAGAATACTACTGCGAGATTCAGAAAGAATTATGCTGACCAGAGCCAGTGCAAAGAAGATATATATTATCCATTTGTAATGTGCTCGAGGTTGATACAAAAAAATAAAAAACATGCTTGCACATATGACAGCCGCGTATATATTGGGGTTTCCTAAGGTAGAAAAGACTCTATTTTCAAACAACAACGGGTTTAGTATCGGGATAGCATTTGTGTATGACAGGTAACCAACTACACATGATACTATTGCGGATATACTTATTATTTTAAATAATTTTTTTTGCTCCGTATGTGATTTGCTTAGAGCGTATGCCATTCCCGCGATAAACAATATTATATATGAAAGATATGATAGCAAACCTTGGTATCGTGGAATGGCACCGAAAAGTGCAAGCGAATAATTTGGATGAAAGATAAAAGCTATGATTTGTCCAACGAAAAAAATGGCAAGAAAAAAAAGAGGCAGTTGTATTTCTTTTGTAGATTTTATCAACCCCGGCAATGTCGGCACAAGCATGAAAAGAAGAAACAGCGATCCTGAAATAAGCAAAATGTATTTGGGAAATTCAAACGGTTCAGCATATGCATTTGGGAACACAAACAAAATTACTCCTGCATATAGGATACCAAGAATATAGGTGAACCATCGCTGAGTGATCATGCACATATTGTGTCATGATGGCGTATTTTTTTCAATACGGTATGTGAGACCTATATGTCTGTATTCATTTGCGCGAGGCTGTAACTTACGGTATACTTAACGTTAGTTATAAAGTTAAAAGTTATAAAGTTTTTCGTAGAATTTTACAACTTGGAACTTTATAACTTTTAACTTCGTTGTATGCGTCTCATTCTTCGATGGTTATTCAATGCGGTAGTTCTTTTGGGCATTGCGTATTATTTGCCCGGAGTAGGAGTTAGCGGTTTTTATTCTGCGCTCATTGCTGCGTTGGTGTTGGGATTGGTAAATGCAATCATCAGGCCGTTGCTTATTCTTTTGACACTACCTGTAAATATTTTAACGCTTGGATTGTTTACGCTTGTTATTAACGCACTCATGTTTTGGCTTGCGTCAACTGTAGTAAAAGGATTTGACGTCGCAGGATTTTGGCCGGCATTTTGGGGAGCGCTCATTATGACTATATCAGGTTGGTTTACCGGGGCATTGCTTAAAAAATCTTAAGTATGAAGATGTTTGGTCTGGTTTTGTTTTTGCTAGGGCTTTTTCACAGTGCTCCTATTTTTGCATCAAGCGGTTTTGTCGGAAGTCAGGGAATATGGTTGTCTGACATAAAGGTATTTGAAGGCGATGAGGTTAAATTATACAGCGTGGTAGTAAATAATGACGTGTCGTCTCTATCCGCTGATGTGTATTTCTATAATCGAGATGTTGAGATAGCGCATACGTCCATTGCCAACTTGTCATTTGAACAAGCGAAACAAGTTTGGATTGAATATACACTTCCTGCAGGTCAGCAACAATTTCATGTAGAATTAAAAAATGTGATTGCAAAAGATGCACAAGGGAATAGTATTGATGTGGACGCAGATAATTTTATAAGACAGCAACAATCAACAGTTTTAGATATTGATGTTGATACTGACAAGGATGATGTAGGAAATAAAGTTGATGAGGATGATGATAATGATGGTTTGACTGATACAAAAGAACAGGAAATTGGAAGCGACACTTTGAAAACAGATACAGATAATGATACATTATCTGATAAACAAGAAGTAGATAAGGGAACTTCGCCTACATCTTCTGATTCAGATGGCGATGGGCATGCTGATAATGTTGATCTATTTCCAACAAACAAACAAGAATGGGTAGACGCTGACAAAGATGGCACGGGTGACAATATTGATACAGACGATGATAACGATGGTTTGTCTGATACAGAAGAAACACAAATGGGTTCAGACCCGCAAGTTGCTGATACGGACAAAGATGGTATAAACGATGGAGATGAGAAAAAATATGGAAGCGACCCGACTAAGTCAGATACAGACGGCGATGGAATTTCGGACAAAGATGAAATTAGTTTGGGAACTGATCCTGCAAAATCAGATTCTGACGACGATGGTATTTCTGACAATGAAGAAAAAGAGTTAGGCACAGACCCTAAACAAAAAGACAGTGATGCAGATGGACTTAGCGATGGGGAGGAAAAACAAAAAGGTACAAATCCACTGAAAAAAGATTCAGATGATGATGGTGTAGAAGATGTGGTAGATTTGTTTCCTTTGGATACTGCTGAATCTGTAGATACAGATCTTGACGGAATAGGAAATAACAGCGATTTGGATGATGATAATGACGGAGTTTTGGATGCGGATGAAACTCAACATAAAACTGATCCTTTGAAAAAAGATACTGACAATGACAATATAGAGGATGGTGTTGAAATTGCTAATGGTACCAATCCCACTAATCCCGACTCAGATGCTGATTTAATTACTGATAATAATGATACTGAACCATTGGTCTTTAATGAATCAAAAAAATCATTTCCTATTTCGACTGTATTGTGGGTGACTGGCATTGTAAGTTTTGTATTGTTTTTATTATTTTCTGTGCTATATTATCTGAAATGGGCCAAACAAAATGTAAAAAACTAGATATGAAAAATTATTCATCCAATCGAGCGCAAAAAGGGAAGACGGCTTATCGCACACCGAGTTTGTTTAGAGCAAATAAGGCGATGAATTCAGTGCAATTGAGTATGAGAAATAATAAGAAAGCTCAAAATTTAAAATTCAAATCTCAAAATTTTCAACTAAAAACTTTCTAACTTTTGAGTTTTGACATTTGAATTTTCAATTTAATTTATACTATGTATACCATTATATCTTTGGGTGGTTCTCTGGTCATTCCTCCTGGTGGTTTCAATATTAAATTTTTAAAGGATTTTCGTTCGCTCATTTTGAATCAAATTAAGCATGGTAAGAAATTTGTTATCGTAGTTGGCGGGGGATCGACATGTCGTCAATATCAGCAAGCAGCTTTTAAAGTCACTGATTTAAACGATGAAGATCTTGATTGGCTTGGCATTTATTCTACTGAGTTCAATGCACAGTTTGTGCGTTTATTATTCAAAGGATACGCGCATGACGTCATGGTAAAAAATCCAACACGCAAAGTGAAGACAAACAAATCAATCTTAATCGCCTCTGGCTGGAAGCCGGGTTGTTCTACAGACAAGGATGCGGTGCTTCTCGCCAAGACCTATGGCGCAAAAAGTATTATCAACTTGTCAAACATTAGTTATGTATATGACAAGGACCCATCACGTTACGTGAGTGCCAAAAAAATAGAGAGTATTGATTGGGTGAGATTTAGAAAAGAGATTGTAGGCAATCTGTGGAATCCCGGGAAAAATGCTCCTTTTGATCCTGTCGCAAGCAAGTTAGCACAGAAGCTCAAGTTGAAAGTGATGATGGTAAAAGGGACTGATTTGGACGAAGTGAAAAATGTTTTGACAAACAAACGTTTTAAAGGGACAGTCATCGGGTGATAGTTATAAAGTTGAAAGTTGTAAAGTTATAAAGTTACGAAACAACCGTCCGAAAGGGCGGTTTTGTCTTATTTGAAAGTCTATTAAATTATAGTTGTCAAGGTATAAATTTTAGTGTAGAGTAGAGACACAAATTTGACATGTGATACGTGTTATGTGATACGTGACAATATGAGCGATGACGTCCAAGCAATCAAAGATAAAATTGACGTAGTAGACTTAATCTCCGAATACGTCCAACTCAAACCTGCTGGTATCAACCATAAGGGTCTTTGTCCATTTCATCATGAAAAGAGCCCTTCTTTTATGGCAAACCGGGAACGTCAAAGCTGGCATTGTTTTGGATGCAATAAAGGCGGAGATATTTTTACCTTTGTCGAGGAAATGGAAGGAATGGAATTTCGAGAAGCGCTTAAATATTTAGCAGACAAAGCAGGTATCCAGCTCACCAATCAATTCAAAAGTGAAGTAGAGAGTAGCCAAAAAAATAGAATCAAGGAAATCAATACTGAAGCTGCGCGTTTTTTTTATAATTTTTTGTTGAAAATGCCGGTGTCACAAGGTGCACGCGATTATTTGAATAGACGCGCATTAATCCAAGAAACGATTGATGAATGGCAGATTGGTTTTATTTCTGATCAGTGGGATTTGCTGACGCAGTATTTACTCAAAAAAGGATTTGGTATCGATGACCTCGTTGCTTCAGGTCTCACCATTAAACGCGATGGGGCAGATATGCATTCGGGCAGGGGATTTTATGATCGATTTCGCGGACGCGTCATGTTTCCTATTTGGGATATTCATGATACGGTCATTGGTTTTACCGGGCGCGTGCTTGTGGAAACAGAACATTCGGGAGGTAAATATGTAAATACGCCCCAGACGCCCGTATTTGATAAGTCGAATCTTGTGTTTGGTTTGAATAAAGCAAAAAAAGAAATTAAGGCAAAGGATCTGATTGTTATGGTGGAAGGACAAATGGATGTAATCGCATGCCATCAGGCAGGTATGAGTCAGGTGGTTGCGACGAGCGGTACTGCTTTGACAGAAAAACAGATTCATTTACTGAAACGATATTCCATGAATCTAAACATGGCATTTGATGCAGACGCCGCGGGTCAAGCTGCCGCAAAACGAGGTATTGACTTGGCTGTACAATCTGGCATGAATGTGAAAGTGATTCAAATTCCTGCAGGTGCAGGGAAAGATCCAGATGAATGTATCAAGAAAAATAAACAAACGTGGTTTGACGCGGTACAGAATGCGCAAGAAATTATGCAGTGGTATTTCACGCGCGCATTTGCAGGCAAAAATATCAATGACTCAAAACATAAACAACAGATTGCCACAGCACTCCTAACAGAAATAAAAAATATTCCATTTGCGGTTGAACGCGATCATTGGATGCAAGAATTGGGAAACAAATTGCATGTGGATGTAGAGGTTTTGAGAGAGGATATGTCTCGGCTTAAAAGAGAAGTAAAAGAAACCAGAAGCCAGTCCCGCAGCGAGCGGGATCCCGCTACGGCGGGAAAATCAGAAGTACAAAATAGTAATGTTATAGTTAAAAAGACAAGACTTGATTTACTTATAGAACGTCTCATAGCTCTGATACTCAAATATCCAGCAATTCCGGCCTCTAGTGTCTGGATTCCGGTTTCAAATCTATCCACATCGTCGTATCTAGCTCTTTACGAACGTATAAAAAATGAGTATACTAACAGTAATTCTATTGATCTAGAGACATTGCGTAGGGAATATGCACAAGATGGAGCAGAAAATATCATAGATATTCTTCAACTGCAGGGCGAGAAGGAATTTTCTGATATAAGCACGGACGATGCAAAAAAAGAATACGAAGGATTGGTTTTGTCGGTTAAAGATGAATGGCTCAAAGAAGAACGGAAAAGATTGCAAAATGAAATTAATGATGCAGAAAGATCAGGAAACGCAGAGATGTTAAATGAGTTGATGAAACAGTTTAGTTCATTAAAAATGGAATAGTTAACCGATAGCCATTTTATCCCTCTATTGCAAATACAGCTAGTTTATTAATCAAAATTATATGAGGAAAATCGAAAGCTATTCAGACAAGGACGGCAATTCAATTTCCATAGAGACAGACTCAGATGGGGTTACCGTTTCCGCTAGTATAAAAACAAAATCTAAATATACTGGTGGCTCAAGTGCTGAAGCAGCCCGAAAATATGCACAAAGAAACGGCCTTAAAAAGGAATAGAAAAGTTGAGCCCCTCTCTTTCTTATACACATAAACAATATATTGAAAGCAAATTTTAAATAGAAAATTTTTATTATAAAATAATTCAATTATCATTAAGATGCCAAGGAAAAAACCTACAACCAAGGCACGCGCGAAAGTCGCGCGGAAAATCATAACCACCCGATCCCGGGTGAGTACCAAAGCCCACAAGGCTACCAAACCGGCACATAAATACACCGGACCAAAGCAAGGCACGCAACGGGCACAGCGTAGTCAAAAAGCTTTTTCATCTGCCCCACACAAGAAACATGTCAAAGGAAAGCCTCAACCAAAAAGGCATTTTTATGTTGAGCGTTACAAACGTGAAGAACATCATGCGCCCGATGAACCAATCATTGCGCCAACGCACGGGCAAATTCAATCATTGGTGCAGAAAGGGAGAAATAGGGGTTTTCTCACCGAACGCGAAATTTTGTCCTTATTTTCGCGTGCAGAACATTATCTGGATTTATATGAGTACTTGCTGAGTTTACTTGATAAAAACAGCGTGTCAGTTGTAGAAGTTCCCGAGGGAGGTCTTTTGGGTCAATCTCGTAAAGAACATAAGAATATAACGATTTCTGGTTTGCAAGGAGAACAGCCAGACGTCGGCGAGGGTTCATATTTTGATTTGGGAAGCATTTCACAGGATTCGATTCAAATGTATTTGCGTGAAATTGGTAAAGTACCTCTTTTGAGCGCGGACGAAGAAATTGCATTGGCAAAAGGCAAAGAGCGAGGAGACAAAGAAGCTGAACGAAAGATGATCGAGGCAAACTTGCGTTTGGTTGTTTCGATTGCCAAAAAATTTGTAGGCAAACAGTTGTCACTACTTGATTTGATTCAGGAAGGAAATATAGGGTTGTTTCGAGCAGTGAAAAAATTCGATTATCGCAAAGGATATAAATTTTCCACATACGCAACATGGTGGATACGACAAGCTATTACGCGTGCGCTTGCAGATCATTCGCGTACGATTCGTATTCCCGTGCATATGGTTGAGACTATCAACCGATTGCAACAAGTTGAACGCCGTTTATTGCAGGATTTAGGCCGCGACGCAACGCCAGAAGAAATTGCAGCTGAAATGGGTGATGACGTAGAAAAAGTGAAGCATATTATCAAGATCTCTCAAGATACTGTCTCACTTGAAACGTCAGTTGGTGATGACGACGATGATGATACGTCACTTTCAGACTTTATTGAGGATGTAAAAAATCTGAGTCCGTCCCAGGCTGCGGGCGCTCAATTATTAAAAGATTATATTGGAGAAGCGGTAAAAGATTTGACTCCACGCGAACGAAAGATTCTTGAAATGCGTTTTGGTCTTGTCGACGGGGTGACCCATACGCTTGAAGAAGTAGGAAAAGAATTTGGTGTTACGCGTGAACGTATCCGACAAATTGAAGCAAAAGCACTCGAGAAGATTAAAGGATTCAATATCGTGGATAAGTTGAGTGATTATTAAAGATTATTTATATACGTAATAGGATAACCTAAAAAATATGAAACATCTTTATGTGGGGGGAATTGCCCTTTTGACAGTATTACTTGGTGCGGCGTGCAATCCTGTACCATACGATACAGCCAATGATGGCAGTAACACGACACAGCAGTTGGATACAAATAGTGAACAAAATAATACCCAAGATAGTAACATATCAGCGCCAGATGAACGCACAACATTGGAAAATGAATTGCGCCAGGCATTTGCACAAAAATATACTCGTGCGGTAGAGGAGATACGTATTGAAATTGGACTCGCACGAGATGACAAATTTGTACGAGGAGAAGTAGGTTTTATTAATCCTGGGGAAACTACTGTTGGCGGGGGAGGAATCTTTTTTGCAGTGAGAAATTCTATAACCGGTAGCTGGACTATTGTACATGATGGTAATGGAGTAATACCATGCGAACCTCTTGAACTTGCTGATTTTCCACGTGATATGATGGGTGGATGTTATACTGAATAACTAAAAAATAAATGTACACAAAAAAGAACCCAATAAGGGTTCTTTTTAATCCGTAATAACCTGCAAATGACGGAATGTCAAATTATTTTTACCACGTTCCACCACGCATTAATATAATCCGCTCTCTTATTTTGATACTTGAGATAATAGGCGTGTTCCCATACGTCTAGTCCTAAGATAGGCGTGTGGCCCATGGTAAGCGGCGAGTCTTGGTTTGGCAAAGCGCAAATTTCGAGATTATTTTCTTCATCGCGCACAAGCCACGCCCATCCACTACCAAAGAGACCAAGAGCAGCTTTATTGAATTGTTCTTTAAAAATATCAAGCGAACCAAATGTTTTTTCTATATCTTTCAAGAGTTCTTGATCAATCTTTTTTTCTGGTCCCATGATTGACCAATATATATTGTGATTTACAAATCCACCCCCATGATTTCGGATTTGTTTTCTGTCTGTCTCTTCAACTTTTAGAGAATTAAGATTTTTGAGTAAGTCTTCTGCAGTTTGATCTTGAAGATTTGGATATTTATCTAGAACTTTTTTGAAATTATCCAAATACGTTTGGTGGTGTTTGGAGTAGTGGACCTCCATTGTTTGGGCATCAATAAATGGCTCAAGCGCGTCAAATGAGTATGTGAGCTTGGGTAATTCAAATGTCATATGTTGCATGTGTTTAATAATTAATGTATACTTATATTGTATTATATATGGTGTTGTTCAGTTCGTCAAATGAGAGTTGTCTACTTATCAACATTTTGAAAATATATTATCTATATGGTATAATTTTTATTCAATAAGTCATTTAATTTAAATATAATACTATGGCAGAAAATCAGGTAAAGAAAACCATGTGGGAGGTTCTAAATCCACAGCAGACATTTTTTGTCGGTCTTGTTGGAGGAGTTCTCGTATTATGTACGATTGGATTTTTCGTTCTCCTTGGAATTATGTTCAATCGTGAAGGTGAAGAAACCAATTTGTTTGGCGGATTGACTGGCGGTGATGATACGTCAACTGACACCACCACAGATGGAAGCGGGACAGCAGTCGTAAAAGGACCAGCACAGTTTAGCGCGTGTCTTGATACGGGAAAATATGCAAACGCCGTTTCACAAGACGAACAGCTCGGAGCTTCAATCGGTGTAAATGGCACCCCTGCGACGTTTATCAATGGATATCTTATTAGTGGTGCATTGCCCTACGATTCAGTAAAGCAGGTTGTCGATGCGGTGCTTGCGGGCAAAAAACCAGACTTTGAATTTTTGAAAGATGACAGTGGCAATATCGCGCCAGTTACCATGCCGAATTTGCCAAATGCTATTTGGAGAGGGAATGAAAATGCAAAAGTCACTATCGTAGAATTTTCTGATTTTGAATGTCCATATTGCAACAGATTTGAGCCTACTATGGCACAGATACTGAATGATTATAAAGATAAAGTCAAATTTACCTACCGCAATTTCCCCTTATCATTTCATGCTAATGCACAAAAAGCGGCAGAAGCGTTTGAATGTGCCAAAGAACAGGGAAAAGGATTTGAAATGCACGATAAATTGTTTGAGCTCTCACGCCAGAGCAAACTTAGTGTAAGTGCTTTTAACCAGGCTGCAAATGAGTTGAAGTTGAAATAGTATTGATTTAAACAGACCTGCCTGCCCGCAGGCAGGTTAAAAAGGATTTAGGCTGATTGATATTTTAAAACTCTCCCCTTTATCGGGAGAGTTTTTTCTGTTTACCTCAGTTTATTTTCAGTCTAAATCAATACTTAGAGGCCGGTTATCAAACACACAACAACTCCGTCAAATGTATATCCTTTTTTTTGTGCCCTAATAAGCCCTGCAATAGAGAGCGCTGAATTGGGTGAAATAGCTAGATTGCAGGTATCTTTTATTAGTTTTTGTGCTTCTTTTATCTCGTCGTCAGTGACTATCCAGCCAAAACCTTTGGTCTTGTCTATTATTTCTTTTACTTTTTCTTTGCGAAAGGCTACATTGTCTACAATAGCTCCTGCAATGGAAGTCTTGGTAGTGCGTGTGTCTGTATCAAAGAGTTCAGACATGGGGTGGCAGGCTGTAGTTTGGACAATGTGAAGTTGAGGAAATTGTTTTCCGCCCCAGGTTGATGGTTTTATGGTTTCAAATGCCATACCGAGTGCCTGTACGGTTGTGCCTGAGGAAGTGGGGATAAAAATAGCATTGAGATTGGGAATTTTGTTTAACTCATCTGCCAGTTCTGCATATCCGACAAGCGCGGTATCATCACTAGATTGGCGCAGTATTTTTATTTCTCCTTCTTTTTCTGTTTGAAGTGCTGTCTGTTTGGGCCGTTCAACTTGGAGCATCTGCACTTTTGGGTCTTCGATGACAGCAGTCATCATTTTTAATTTTTGTGCATCAATATTATTTCCGATATACACCGTCAATTCAAGTTTTTCTTCGTTATTGCGGTTATGGGCTTGTACGGTATGAATGGCGGCGAGTGCTGCATTACCCGATGAAGAAATAACAAATTTTTTTATTCCATCTTCTTTTGCATATTTTTTTACCATGTAAGGGATGGATCTGCCCTTGTGCGAACCGTATTTGTGCATGTCTTCACGTTTTAGGTAGACTTCTATGCCAAGTGCACGGTTGAGTTCGGGGAAAGTTTGTTGAGGGGTTTTCATATGTTGCACGTATCACGTAGCACATATCATGTAACATCTTTGTTATGTGTTACGTGCTATGTGGTATGTGAAGGCTATTGAAAAATTATGTAATATAGTGTAGAGTAGAGACGTTAATTTTAAGAATATCATTATGAAATTAGTTTGTCCAGAATGTAAAAATGAAGTAAATTTATCTCAGTATCCAAATCTTGAAGTTAACCAGGTAATAGAATGTGATGTGTGCGGTATTACATTACTTATCAAAGCGATCGATGGGGACAAGGTTGAAACTGAAGTGGTAGACGAAGGGAAATAAGAGTTACAAAGTTGAAAGTTATAAAGTACGGACAGAAACCCGTGCTTTATTTTTTAAACAATAGTTTTTTTAACTGGCTACGTTTGCCTTCGAGTTTCATGCGCATGATGTCTACGGCGAGTTGTTTGACTAAAAATTTGTCTTGTATCATCAAATTGAAAAAATTTTCAAATGATATCTCTTGAATTTTTATCTTTTCTCCGCCATCCAAATTTTGTTTTTTTGAATATGTACAATTTCGTGCAATATATACGTAAATTGACCATTCCATTTTACTTACGGGCATGTATACGTTAAATAATTTCCAATCATTGGAAGTTAATCCGCTTTCTTCCAATAATTCTCGTTTTGCAGCTTGAAGCGGAGTTTTTCTTTTTTTATCCATGCGTCCACTAAACAAACTGGGGTAGTAGGATGTGTGCTGCGGTTGTTTTTGTTTGCACACCACAACCTTATTGCCCTTTGTGGCAATTATTTCTACGGTATCGGGCCGTTTGATCATCTCAAACGTAGCCATTGAACCGTCATACATTTTTTGAGGCCATTGATATACATCAAAGATTTCTCCGGAGAATACTTTTTTTGCGATTTTTGGAATTTTCATACTTACGGATTACGGATAATACTGATTTACGGATTTTTGCTTAATTTTTTTATAAGTCCTTCAATCATCCCTCTAAATCCGTGACTTCCTAAAAATACAATCACATCTCCCTCATGTGTATGTTTAGTTGCATATGTAAGGAACTTCTCATCGTCTTCAATGTATTTTACATTAACATGTGTTTTTTGAATGACTTTAGCAAGTTGTTCGCCATCAATATGAGCTGGCTTGTTTGGGTCTTGTTTGAGTGATGTGAGACGGGGAATAATGACCTCATCAGCAGATGTAAATCTATTGTCATATCCAGGAATTGACTCGTGTTGGCGATTGCCGGTGTTTGGTTCAAAAATCGCGATAATTTTTTTGCTATACACGCTTCGCAGGCTCCGTAGAACTGCCTCTGCTTTTTTTGGAGAGTGAGCTATATCATCAAAGACGGTAACACTATTTTCATATCGCTTTTCCAATCGGCGTTTGACACCTTTAAATGTTGCGATAGATTGTATAATGTTGTATGGAGCGATACCAATGTGCTGTGCTATGGCAAAACAGCCAGTTATATTATCTGCCATGTAGTCACCAAGACATGAAGATTCCAGATTAAAGACCAAAGATTTATATTTGATTTTAAATTCTATGCCTTGCATTGTCTGTTTTACATCTGTGTATTGATAATCATTGTCTTCCGTCTTTCCATAGGTGACGATGGGACATCTTGGTAATTTTATAAATTGTCCATGGTCGTGTACCACCTTTGCAGATAACACGAGTAATCCCTTTTTAGGAAGATTTTTTACCAATGTTTCAAAAGCTTCAACATAACTTTTTTCGGTTGGGTATACATCTGCATGATCCCAGACTACTGACGTGAGGAGCAGATGGGTAGGGTTATAATGTAAAAATTTTGCTCCATTATCCCAGCGGGAAGTCTTATATTCATCGCCTTCAAGTACACTCCACTGACTATCAGCAAGCTTTGCGGCTGGTATATCGTTTATTGGAATTCCTCCAAACATATAATTTGGATCAAATCCATTTTCTTTCAATATCCATGCAAGTATTGCCGTACTCGTTGATTTGCCATATGTTCCCGCACACACAATAGAATTTTTTTTCAGAAAAAAATGTTTTATGAGTTCGGGGTATGAAACATAGTTCAATGTATGTTCTTGTACATATATCCACTCCGGATTTGTGGAGCTTGCCACGTTTCCTACGACAACTAAATCTGGGTCCTTCAGTTCAACTTGTGTGGCGGAGCTCAAAGAGCGAAGCCGCATTTTTTCTGGATGCCATCCAGCGTAATAGCTAACCCCCGCATCTTTTAGATGTGTGGAAACAGGAGGGTAAAATCCTTTGTCACTTCCCGTAACGGCGTATCCCTTTTCTTTCAATGCCAAAGCAAGCGCGCTCATGCCAACGCCGCAAATACCGATGAAGTGGATGTGTTTTTGATCATGTAGCATATAACACGTAGCACATAACAAAATTATTTAGAAAATTTTTTTGTATACACAATATCCAAAGCTTTTGGTAACATTTTAATTCGCATATATTTTCCTTGTATTACTTCGCCATCAATCTGCAAATTGCTTTCTCGTTTTGGGTTTATGGAAATATCTATACCATTGAATACTTTGATTTTAGGAGCCTTATCAATGGTTCGTTTAAAGATATAATGAAAACCAATGTGCAATAAATCCCATAGTGAATGCGGGTTAAGCACGGCAATACTTAGCATGCCATCACATGGAGAAATATTCTTATCACTCATTTTTGCTAAGGGTGTAAGCGCATTGAACACCATAATAGATTTAGCAGTACACTGTTGTCGTTCTCCATCAATCACTAAACTAAATATATTATTGTGATATACAAAAAAAGTCTTTAGAAAGACAAATATGTACGCAAAAAATCCAAGCTTTCTCTTAAGTGTGCGGGTGGTAAGTTTCATGAATAGGGAGTCATACCCAACTCCGACCGCAGTGAGCGCATAATGTGTGTCGTTGATGTACATGACATCAACGGGCTTTGCATCCTTATTCAATGCGAATTCAACAGATTTTTCAATAGGGAATAGGGGAATATCAAGTGTTTGTGCAAGTAAATTGCCTGTACCTTGAGGAATAATGGCAAGAGGTTTTTTTATATTATGTTTGAGTAGATAGTCAACTACTTGATGAACTGTACCGTCTCCTCCCACAGCTAAAATTCTATCATACGCATTAAAATTATATTGTTCAAAAGGCTGCATATCTGTTTTTTGTGTTTCAAACCAATCAAAAAAATAGTTCATTGCTGAAAGTTTTTTTTCTATAATTTTTTTGGTATCACGCAATTTTCTTTTGCCGGATACCGGATTGTAGACCACAAGAAGTTTCATAGGTGATTATGCGGTTATACTTTCATCTCCATGTGTTGATTGCAGTACATGTTTCAATTCATCTGTCTCAACTTTCCATTCTTTTCCATCAAACCATTCTAATCCGCGTATTTGCAATTTGTATGTATCCGTTGGCCGTTGTGCAGAGCCTAAGTAGACGTATTTTTTACCTTGTTCTTTTGCATAGATAATTGCTTTGAGCATCATGCCCATGCCGAGATTGCGGATATCTATGTCAAGGCGATAAAATGGGTATGCATAGTGAATGAGTTCATCGGTTTCTTTACAAATCGTGTAACCAACTGCTTCATCATTTTTTTTGTACACAAAGAGCGCATTGTAGTTACTTTTTTCTTTATCCGTTATCAGTTCTTTAATTTTTTGTGCGCTGAATTCAACATCATTAAATTTATTGGTATAGAAATCCTTTCCTAGCTTATGAATACTCCAGTGATAATCCGAATAGGGAATAGGATGAGATTCGAGCAAAACATCTTTTGTAGAATTGAGTACGCGGGTGTTTTTGGTATAAATAGAAAATTTTTCTAGATTGATTCTCAAACTGCGCGTCTGGTGCATGACACCTTTGCCAATACGTGTAAAAACATAACCGTCGTTGTATAGGCGGTTTATATTCTCGTTAGAGAAGTTAGAGATTGTTTGTTCAGACCAGGTTAAATAAGACATATTTCACGTATCACGTATCACGTATCACGTATCATGTTATGTGTTACGTGCTATGTGCTATGTGCTACGTGCTAGTATAGCGCAATCCACAACCCCAACAATACTACCGCCGCGTGCATAATCCAAAATCGCATGACTGTTTTTTCTTCACTCCATCCGCGGAGTTCAAAATGATGATGAATGGGAGCCATCTTGAAAATACGTCTACCCAGTATATGTCTTCCTGCAATTTGAATAATAACACTCATTAATTCTACATAAAAAATAAAACCCAAGAAAGGTAACAAAAGCATTTTATTTATCACAATAGTATTGATCGCAAGTAGCGCGCCAAGCCCAAGAGACCCGACATCACTCATCTGAAAACGAGCTGGCTTTACATTGAAATACGTGTAGGTAATAAGCGCTCCTACTGTGGTAGCATTTAAAAAAGCAATCTCAGGATAGCCATTGACCCAACTCAAAATAGTTAAGGTGGAAAAAGTCAACATAAGAGAACCTCCCGCAAGTCCATCCATTCCATCAGCCACATTTACTGCGTTTGCGGTAAACATGACAAAAAATATTATAAGCGGAATAATCCACCAGCCAATGTTTACATATCCGTCAAACGGAATATAGATTTCACGCCAATGCTCGCCGAGCTTAAAATAAATCCACCATGCGGTGATTGCCCCGGCAATAAATTGGAGCAATAGCTTTTCATGTACGTGGACACCTCGTCCTGGATGCCTACTCAACCATACAGACGTTCGTTTGAATAGCGACCATGGTAAGGTAACTATATACCAGATGCGCATGCTCCATTCTCTGTGTACACGGATTAATCTGAGAATTTGAAACAATTTTCTACTGCGGCGTTCGTGTCCATATACATGCATGACATCATCTATCCCTCCAAGCAGAGCTGAGAGAAGCATGACGCCGATGGGGACCCAGGTGAATTTTCGTTCCCAGTTAAAAAGTATGGTTATCGCCGCAACAGTAATCACGACAAGTAAACCTCCCATAATAGGCGTCCCTGTTTTGCCTTGTCTTCCTTGCATACTGAGTGTCGCGTCGTAATCAGATCTGCGAGTTAGCTTATATTTATACAATATTTTTATGAGTATCGGCGCCCAGATAAACGCCACCACACAAGAAACAAGCCCGTAGGTGATGGCTTGTCTGAGAAGGTCCAGAGATTCAGGAGAAATGTTCATAAGCAGTATTAGGTTAGCATATTTCCTTTATTTTTTCAACTTTTGTGAGAGTTGATTTTTTTGTGATTTCATATACAATATCGGCAGTTCATTCCACCCTAAGCAGAGGAGGCTAAATGGGTGGTTTCGGTTTCAGACCGGGAATGGGTGGGCCTCCAAGCGTCCACCCGCGCGCCTTTGTTAACAGGCGCGGTTATCCCCCGGCCGTCGTCGACCCAGGGGTCCTTCTGTGTTCGTCCTCAGCGCAACTGACAGAGGCACGTTTCCGAGAACTGTCGGACGTGCTTCGTCTTCAGGCGATTAAAGAGGAGCGGGCTCCGGAAGGGTGGCAGTCCTACTGCCACGAAAATGGGTCACTGTTCGGCTGAAGGTACGCTCGCGTGCAGACGAGCAAACAAAACTATGGCGCTGACTGCACTCAACAGCGCCTGGAGTTCTAAAATAAAAAACCCCGCAAACTCACTTCGTTCGCACGGGGCAGACAAATTACCACAGATTACACATCTGTTTAATCTATTTGATTAGTTATACCTGTTTTGTATTTTACATCATTGCTTTTAGTCTGCGTATTTCAATTTTCTCCGCTGACTTCGCATATTCTCTCATTTTTTCTTCATTCCATCGTTGTTCCAAAAGTGATGAATTAGGATGGGTTATTTCAATACTTTCTTCACGAACACCATGATTATATTGTCCATCGCTTGGATACTTAAACGAGTGTATATAATCAACACTAGCTGTTCCCTGTTCGTTGTTCCCTGTTCGTTGTACTGTCATCACATGGTTATAATCTTTCCGAGGACCTCCATTTAGCAAGACTATCATATCGCCTGGCTGTACGTCTTCTATATCAACTGAAACGCCATTTGTATCATGCGCGAGCGTTGATACTCCACAATTTTCTACGGGTCGAAGCTTGGTAAGTAATTTTCGCAAAGGATTTTTTGTAAAAGGAAATTTGAGATTTTTTTTCAAAGATCCTTTGCCGTGCGCTTTTAATTCAGCATCGAGAATGTAATAGGCGAGTCCTGAGCAATCAACGCCAATATGGTTATCGACCATAAATTTGGTAATTTGTTCAGGAGTAAATTCACGCAAATCAATTTTTTCACGCAAAGACAAAATTTTGAGTTCTTCTTTTATTTCTTGTGGATTTCCTTTGCCGACATTTACGCGGAGAGCTCCACGGACTTGCATATGGCGATTATTAAAATACGGCGTTGTGACCGTGTTGTTGCCGAAGGTGAGGTGGGTGAAATCGTATATAAGTTCTAGTGTGGATTGTGAAAGTTTTTTTGTTTCCATAGGTTAATAGGAACACGAATTAAACGAATCAAGCGGATCATAACGAATTCGTTTAACTGCTTAGATCTGTGTGTCTATAAAAAGTTTAAAATTACCTGCCCAACCTCATTAAGTTCAGCATGATTTTTCATGAGGGATTTTTTGCTCTGTACCCTGAGCAGGTCACTGCCTAGTTGTGTATTATTATATACGATAGTATTAAATCCTTCTTTCTCTAAGTTAATAATGGTATCTAGATTGATATGTGTTACGTGATTAGTGATACGTGAAATTATCTGTGCGCCATCGTCAATCGTTATCAACTCACTATTGCTCAAGTCAATATCAAGTAAAGTAGCAAGATGAGCCTCAAAAGTAGTGATCCTTGATCCTTGATCCTTGATCTCTGATCGTTGCAACTGGCTTTCGTAAGTAGTTGATGCGGGTTGCCTCGCATTTATTTCTAGTAAATATAATGTACTTGTTTTTTCATCCAGCACAACATCAATACCAAATAATCCTTTCCAACCCTGCTCTTGAAATTTTTTGCCAACATCTGTCGCAATCTGTTTATACTGATCAGTTTGTTTTGGCGATAATAATTTCTTTACCACGCCCCAATCATTTCCAATAGTTGCAAACGGACGGTCAGTAAATGGTTCAAGCCCGGTAATTTGATAACTAATATTTCCAAGCAAAGTTTTTGCTGCTGTAACCACATTGTTATTGGTAAATAACGGGCCTTCGATATATGGCGCAATGCGAGCTTCTCGATTAGGAAATTTCTGTTTTATTTCATTCAAAATATGTTCGTCGTCAACAAGAGTTGTTCCACTTCCTGTGTGAGATCTGTTAAACTGCAAGACAAAACGTTTGCCATTCCATTCAATATCTTTGCAAAGTTTGACCTGGTAATCAGGCAAATATTTTTTTAAATCTCCAAGCCATTCAATTTGGCTTATTTTTTCTTCTGCTTTGTTTGCAAGAGTAGAAAAAGGATTGAGGAGATTCCATCCATTTTGGTTGCACAGAGATTCGATTTGTGGAGTGGGTTTGAAGACAACGATCTTAACCTCACCCCCGCCTACCATGCCTGGCAAGGCCTGACGGGCAGGCTGTCCCTCTCCCAGATTAGGAGAGGGGACATTTTGAAGAATCTCTTGTATTTTTGGGTGTTGGAGAAGCTCCCACGTATCCAACTGTTCTTTCTCATCAATCAAAAAGACATTGTTCGAGTGTTTTTTTTGTACACACTTTGCAAAATCGGTTGCATTTGAGATAATGTAGTAACCTGGAGTATCCAAAGAAAGACCCAGGGCGCGTTCGATATCGCGCGTGACATAGATAATAGGCTGTTTGCTGAGATTAATCATAGTGGGGTAATTATAGGAGAAAAATTCTAATTTTACAACTTTGTAGCTCAAAGTTCAAAAGTCAAAGGTCAAAATCTTTAACTCAAAACTATGTAATTTATAGTTTAAAGTTTTAATTTTGAGTTTTGATTTTTGAAATTTGAATTTGTTTTTATGGATGTTTTATATACACAATTAAAAACATACGGCAAAGTAAAATTGGACGAACCAATGTCCAAACATACAACATTCAAGATTGGCGGGCCTGCCAAGTATTTTGTCATAGTTGATGATATTAAAAAACTTGTAGAATTGATTTCCTGGCTCAATGGAGAGGGACAGAAGTATTTTATCTTGGGAGGTGGGAGCAATTTATTGGTTCGTGATGAAGGATATGATGGAGTTGTGATAAAAATAGATATAAAGCAACATACATTTTTGCCCGATGGAATCGAGGCAGAGGCAGGAGCCCAAATAGCAACGCTTTCTCGAGAAGCTCTCGATCACAAGCTTGCGGGGCTCGAATGGGGGATTGGATTGCCCGGCTCAATCGGCGGAGCTGTGTATGGCAATGCCGCATATTCTGGAAAATATATGGCAGATATTGTTGACAAGGTTGAAGTGATTCACAATGGAGAGCACAAAGTGTTGTCAAATGACGATTGTAATTTTGCGAATAAGGAGTCTGTGTTTAAACATGACGTGTATCTTATTTTAAAAGTATTTTTGAAATTAAGACGAATAGAGACGGGGGAAGAACAGCAAAAAGCAAAGGAATATATTTTGGAGCAAATAAAATATCGTGCGAAGACTCAACCAAAAGGATTTCCGTCGGCTGGTTGCGTGTTTAAAAATTGTGAAGTATTAGTAGACGATATTCCACGCTTCGAACCACACATAGATAGCGATCGAGTTCTTACCATTTTACATAATTATCACAAAATTCCCGTGGGATACCTGATTGAAAAAGTAGGTTTAAGAGGAAAAAAATTAGGTGGGGCACAGGTAAGTCCTGAACACGCAAATTTTATTGTGAACGCAGGTGGTGCTACTGCACAGGATGTCTTGACATTAATTGAGGAAATCAAGCAAAAAGTATATACTACATATGGATTAGAACTGGAGGAAGAAGTACAAGTAGTCTAAATTTACATTAAAAATTTAAGCCTTAACATTGATCGTATGCTTATAACTGTCCGTGGTACTGGCATCGACCTCACAGATGCTATAAAAGATTATGCTGAGGAAAAAATATCTAGTTTAACAAAGTTTTTTGACAATATAACGAATGCTGATATTGATGTGGGAATGCTTTCACACCATCATAACAAAGGAAAAATTTATTATGCAGAAGTAAATGTAAATGTTCCAGGAAAAATGATTCGTGTGGTAAAAGAATCAGAGACATTATACAAAGCAATTGACAAAGTAAAAGATCATCTCAAAGTTGAATTGGAAAAAATGAAAGAAAAGATGAGAAGTAAGGATAAGAAAGAATTGAGAGGAAATAAGGAGTATCAAATGTAAAAATTTATGAAACAACATGAACCCTGGGAAAGAAAAACATTGATATATCAGCTTGCTGAACAGAGAATGAGCCAGCCTCATGTGTTTGCATATAAAGATTTTTTAGATGCGTGCGCTGGCGTAGAAGAAGATCTCAGAAAATATAAAGAAGGAACTGCTCATTTGTCAGATGAGGACATCCTGGAGATTATGAGGGATAATGAAAGAAACGCACATAAGGAAGCAGAGGTTGCACGAAGTGTAGTTGATCAGATGCTAGAAGGCGATGAACCTCAAAGTAGAAAAAGACGCAGACAATAAAAATTTTTAAATAAAAAAATCCCGACTCAATCGGGATTTTTTTGACAAAAACAAATTTTAGTTTACAATAGATCCACTCTGGCAGTCCGAGTCTGGTTAAAACCCGGAGCAAACTGCCAGCGTGGCGGCATCAGACACCCCTCGAAGAGGTAGGTCGACGTTTCCGGGGAGTGGAATAGGGGAGACCCACATCTACTCCATGCGTCAACGGAAAGTTCGGGGATGAAAGCGACGCCCCGGTCGATCAAGGCACCTCACAAGGGTGCCGAACGTCTGAAAGGTGTGGATGATGCCGTCACACCCCTATAAAATAAAACTCCCCCAAATGATATTGGGGGAGTTTTGTTTTAGGAAGGACACCGGCGCCGCATCGTCCACTAGAACGTTCAAGCTCCGTGCGAACGTGTCTTATGGCGCCGGTTAGATCGTGGCAGTACAGATCACGACCTTGCTGTTGAAGGCGGGGCGCAGGGATTCGAGGTTCTGGCCGCACCCACCGCAGTGGCTGCGGTCGATGTTCCAGGCACCACACCTCGAGCCCCTGGTCTTGAGTCTGAGACGGCGGCCGGGGGATTCCTCCCCGCAGGCCAGACAGACTTCCTTGGACCCTACCAGTTCAGCCCCACATTTTGGGCACTTCATCTCACCCCCTCCTGGCGTAGGTAAACGCCGGCTTGAAGTCTGGCATAAAATTACTTGTTTTTTGCCTCTTTGTCAATCCTGGACTTTTTCATATTGCGATGGTATACTACGACCCGTTTATAATTACATGGCAGGCTTAGTCTGTTATAAGCTTATTCCGCTTACTACTAATAGTATGTCTTTTTTAAAAAAATTATTTGGCGATGGAAATGAGCGCTTGGTAAAGCAATTTTATCCTATTGTTGAGCTCATAAATGCGTTTGAGCCTGAATTAGAAAAATTAAATGATGAACAACTGAAACATAAGACTGTTGAATTCAAAGAGCGTCTTGCAAAAGGCGAGATGTTGGATGATGTATTGCCCGAGGCATTTGCGGTTGTTCGTGAGGCTTCGAGGCGCGCTACTGGCATGCGCCATTTTGATGTACAAATGATCGGCGGCATGGCCTTGCACAAAGCAAAAATTGCTGAAATGAGAACGGGTGAAGGTAAGACATTGGTTGCGACATTGCCTGTCTATCTAAACGCACTTGAAGGAAAAGGTGTGCATGTGGTTACGGTAAATGATTATTTGGCAAAACGCGATGCTGTATGGATGGGAAAGATTTATGACTTTTTGGGAATGTCGGTTGGCATTATACAAAATCAGAGAGTGACGTTTGTATATGACTCAAGCGTTAAGAACGAAGAAAAGAAATTGGGAGAAGAAAATGAAATTGAGGCATTTAAGATAGAAAACGAATTTTTGCGTCCTGCGAGCAGACAAGAAGCGTATCGTTGCGATATCACGTATGGAACCAATAATGAATTTGGTTTTGATTATTTGCGCGACAACATGGTGCAGGGTATAAAAGAAATGGTCATGCGTCCCGGTTCGGAAATGCATTATGCCATTGTCGACGAAATTGATTCCATTTTAATTGATGAGGCGCGTACGCCGCTTATTATTTCCGCGCCCGCAGAAAAAGCAACTGAACAATATTACCAATTTGCAAAATGGGTAAGACAGCTTGTTGAAAATGAAGATTATAATGTGGACGAAAAAATGCGCAGTGTGACATTGACTGACGCGGGTATTGCAAGATTTGAAAAATGGCTGAATATGGAAAATTTGTATGTCGAAGGAGGCATACAGCTTATCCATCATGTTGAACAAGCACTCAAAGCAGAAGTCTTATTTAAACGCGATAAAGATTATTTGGTAGACAATGGTGAGGTTATTATTGTGGATGAATTTACCGGGCATAAGATGCCGGGGCGTCGTTATTCCGAAGGATTGCATCAGGCAATAGAAGCAAAAGAAAATGTAGAAATTCAGCGAGAGAGTCGGACGCTTGCAACTATTACATTCCAGAATTTATTTCGCATGTACAAGAAATTGAGCGGCATGACAGGCACCGCTGAAACAGAACAAGAAGAATTTTTCAAAATTTATGGTCTTGAAGTATTGGTTATTCCGACAAATAGAGTGCACAACCGGACCGATCATTCAGATCGTATTTACAAAAATGAGAAAGGAAAATTCAAAGCAATCGTAGAAAAAGTAAAAGAATGCAAAGAAAAAAATCAGCCTATTCTTGTTGGTACTATTTCAGTTGAAAAAAATGAGACACTGAGTCAATATTTATTGGCAAGCGGTATACAACATGAAATTTTGAATGCAAAAAACCATGAGCGTGAAGGCGAAATTATTGCTCAAGCTGGACGACCTGGTTCAGTAACACTTGCAACCAACATGGCTGGTCGTGGTGTGGATATCAAGCTTGGTGGTGTTCCTGCAGACCTAGAAGATACCAAAAAAGTGCTTGAAGCAGGTGGTTTGTTTGTTTTGGGTACCGAACGCCATGAATCGAGACGTATTGACAATCAGTTGCGCGGACGCAGTGCCCGCCAGGGAGACGCGGGTGAAACACAATTTTTTGTATCAGCAGAAGATGAACTCATGCGTATATTTGGAGGCGATAGGTTGAAATCTGTTATGACGAGATTAAATGTTCCAGAAGACATGCCGATTGAGCAAAAAATGATTACGCGCATGCTTGAAAGCGCGCAGAAAAAAGTTGAGTCATATCATTTTGATGTACGCAAACACTTGCTTGAATATGATGACGTGTTAAATAGACAGCGCGCGGTTGTGTATAAGAAACGAAGACAAGTGTTGGAGTTGGCGGCGAAGGAAATAAATGGGCCTTTAGAATCCGGAATCCGGAATCCGGAATCACAAGATGTTATTGAAGGTTTATTACTTGATTCAGAAGTTGATAATAATCAAGAACAGAAAAAAGAGGAGAAGTACAATTCACTGCATGAGATGATTTTGGACATGATTGAAGGCGAGATCGAACTCGTTGTCTCTTTCCATACAAATACCGAAGATAGGCAAGAGTGGAATATAAAAGAAGTGTACGAAACGATGCGTACGATATTCCCATTGACCCAAGATGACCATGATGAGTTGGTTGCGCTTGGCAAACCAGGCGGGGACAATAGAAGCGATATGGATCAGCGCGAAAAAATTATTGCATTTTTGGAAGCAAAAGCTCGTCATGAGTATCAAAAATTTATTGAGACAATTCAAAATACTTTACCAGATGAAACTCAAAAGCGTCAGATGGCTGTTGAAATACAAAAAGGTGTACTTTTGCGCACCATGGATAACGCATGGGTTGACTATTTGGTCGCTATTGATTATGTACGTACGGGTATTGGTTTGCGCGGATATGGACAGCGCGATCCTCTGATTGAATACAAAGAAGAAAGCTTCAGGTTGTTCAATCAATTGCTTGCCAGCATTCAAAAAGATATTGCTTATACTATATTTAAAGTTGGTATTGGATTACAACTCGCGCCAAGCATTATGGCAGACGATAAAATGACCCTTAAAGGCGCAGAAAAGACGAGTGATGGCGAAGCGGGTATTGTACGGAGCAAAAAACACGATGAAGAGGGAAATAAAGTAGGGAGGAATGATCCGTGTCCGTGTGGGTCGGGTAAAAAGTATAAGAAGTGCCATGGGGCATAAGATTTGCAATATGTATGGAAATAGTTTATCCAGAAATTCCTCTTGAGAGAAGAGTAGTAAAGCCAACAGATAGAGGTCTAAAGGAAGGTCATTTTAAGTCACCATATGACCAATGTTTGGGATTCGAACATAAAGAAGATTTTGTTGAATGGCTCAAAGATAAAAATGTACTAGATATCGGTTCAGGATATGGCATGCTGATGCTTGATGTGGCCGAAGAAAAAGGTGCATCTTTTTCTCATATTTTTAACCTTGGCGCTCATGAGTATGGTGATGAATTTGACGAGAAGTTAAGGAAAATTATAATCAGAGAATTTAATTTGGATATTAACACTCGTGAGGGGAAAACAAAATTAGAACAGGCGATAGAATTTTATAAGACGCGTACTATAAAAGCAGTGTGGCCCGCTAAATATATTAGCGAAGGAAAAGAAGAATTAGAAGTAAAACAATCTGAATTTTGGAGCTCACTCCCTTTTGCAAACTGTTCTCTTGATAGAGTAATAAGTAATTATGCATTTCCTCTTTATGAGAATGATTTAAAGGCACGCCAGAAGGTTCTAAAAGAAATAGCAAGGGTTCTTAGGCAAAATGGAGAGATGAGATTAGCACCTCTTGAAAGAGAAGAAGCCTTGATAATAAAAGAGTATCTTACTAATTTTTTGAAGTTTAAATGCGAATTAGTTTCTAGTCTACGTATTACGGGGAAAAAGGGCAGTGTTTGTCTATCTGCAATAAAACAGTAATTATGCATAACAAAATATTCTCAAGAGAAAAAGATTTATATTTTGTTGCAGTAAAAGTATTTCTTGAAGATGGCAAAGGAAATTTGTTGATTACAAAAGATATTTTTGGTGATTGGGATTTGCCTGGTGGAAGATTGCGAGAAATAGATTTCAAAGTACCCCTTGAAAAAGTTCTTACGCGAAAGATGAAAGAAGAACTTGGTGCAACTCTAAAATATACCTTAGGCGAGCCAGTTGTTTTCATGAGGCATGAGCGAAATGAAACATTGTTAGATAATAAAAAACAAAAGATGAGGATATTCGCAGTAGGGTATAAGGCGTTGTATAAAAGTGGAAAAATAAAATTAGGCACACAACATGTAGAATACCAATGGGTTGATGTAAAAAAGTTTAAGCCGGAGAAATATTTTACAGGTGGGTGGTTGAAAGGTGTGAGAGAGTATCAGCTTTTGGCAAGAAGTAAAAAGTAAAACGTTAAAAGGCGAGCGTGGCTCGTCTTTTTTGTTACGTGTTATGTGCTACGTGTGTATTGTTTCTCTGTGGTTAACTCCTCTTGACCGTTTATGGAGCTTGGGGTACAATGATGACCGAATATACACTATGACAGACAGAACTTCAAAGACCTCTATAAGGTCAAAAATCAGATGGGGAATCGCAGGTATTATAGCCTTGCTCATTGCATCGGCTATTTTTGTTTCTCCACAATCGTTCAACAACGGAATGAATTGGCTTAATGAAAAAACTAATCTCGGATTGCCTACCGTGCCTGTTCGCGATTTTCGTCTTGGTCTTGATTTACAAGGTGGCGCCCAATTGGTATATGAAGCAGATCTAACTTCGATTGAAGAAAAAGATCATGCTCAGGCAGTAGAAGGTGTGCGCGATGTTATTGAACGACGTGTAAATGGCATGGGAGTTTCAGAACCTCAAGTACAGACAACAAAAGTGGGAGAGTCATATCGTCTGGTGATTGAACTCCCCGGTGTTGCTAATGTTGAACAGGCAATTGCTATGATTGGAGAAACGCCGATTCTAGAGTTTAAAGAAGCAAATACAGAACCTCCTCGCGAATTGACTGCAGATGAACAAAAACAATTAAAAGATTTTAATGCAGATGCAGAAACACGCGCCAAAGCATTTTTAGCGCGCGTACAAAAAGGCGAGACTGTTGAAAATATTGCTAAAGAATTATCAGAAGACGAAGCGAGCAAAAACAATGGGGGGTATATGAATTTTGTAGGTACCCAGACAGTGTATCCAGAATTGTATGCATGGGCACAGGCAGCTCAATCGGGCGAAGTAAGCAAAACACTCGTATCTTCTGTAGAAGGATATAATATTTTGAAAAAAGGTGGCGAGCGCGATGGACAAAAAGAAGTAAAAGCAAGTCATATTCTTATTTGCTACCTTGGCGCGACTGGGTGTAATGAGCCAAAATATAATAAGGAAGAAGCTCTTGCAAAAGCCCAAGAAATATTTAACCAAGCAAATGCTTCAAATTTTGCGCAGTTAGCAAAAGACAATTCAAGTGATACATCTAATAAAGACAAAGGTGGAGATTTAGATTGGTTTTCTGCTGGTATGATGGTGCCTGAATTTGAACAGCCAGTATTTGGTGCGGCAAAAGGAGAGATAGTTGGACCTGTTGAAACTGAATTTGGTTTTCATGTTATTTACAAACAAGATGAACGCACGACCAAAGAATATGAATTATGGCGCGTGCTTGTCCGGACAAAGACAGAGTATGATATTGTACCTCCGCAAGACGAATGGAAAGCAACCGGTCTTTCGGGAAAACAATTAGGACGTTCAGAAGTTGTGAGTGATCCCCAGACAGGTGAGGTCCAAGTTGCTTTGACTTTTGATGATGAAGGTAAAAAATTATTTGCTGAAATCACTGAAAGAAATGTCGGTAAACAAGTTGCTATATTTCTTGATGGCGTTATGTTGAGTGACCCACGCGTGGACGAACCAATTCGCGATGGGCGAGCTGTCATCCGCGGAGGATTTAATTTGGACAGCGCACGTCAGCTCTCACAGCGACTCAATGCAGGCGCATTGCCTATTCCTGTTGAGATCATTTCACAACAATCAATTGGCGCAACACTTGGAACCATATCACTTACCAAGAGCTTGAAAGCAGGAATCCTGGGTGTTGTACTCATCATGATGTTTATGCTTGTGTATTATCGGTTACCTGGATTTTTATCTATTATTTCTCTTACCTTATATATTACGCTTACTCTTGCATTGTTTAAACTAATAGGCGTTACGCTTACTCTTGCAGGTATTGCTGGCTTTATTATGTCTATTGGTATGGCAGTAGATGCAAATGTATTGATTTTTGAGCGCATGAAAGAAGAATTACGAGGTAAAAAGAGCCTCAAAGCATCTGTTGAAGAGGGATTCAAACGTGCATGGACATCTATTCGCGACAGCAACTTGTCTACGCTTATCAGTTGTATTTTGCTTATGTGGTTTGGTACCAGCTTTGTCAAAGGTTTTGCGGTGACGTTGTCTATTGGTGTACTCATGAGTATGTTTACGGCCATTACCATTACCCGCATTATGTTGCGCTTTATCGTACCGTGGTTTTCATATCATGGAAATAGAATGTTTTTAGGTGGTCGTAAGCCAGAAAAAGAATCAAACTAGCATTGTATGATCAATTTTATTGGACAAAGAAAAATCAGCTATATTGTGTCAGGTGCGTTATTTGTAGCAGCTGTGTTTGCTCTTGTAGTGTATGGTCTAAAACCAGGCATGGATTTTACTGGAGGTTCAGTTTTGGAAGTTTCTTTTACTACTGAGCGTCCTGCAGTTCCTGAAGTTCGTGGTTCTGTAGAGTCTGCATTTGGTAATGCAGTAGTACAGACATCGGGAGACACCAACATGATTGTCAAAACTCGTTTTTTGACTGAGGATGAACACCAAAATTTACTTGATCTATTGCGTACGAGTTATGAAAAAGGTGATCAAAAAGTTCTTGAACAAAGATTTGAAACTATTGGTCCTTCGGTTAGTGCAGAACTAAAACAACGTTCAGTCACCGCTATTATTGTGGTCTGTGTGGCAATCATATTGTTTATAGCTTATGCATTTAGGAAAGTATCAAAACCGGTTGCTTCGTGGAAGTACGGCGTGGTTGCCGTTGTTGCTCTTATGCATGATGTCACTATTACCGCCGGTGTTTTTGCCTTTCTGGGAAAATTTATGGGTGTAGAAGTCGATGTAGCGTTTGTGGTTGCGTTGCTTACTATTCTTGGTTATTCAGTCAATGATACTATTGTTGTATTTGATCGTGTTAGAGAAAATCTTATCCGTAGAAGTACAGAACATTTTGATGAAACGGTTAATTACGCGGTTAACGAAACTATGGCACGCTCATTGAATACGACATTGACCACTCTTTTCCCACTTGCGACACTATTCTTTTTGGGTGGGGAGACAATCAAATATTTTTCTCTCGCGTTGTGGATTGGTATTTTCCTTGGCGCATATTCTTCTATATTTGTGGCGAGTCCATTTCTGGTTACATGGCAGAAAATCACATCTCGCCATTAATCCTCTTATACATCATATGCCCCCTTGGGGGCTTTTTTGTTTTGTGCTATAATTAAGTTCATAGCCAATAGTTCTTAGCCAATAGAAAATATGACCTATTGGCTGTGAACTAAGAACTAAGAACTAATTTTATGAGCGATTCCGTCATTCGCCATTTAGTTACCGTCATTGCGGTACTTATTTTGGCTGTTGTTTATTTTGCAGGTTTTGTTTCAGGAACTATTGGCTGGTGGTGGACATTTTTGGGCGTGCTTGTGCTGTACCCGATTATTTTCAAATTGGTCGATGTCTAAAGAGCATATACGAAATACGAAAACTTCGAAAATTCGAAATAATTTAATGAAGTTTTGTATATTTCGTAGCTTTCGTATTTCGTACATTATAAAAAATTTTTGTCTTTCAAATTGACTACTATATATGCAGTTTGGCGCATTCACAATTGACGTGGCACTTATTATCGCATTTCTTGAGCAGTCAACAGCGTTTGAGATTGTTATTCGAGTATTTGCTATTGGCGGGTGGCTTGTTTTGGTTTATCTGTTGTTTTACGCAGGGATTAATCTGTATGCGAAATTACGGGAAAATAAATTTATGCATGATTGGAAATATGTCGTGCTTGCGATAGATATTCCCCAACTCAATGTGCAAACGCCTAAAGCAGTTGAACAAATGTTTGCGCATTTGGCAGGGTCTCTCAATAATCCTGATTTGCGTGAGAAATTTAGAGATGGATTCAAACAGCGTTGTTTTAGTTTTGAGATTGTAAGCATTGGCGGGTATATACAATTTATTGTGTGGACAGAGGTAGCATTCCGTGATCTTATTGAGACAACTATTTATGCACAGTACCCAGAAGCCGAAATAGTAGAAATAGAAGATTATGTCTCTACTGTGCCAGACTCATTTCCGAATGATGATTATGATATCTGGGCAGCGGATTTTGCTTTGGCAGAGAATGATGCATTTCCTATACGTTCATACCGTGAATTTGAGCATAATATTTCAAAGGATACGGTCTTGAAAGATCCAATGGGGACGCTACTAGAAAGTTTCACGCGCATTGGGCATGGAGAACAGATGTGGCTTCAAATTATTGTTGAACCGGTAAACAATCATTGGAAAGAAAAGGCAATTAAACAAGTGAAAGAACTAATAGGAGAAGAAGAAAAACACGGAAAGGGTATTATGGGTCATATTTTGGATAACCCACTTATGAATGAGCTTAAAAAGGGTCTGAGTGAAGTCAATGCTCAGATACTGAGTGGGGGTAATTTTGAAGCAGAAGAAGCTCATGAGGTAAAAAAAGATCCAAACAAACTGAGATATATGACGCCCGGCCAGGTAAAAGTGGTTGAACTTATGGAAGAAAAAATGGCAAAAATTGGATTTAAAACAAAAATTCGTGGTATATATATTGGAAGAAAGGAAGTGTTCAGTCCGACCCGCGGTGTAAATGCGCTTATTGGTGCTATTAATCAGTTCAATATTCCAAGCGCAAATTCAATTGTAAAGAAAGTGCATACAGGGCTCCGCAATGTGGTGAAAGCAAACAGAAGAAAGAGTGTACTTATGAAAGCATACAAAAAACGCAAGATCAAAATTGGCGCAAATCCATATGTCTTGAATATTGAAGAGCTTGCAACTATTTGGCATTTCCCCATGTCTCATGTGAAGACGCCTATGATCCAAAAAGCTGCAGTCAAATCTGCCGAACCCCCTGCGGGATTGCCTGTGGAAGCTATATATGATGCACCTACTTTTGCACCAACTGAAGAAGTGGATACAGCGCCGAAGTTTAAGACTGATACAGGCGAGGAGATTGAGTTTGAGAAGTTTGGATAATTTGAGTTCATAGTAAAAACCACCTTGATAGGGTGGTTTTATTATAATTTTTTAGGTCATGTCTATTTCTGTTGGTCCACGTGGTTGTCCTCCATCTCTTCTTTCCTCCTCAGGTTCGTAACCAGGTGGAGGGGCATCATCAACAGATGGCTGTTGTCGGTGTCTGTCCCATCTTTCTTTTTGTCTTCTTTGCATATCATCAATAATGTGAGCAGGAAGAGAATCAGCTGTATACATTTTATCGCTCATATAGTTTAGTTAGTGAGTAGGTTTTAGATTTTTGTAAAATAAATTCAGCCAAACCAACCAACATACCCACAAAAAATAAATCGCCTAATAAACTGTTGCGGAAAAAGGGGAGTGCCATGTAATAGCTTTGTAAAAGTCCGGAGAAATTCTGTACGTACATAGTTCCAAATGCCCATACTGCCGCATTTGTGGCGAGAAAAAATATAATTGATCCAAAAATCGTTGTACCTAAGACTGTTCTAAATGTCTTGTGTTTTCGTGCCCAGAGTGCGAGGAGGCCTGTAGCAATAAAAGATGCGTATACACTTGCCATGATTTGCCATGAGTAAAATCCAATAATACTATCACTCAAAAACATGGTAGACAAAGGCAGTACAAGCGCCCATTTTCGTGGCAAGTACAATGACCCAAATATCGCTAAAGCTGCCACGGGGCTAAAATTCGCTGGATGTGGCAAAAGTCGTGCACTTATTCCAACAACAATTAACATCAAAATAAATAATGTATGTTTGTTATGTGTTACGTGATATGTGATACGTGATGATTTACTCATATTTCCATTCAATATTATCGTCTGGTTTAATAGCAACTCCCAAATTAGTATCTTCAATTTTAGTATTATTCACATATGCATGCCATTGCTTGCCTTGGGTATTGATGACCCCGAGCATCTCTGTCACGCGCATGTATTCGGTTGTTTCATCAGCCAAGGCGATCTGCTGTCCTGAGTTTTTTAATTCAGTTATGGCTGACCCAAGCGACATCTCCTTTGCGGTTGAGGTTAATTCCATGGCAGTGACATTTGTTGGTGATTTTTTTACATTGAGTGTGTAGGTGTATTCTTTGTCACCTTTGACAAGACTATTGCCACAACCGGTGATAAATAAACTAACCGCTATAATGATTAAACTTAGAGATGAAATTTTATGTTTAAGCATAGTTTTAGTTGAAAGTTATAATGTTCCAAGTTGTAAAGTTATAGAGCTATAAGTTAATAATTTTGGAGTTGGCATTGGTTTTCCAAAACTTTATAACGTTATAACTTTGAACTTTACAACTTCATTATACCATTATCTTTGAGAATTTCAAACCAAGATATACCAAGAGCCCACCGAGCGGTATGCCAGCTCCAAGTATCATTTTTTTGTTTGAAAAAGGGCTTTGGCTGGTATTTTCAGCCTGGATTTTTTCATCCAAAATATTTTCATCAATTACTGGTGTATTGGTATTTTTTTCCTTGTCAATTTGCGCTAGCTCATCCTTCTTTGGTTCCACAACACGTGTTCCAAGAACTGATGCGGGTTTGATTTTAGGCTCTATGTTGGGGACCACAATTTCTTTGGATATTTTTTCAGTGTGCTCTGTCAGTATTTCAATTGTCGTGGTTGGTGTACTTGTCGGAGTTTCTATAATTTTCACTGTTGATGTTGGAGTAGAGGTGGGTATGATTATTTCTAGAATTTGCAGGGTTGTTGTAGCTATATCAATAGTTGTGGTAGGCACTGAAGTTGGAGTTGGAGAAATACCTCCTCCGCCACCATACGTAAATGTCGTGTCTTTAGAAAAGTCAGTTATTTTTGGAGTCAAAATGATTGGCCAAGATTTTTGAAGCAGTGCCGGAACCGCGTGTTTCATGGCAAACCAATCTACCGTACCAGGCGTCCAGGCAGATTCATAAAATCCATCTGTTTTTACATTATTTACTAATGGATGCCATGGGTTTTTACCTGTAGACGTCACAAACCAATCTTGCTGAGTTTCTTGCATCGAGTTGATACCCATAAGCACCCAGCTTGTAGTCATAATATCAGACGATCCATAGCCCCATCCGCCGTCCATTTGTTGAGTTGTCTTCAAATAGTTTTTTGCTTGGGAAAATACGTCATCAGAAATTACAGCTCCTTTTGACTTCGCATATGTCAATGCATTTATGGTCGCACCAGTAATATCATCCCCAGCGACTTTCTGATTTGGGTCCATCCAGTCGGGCCAGGAAAAAGCACCGTTGTCTATTTGCCATGACAGCGTGGTAGAGACAATATCTTGTATAATTGGCTCTGACTGGCTTGTATCAAGCGCAGAAAGTGCAAGTAAAGCAAATACATCATCATTAATCCCATGTAATCCATACATGCCATGTGCATAACAAACGGTATTCATTTTTTCTTTGAGGCCTATAATCGCGAAATCTGTCTGCTCTACACCTGCAGCAAGTAATGCAAGGATATGGCGCGGATAGGTTGCACATGAATTTAAATCGCTTGGATCATCCAAATTATATTTTTTTTCGTAATCCAAAAGAGAGGACGTGCCATTTTTTATGTCATCTGCGTATTGTTCATTGGCGCCAAAAGAAAGTATTGACCAATCAGTAATGGTACCATCCATTATTTTTCCATCTTCGGATTGCTCTGATTCTAGATATGTTAAAAGTTTATCTACGGCTTTCTGTATCTGGCTTTGGCTTATAGTCTCCATGATTATTTGAGGAGTTTCCTCAACCGGTGGAGTGAGTTCTAGCGTTTCTTCTACTTCTGGCTCTAGATTTGGTTCCGGATCAAGTGTTGGTTCAGGTATTTCAGTCGGCTGTTCTTCTTCTGGCAGAGTAGATGGTGTTTCTTCTAATATTATTGGAGTTTCATCAATTTGTTCATCTAAATTTTCTTCTGTAACATCTTCGGCATACACCGGTGTAGATATAGCAGCCAAAGTAATTAATAATATAAGGAAAATTTTGCATTTTGCATTTTTCATTTTGCATTTATTATTCATACTTCCATTCGATTATGTCCCCCTGCTGAATAATATATTGTGAAATGCCCGCGATGGCTGATTTGTTGTTGATGTAATAAATCCAGTATTTGTTTTGCTTGAAATCATTTTTAATCCCATTTATTTCTTCTACAAATTGTCCCATGCCTGGATAATTTTTGGTAGAAAATATAAAGGGTTGTGATGAAACTTGGGAAAGTTCTGCCATCGCATCATAGACGTTTTTGCCTGGGGTGAGGGGATAGATGATGCTGTTGATTTTGAGTTGTGTCTCGGGGATGATTATTTGTGTTGGAGTATCTATGGTTTTTTGTGTACTCGTAACGGGTAACTCATAATTAGAGGTAATTGACGATCGATTATCAGCGTTCGACGGTTGGTTGTTGTTTGTTCTAGTTGCTTGTTGCTCGTTGTTCACTGATGGTTGTGTTATAGTCTTTTGCAAAGAACATCCACTCAATAAGACCAGTAATGAAAACAATAGGAGTAGTTTTTTCATAGTGAGTAATAAAATAAAAAATCTCCCCGAATAGGAAGATTTTTGATGTACGTTTCAAAAAATACAAGTTCCTGCTCGGGATTACTGCGTGACGTTGCCTTTGGCAACCACGCAATAAACCATATCTGAAGATCGGACTGACCCCGAATTTAAATCGGAGAATACCGTTGCGGCACAGTGAGGGACTTGCACCCTCTTCCAGCAGATATAGTGGTGAGTTGTAACTAGATGGAGTGTATCAGTAAATACCCAAGATCGTCAAATTAAGTTTTCCACAGATGTCAGGCAACCATGGCGTAGGCAAGCAAACCAAATGTGATAATCGCTGAAACAAAATCTATTTTTTTGATAGGCTGTTTGAGCATAAGTAATAATCGAAGTGGTAAGTAGGTAATAGCAAGCATAATAATTCCAAAACCGACATCATCGAGCGAGGTCGCATTATTTTGTGCCGTGGCTTTTATGAGTGTTTCGCTTGTTGCGAAAAATAGCAACGTAGCACATGAAGGCAGAAGTTGTGTCACCATATATTCACGTGCAGGCGTTTTCCATTTTTTTTGTTCATGTGACATACCAATCGCAAGCAAAACCCAGGGGAATAACAGAAATAAAACAATAAGTATGCCGAGTCCAGGCATGTTGTGACTGATTATTTTGGTAATTGCTACACCGGGAAATATGAGCCACAAAGAACTGGCAAATGCCAAGATAGTGACAAGAGATTGAAGAGTATGTGTCCAGTTATTTTTTTGTTCGCCAAGTAAACCTCCTGAGCCGTATGTGCGAACTTTTGAATAAAGTCCGCTTCCAAGCGCAATCAAATGCAATAAAGCAACAATATAAAATACAAGTACCAGATTATTTTGTGTAAAATGAGTAAAGTATTCCAACCCAAAAAATATGTACACGATAGTTAGGGCATCAAGAAGTACATGAGTTAAAATTTTTGTTGGCATACCTACAAAAGGTTACGATTTTATATGCAATTGTTTTTTTACAGAGGTTTTCCGATATTTCTCAGCACCAACAAGACCTGGATGTTTCGCTGATTTTTGTAAAATTTTTTTTAACGCCCCTAAATGTAAGTCATCCAGTTTTTTGAAACGAATACAACTCTTGCCCACGCTTACCTTGCCTAGTTTATCCTTGTACTTTTCTGCCAGATACTCACCATCTTCCACGGCACATACATACACACTCATATAATTTTTCTGGCTGGCAAGTGCCACTATGGGCCACTCGATCACATCTCTTTTATAATTTTTATAGGCAAACGAGCCATACCCAAGCATATTATATGCAAAATGGCTTTTTAGTTTTGGTGAGACTTTCTGAATAAAATCGTGCAGAAACAAAATTGTCTCTTTACGTTCTTCTGGTATAGATGCTAAGTATTCTTTTACATTTTTTGCCTTGATGGGCTTGAACATGTTAGACATATTATGATATCTCATTAAGAATTTTAAAAACCTTATATATTATTTAGAATTATATACATTTTAACATTAGAAATATACCAAGTTTTTTTGGAACGAAGGGAAAGAAAAAAAGTGTGTTACTTAAACCATTTTTTCGCATTTGGTCTGCGATGAGGACAACCTGGCCAACAACAAGGTCTTTTTGCCCCCTCAAGGAGTTCTTCAGATAAGCGTTCAATATGCTTATTACGAGTTTCTGGCTTTTTCACAATAGTGACCCAACAAATCCACTCATTGCGAGATAGAGGGGTTAGGCCATTCCATTTGGTAAGCAAATCAGGATTGGAGCTTAAAACCTTCTCTAAATCCTTGGGAACTTTATGAACCACACCCGTAGTGATTTTTATTTTTTTCGTTTTCATATTGATCTCTTATTAACTAAAAGGTGTAGGTATTATATAAGTTTTTTCTTTTTAAATAAATCAAATTTATTCCCCTTTGAAAGCTTGTTATTTTTTCTTGCTTTTGAAAAATATTTTTATTAAATACAGAGGCAATATTATAATTGATGAGATGAAGAAAGAAATGATGAGTGGAAATATGATCTCTAAGCCTTTCCATTTTCCCCAAATACCCGCATTAATCGAACCTTCATAAAAGATCCAAAAGAAAATAGAAATCCACAAAAATATTATTATAGTTGATTCTAAATGTGAGTATAGCTTTCTAAAGTTTGTATTTTTGTTATTTGGCATTTTAATCGTTTAGTCTTATCAACATTATTTCCATAATGTCTATTGTAAGTCATTTGAGAAAAATAAAAAGAAAAAATTTATTTCGTATAACGTCCGCGTATATACGATGTTGCGTTAGCAATATGGGTGGAGCGAAGCGGAACCGCATACACGCTGTTGTGCGATGTAAAAATTTAATTATTTTGCGGTTTCAGAAATACGTCGTTTTTCCAACCATCTTTCTCTAGAAACAGATTACCTGGGCAAGTCGTTGTGGGTTTAATTTCTCTATGACCTAGGATATTACAATTTGGATATTTTTTTATGATTTCATTTGCTGTTCGAAGTGCTTTTTCAGTCGGTCTTTTTTCTTTTAGATCATCAAGAAAACAAATCGCAATACTTCGGCAGTTATAATCCCAATTTCCACAATGCCAACCTGTTTGGTTATCTTGTAGTATATGTTCAAAAGACCCGTCCTGTCTGATTATGTAATGATAAGCAATGAATGTTTGTCTGTTTTTGTAAAAATGGTTTGACCAAATTGGTTGACCAAATTGCTCTTCATCTTTTTTGCTGTAATTTGGTGCATACAAACGAATCAATCCTAGTGCATTAATTGCTGCAATGGGGATGTCTGATGGCGTACTGGTATGGTGTATAACAATTGTATCTATTGGCGAACGATCCTTATCCCAGTTTATTCCAGAATCACCAAGAGCAATTTGGTCTGCTTCTAAAAGTTCACAAACCATTTTTACAAATTCGTTTCTTTTCTCGAGCCATTCTTGCGATTTGTTTTCCTTATTACCATCGTAATCATAAAAAAATTCCTTGAGTTCAGATTGTGTATCCAAATACCATTGAGGGTTGGAAAAAATATTTATGTATCCGGTGAGGTTTGTATATTTGTATCCTTCTTTGAATTTCATGGTAGCAAAATAATTAAATTTTTATTTTGTGCAATGTTCGCCGATATCAGAAGTGGCGCCATTGTTTTAGCACACTCTTTGACTTCACTACCATTCATTGTAAACGCTTTAGACTTACAATTCAAGTACCGGCATATGGGAGAAAAAAATAGTGCTTCCACTAAAATTGAAAAGCACTATTTTTTGAACCTGATATCGGTTGTTATGTGACGTAATAAAAAACCATTACTTAAAATTGTTGTGGTAATTTATTCTGGGTCTACATTGCTAGCCTGTGATTGGAGCTGGTCGCGCTGGGCTTTAGTAAGCGTATCAACATAAGCTTGTAATTCTGCATTTTCTAGTACGGGATTCTCGGTATCCATGCTTCTTAATGCAGCAGCCATTTCGGGAGTAAAAGAAGAAAGTTGTACTTCCGGTAATCCTCGAAATACATTTTCTTGCACTCCTCTATCTGTGCGTGCTGCTGCAGCGGCAGCTTCTGCCTCTAAATTGAATTCGCCCATAGATTTTATGTTAAAAATAAATAAAAGTATCTTAGATAGAAATTACCACAATAATTTTAAGAAGTCAAACATAAATGGTTTTTTATTATGGCACATAACGTATCGCTATATCCGAAGTTTACTAAAGCGTAGCGTAGTAAATTTTGGATATAGCGTGTTATACGCTGTTGTGCTTATTTATTTTTTATATCCAATGTTTCCAATATTTTGACTATTGCTTTTGATTCATCAGAAAAAGAATAGCTAAAAGCCTCAACCAAATTCTCGTTTATTTGCATAAGAGTCATTTTAGGCTTCCCATAGGCGCAAGAATCCGTAAACCGGACGGCTGGGTAATTGTTTATTTTAAATTCTGTCTTATCTGTAACGCAATTGCTCTTATCTTTAAGATAATTGTCTATAGAAGAAAATTTTTCGTTTATATTAATGTTCAAACTATAGGGACCACCTTCTCGCGCATTATACATTTCAGGACTGTAGAAAAAATTTTCTTCGATAACCCAGCTGTCCGGGATATAGCTTGTCGTAAAATCAGCCATCTTCTTTTCTTGAGTAATATTTGGAGTGGGTGATACTTCGTTAATTGTCGATTTTTCGTTGAGAGAATTTGGTTGAGGCCGTTCTTTAGTACATCCGTTTAGAATCAATACTGAGATGACCATCATCGATATTAGTAATGTTTTCATAAGAATATTTTAAAAGATAAATAAGCACAATATCCGAGTATCTGATGTTGCGATAGCAATATGGGTGAAGCGAAGCGAAACCAGATACTCGGTGTTGTACGATGTAAATTATTTTTTTCTGTCCGATTTTATCAAATGTAGGGGGGGAATTTTTTCGTTGGTGGGGAGCAAGAGGGGCAGGGGTGAATTGCGCCTACTCCGTGGTTTACAATTCGTCGTAAACTATTTTCCAAATATCTAACAAGCGATTATACCGAGCAAGCCAAATGTCCGGATTAAAAAGAGTTTTACGCCGTTTATCGTCTTTATCCAAATTAGGTAATACTAAATTTATATCAAATATTCTAATGCCATCAGCTGTAAATCCAACATTCACAGGATGAACCATATCGTGTGGTATCTCATTCATTTTTTCTGGGATTGGACGTGCCAGTTCAATAAATTTTTCAAGTTCCTCTTTTATTTGCGCACATTGTTTTGGAAAGGTTTCTTTTATCTGTTTTGCCCACATTTTTACGATGTTAATAATGTTTTCTGGTATTGGTACGTGAGGGCTATCGTATAGAAAATTTTTTCCAGGATTGCCTCCAGTATGGAGATATTCATGTACCGGCCTTGTACCGCGTAACTTTAAAGCATTGATTTTTGGTTGTAATTCGTAAAGTCGTTTTGCTCCATCGCGATCCGGGTGTTGTCGGTTTTCTTCAGCACCAATAATAAATTGCGTTGGTAATATTATATTTGGTAATTCATCTGAAAAAACGTTTTTTATTTCTTCATAGCGTTTTTTAAGTTTTCGAGCCTTTGTTTCCAAAGAGTATTTTTTTAGTGTTTGAACGATAAAATTTTCATCGATAGCCATTTCGCTTTTTTTGTCGTCTGAAATTAGAGTAAGAACTTCATTGACAGTCGGCCGTCTACCAAATTTGTTAAAGGCGTCTTCAAATGCGTCGATAATCACCCATGTTCCTTTTTTTTCTGCTGTATTTGTATTTACTTCTTTGTCCGCTTCAAATAGTTCATTCCAATTGGGTGAGTATTCTTCAGATTGATATTGTTTTAAGATATATCCGCCAGGAATTTTTTCACGTATTTCTTTTGGTATATTTTTTAGATCTGCCACAACTACAAAATTTCCATGGTAAAAATGTTTTTCATCATTTTCCGGATCGGTGTAACCAGCTTCAAGTTTTATCTCAGGTTTTAAAAATGTAGGCCGAGAAAAGTTATTTTCTGTCATAAGTTTATTTATACCATTATTACCCCTCGTCAACAATCACAAAAATTCACCCCCTTCCATTAAAATTGAAAAATCGGACAGGAAAAAATAATTTATTTCGTCTAACGTATCGGCATATCTGATGTTTGCCGTAGCGTAGCGAAGGCAAATATGGATGGAGGCTTTTGTATAAAAGCCGTAACCAGATATGCCGTGTTAGCTGATGTATTCCTTTTCTTTTCCGATGATAGTTGGTTGTTTTAAAAAATTTTCAAATTTCTTTTTCCGTTTTGGGCGAAGGGCAGAGGGGAATTAAAGGGGTGAATGCCCGTAGCCCAAAACACCTTATTGTATTTTTTCTATTTTACCATTACTACCGTCGATTTGCACGGAATTGCCTAATTTTAAAATACTATTTGATAATGAAAATCCAGTTATAACTGGGATGTTATTTTCACGAGCTACGATTGCTAAATGCGATAATAAACCTCCATTTTCTGAAACAATTCCTGAAATCCTGTCAAAATATTTTGTTAAGTTCGGCGATAATATTTCAGTATACAAAATAATTTTTGAGTCATCTGATTTTTCCGAATCTAGGTATTCGTGATTTTGCAAAATACCTTGCGTTAATCCTGCGGAAACGCCTAAAATTCCTGTTCTCTTTTGGATAAATGATGAAGTAATTGAGTTTGGCAGCTTATAATCATTGTATTGGTCGTAAATATTTTTTCTTTTTTTACAAACTATTTTATCAGCCCGATCATTAATAACTTCATTGATACTGGTAAAATAAATATTCTGTAAGTCGTTAAATCCTTGATTTTTCGCATAACTTAATAAAAAGTTCCTTATTGCGTTTATGTTTTTGATCGTCAAACACCTCCCTAATTCTCTTAAACGATTATAGATTATAGCTTCCTTAATTTTGTCTTGAAGTATTTTTTTCTTGAAATCGGATATTTTTTTCCACCATTGCGATACTTTGTCGCTTGATTGCCTCTCAGTTTTTTCAGTAGCTGAAAAATTTGATTCATCAGCAATTTCTAAAGAATTACCCTTTAAATTTTGAGGTGATGAGACTTTATATTTATTTAAATCAATAAAAACACTGCTTTCATTTAAAATATCTGGTAATTTTACGACTTCATTTTTAAGCAGAGAATTTAGTTTTTTTATAGCTAAGCCTGATAAGAGGTTGGTTTCAAAAATTAATTTATAATCCTCTAAAAAAACTTTTAACGCTGTTTGATAATTTTTGCCTTGATTAGTTGTTTCAATTCTTGTTTTTAAATCTTGAAATATTTTCTCGTAGCCATTCGTTCTAATTTTATTTAGAAAGAAAAGATTTTTTATCGTTGGAATCATTTGGGAATAGTAGCTGAATTTGGGAACAAAATTTTGATTTTGCAAATAACTATAACATGGAAGCAATCCTTGGATTTCTCTTTCTTTATCTACGAAAAGCTCATTTCCTATAATTTTCAAAAAGTTTGTATCGGTAAAATTAACGCCGTACTTTTTATAAACCCTGCTTACTGGTCCATTTTGAGAGTAAATAGTCTTCAAAAGACTTAGAGTAAATTCTGTCGGTCGTGGTGCAATTTCTGAAATTTCTGTTTTTTCAAAAAAATATTCTTCTCTTTCCGATAATTGTTTTTCTAAAAAATTTATTTGCTCGTATTGTTTGCTGGTAATTGTTGTTATTGGCCTTGTTTGTAGCAAATAAAATTTGTTGTCTTTAATACACCACTCAATGTCTTGCGGAAATTTACTTTTGTTTTCGATTTCTTTGAATTTTTTAATTACTCGGTTTGTTAAAAATTGTTTGGGCAATTTAATGTCTTGTTCGTTCCAATAAAAAGAGGTTTTTTCTGGTTTTATTTCTCCGCTTACTATTTTTTCTCCTTCGCAAAATCCGTATTCAATTATCATTTCTCTACTACCATGTGGATTTCGCGTAAAAGTAACTCCCGAAATATCGGGTGCAATATATTCCTGAATAATTATTGAAAATTTATCAAGTTCATCGTGAAGAAAATCGTTTGCCTGCTTTAACACCTCGCCTATTCCTCCAATTAGCTCGTTGCTGGATAAGTTTAGTTTAGTGTTGAATTGGCCGGCGAATGACCTGTTCTCACCGTCTTCAATTAAAGCGCTTGATCTCACTGCATATTTTTTGCATTGCAAAATTCTTATTGCTTCTTGGGCTATTTCTTTTTTCAGATTTTCATCTGAGTATAAATTGCTAGAGATGTGCGAAGGTATTGCAATAAATTTTGGAACATGGAAACCCCAATCTACGAGCTTTTGTAGATTAAGCGTCTTATTACCTAAATATTTTTTATTTTGGTCAATCTCTTGAGATTGAATGACGTTATTTTTCATATTCCCAAGGTTTGTTATATCTGCCTAAAAATTGATGTCCACGTCTTTCCAGTTCAACACCCGTAATTTTAGCATCAAAACAATTAACGTATCCGTCGCATACTGTAATAACCTTGCTATTCACTGGAACTTGGCTAAATGTCTTTTCAAGATTGATAGTTGGAGTGTACATAATTGGAATATTGACGCTTCCTGCTATATTTGACTGATTGAATTTATACGGTTCTCTCGTATCAACAAGAACCACACCCTCTGTTACTTTCTTTTTAACATCATCCGTACTAAAAACGATTTGATATTTTGGATCTGTATATTTTTCCCCGAATTTGATTTCTCCGATCCATTTTCCGCCAAATTCAACCCAGCCGTTAGCGCCATTCTCCAAATAAGAAGACACAATTTTTTTGGTTCTCAAAAATTCGGCTACTTCTTTGCCTCGAATTCCAGACCAACAAATTACATAAACAGGCTTATCTTTTGGTAATTCGATCCAACGACCTGCTTTTAAGTCCGCAAAGCGAATATGTAAACTTCCGGGGAAATAGCCATTTTCGTATTCAATATCTTCTCTTGCGTCTAAAACAATATAATCACTTTGCTGGCTGTCTGTGATATTTTTAAAATCTTGATTTGTAACAAGTATGTTTGTGTTTTCATTTTTCGTAAAAAAATCATACTCTTGGGCAGTTTTATTTTCATCAACAGAAATATTTTGATTATTAATCAACCCTTGAGCCAAAATTTTAACTTCCGATTTCTCAACTCTTACTGGTATTTCACTTTGTAAAGTTAAGGTCATCAAAACGCCATATCTTGTGAATGTGCCGTCCTCGTATAAAGTTAATTCTATGGATGATTTTTTTTCATCAATTCGAACCAATTTATCTAATGTTATTTTAGATGTTTTTAGATACCAACCCTTAAAGGTCTCAAAGCTAACAGTTTTTTTAGACATCTCATAGGCTTGCTCTAAATTGCCGTTAGCGATATTTCCGTAGTATTCACTAATAAATCTTGCGGCGTTATCAGTTACATTTACACTGGAGATAAATTTTTTAGCAGATGTATCGATGTTCTTGTTACTTTCAGTGCCGATATTTAATTGGTCATTTGCGTCTTCGTTTATGCCTTCTTCTCCAAATTTCCCAGGACCGTTTGGATTATATCCATTTTTAACTTCTTCGCCGTCGGAATATCCATCGCCGTCTGTATCAGGATTATTAAGATCAGTGCCGAAATTTGTTTCTTCAAGATCGGTTAATCCGTCATTATCATAATCTAAATTGGCATTTTGAGTATTTTGGTTTGTACTATATTGTTGGCTTTCTTTGAGCCACTTTTGATATTCAGCTTTTTGTTTGTATGTTGCGTAAAAATAAGATGAGGTAAGAGATACTGCTATAATTCCAATGATAGTTAGGCTTAGAATTATTTTTTTATGTTTAAGTGCATAATATCTTGTCTTGAAAAACTGAAAAAATGTTCCAAGAATGGCAGTAAAAAATATTGCAATTATCGAAAAGAATTGAGCTATCTGTGTTCCGATATTAAAAATAAAATCCGGCGGAATTACTGCATGGGCGGCTTCGGGGAAAATAAAAAAATGACCGATAAGCAGAAACACTGATAATTTTATGATTTTTTTGTTCATGTGGTTATTGTATTAGTTTTCCCCTTATAAATAAATCGTTTTCGTAGCGGAGCGGAGAAAACACCTTTTTCCCCTCTTTAATTAATGAAAAAGAAATTTTAAAATTTTTTAAAACAATTGGGCGATAGCCCAAAAAAGAAAAGGAATATTTCGCCTAACTACCTTTATGCCAACTTTTGGCATAAAAGGCTTAGTTATGCTATAATTTTTGTGAATTTTTGCTTATACCCCAGTAGGGTATAGGTTGATGATATTTTATCACTAAGTATGTTGGAAAACAATACTTTTTCCAATTTAGAAAGAGAATTGAGGATCCGTAACTATAGTCGAAGCACTATTGATTCTTATGTTCATTATAATGAAGAGTTGTTGCGGTTTTGCCAGAAAGATCCGCGAGAAGCTAATACCGAGGACATTAAAAATTATTTAGATTATTTGGGACAAAAAGTTTCTTCTAGTACCGTTGCAGTAGCTTACAACGCTCTTCATTTTTATTATGGCCAGATTTGGAAAAGAAATTTTTTTTTACATATCAAGCAACCTAAGAAAAATAAGTATTTACCCGTTGTTTTATCAAAAGAAGAAGTGAATAAAATGATAGAGGTGACTACCAACCCCAAACATAATTGTATCATCAGTTTATTGTATGGTACCGGAGTGCGCGTAAGTGAACTGACACATATCAAGATGTGTGATATTGATATAGATAGAAAAATGTTGAGGGTGTTTCAAGGTAAGGGTAAGAAAGATAGGCTGGTTGTATTGCCTAGAAAATTGTTATCTATTTTGGAAGTCCAAGCTGGGTTGAAAAATAAAGATGACTTTCTTTTTACCAATGGAAGAGGAGAAAGGCTGACTGAGGCGACAATACAAAAAATTGTCTCGCAGGCGGCGCAAAAAGCTGGTTTGAGAAAAAAAGTCTCTCCCCACACTTTGCGCCATAGTTTTGCTACTCATTTGCTTGAAAACGGGACAGATATCAGGTATATTCAAGAACTATTGGGTCATGCGAAGTTGCAAACGACACAGATTTATACGCATGTGGCGAGGAATAATTTAGCAGAAATAAAAAGTCCGCTTGATATATGACATGGATTGAAAACAAACCAATCATTGCTCTCGCGCCTATGGCTGACTATACAGATCAGCCGTTTTCGATATTATGTAGAGAGGTACAAGAATTAAGGAAAAAGGAAAAAGGAATACATAAAGAATTTATAATTTTTAGAGAAATGGTTAGTGCAGAGGCGATTGTGCGTGGCAATGAAAAGACATTAAACATGTGCAAGTTTGAAGAAATTGAGAGGTCGATTGTGTTACAGTTGTTTGGAAGTAAGCCGGAGGTGATTGTAGAAGCGGCTCGTATTATTACAGAGAAATTTTTTAATCCAAAAATGGAATCCTTCGAAAGACCCTTCTCTCCGCTCCGCTCCGCTCGGGATGAATTTGGGGTAGACATCAATATGGGTTGCCCTGTTCCGAAAATAGCTGGAAAGGCTGATTCTGGCGCTGCGCTTATGAAAGACCACAATAGGGCGGTAGAGATAGTAAAAGCCCTCAAAAACGCCAATTTGGGGGTTCCTATAAGTGTTAAAACCCGTCTTGGATGGTCTAAAGAAGGTGAAATACTGGAATTTGCGCAAAAGCTAGAACAGGCTGGTGTTGATGCTCTTTCGATCCACGGAAGGACAAAAGTCCAGGGCTATAGTGGAAAGGCAAACTGGGAGATGATAGGGGAGGCGAAGAAGTGTGTTAAAATACCCGTGATAGCGAATGGAGATATTACTTCGCCTGAAGATATTGAGCGATGTTTAGAGACGACCGGAGCAGATGGAGTAATGATTGGACGAGGAGCCTTGGGGAACCCCTGGTTGTTATCGTCGATTGCTAATCATCGATCACTAATTTCGTTGCAAGAAAGAAAAGATGTGATATTACGTCATGCTCAACTTCAAATTCAGCACTATGGGGAAAGGGGAATAGTAGGACTGCGGAAACATTTAGCTTTTTATTTTAAAGGGTTGGAAGGAATGAAAGAGATTCGGAGTAAATTGGTACGAGTGAATACAATTGAAGAAATAGAAGAAATAGTGGAAGAAATATAGAAATTAAAAGGAAATTGATAAAAAATTTAAAATCCACCTCATGTGGGGTGGATTTTTATAATAGGGGAGTAAGTTGTTTTTTTATCTTCTCTATGTCACCAGGTTCAAGTTTGAATATCGTAGATTTTTCTTCAAGTCTAGCGTTGGGGCAATACCATACATTTCCATCTTCAAATTCAATTAAAATCGGACCACCTTTTTGTTCCCAGTCATCCGATGACAGCGAATGATAATAGCGTACTTGTGTATGGTCCTTGCTAAAAACTCCCGGTTCGCCATTAAATTCTGTCTTCGTAGGAAATTGAAAAGTCTTTGAATTTTCAAAAGAAAATAGTTTTGCAAGTTCCGCTATTTGTGATTGATTTCTATCGGGAAATAAAAGTCTAAGGCGTTGTTCATTTCTTACACGTCCCAAACTATCCCTGAATGATAACAAGGCATCTACTGTTGCATTACCGCTCGTCTCTACCATAAAATCGAAGTTTAATTATTCTTATAAAAAATTCAATTATATCTTTTTTACTTAATTTGGATTTTCCTTCCCTTCTATCTCTAAATATAACAGGGATTTCAGTGATGGTAAAGCCGGCTTTTTGGGTAAGATATAAAAGTTCTTCTTGAAAGGCATAGCCATTACTTTTTATTGAATCTAGACCAATCGAAAGCAAGACATCACGCTTGAAACAGCGAAATCCAGCAGTCACGTCTCGCACCTTGAGTCCAAGTAAAAACCGCGAGAACCACATAGCTCCATTGCTCTCAAAAGTACGAAACCAACCCCAGCCAGTGATTTTTCCTCCCTCAACCTTACGCGAGCCAATGACCAAATCTGCGTCTTGAACTGCTCTGAGCATACGCGGGATATCAAGAGGGTCGTGTGAAAAGTCCGCATCCATTTCAAAAATATAGTCAGCCCCGAGCTCTAACGCCTTTTTAAAACCAGCAATATACGCGGACCCCAAACCCAGTTTTCCTTTGCGTCTTAATATGTGAAGATTGAAGATTGAAGATTGAAGATTATATATCACTTGGGCTGTGCCGTCAGGAGAATTATCATCAACGACTAAGAGTTCCAGTCCATCAATTTTTAAATCAAAAATTTTTTTGATTAATTTTTCAATATTTTCTTTTTCGTTGTATGTGGGGATGACGATAACTATTTTCATAACATCATCTTTTGTTTTGCAATAGTGATGACATTCTGTAGCAAAAGTGCGACCGTGATGGGACCCACACCACCCGGGGTAGGTGTTATGGCTGAAGCCTTTTTTGAAACATTTTTAAAGTCTACATCACCATACATCTTTCCTTTTTCAAATACAATGCCAGTGTCAATGACAATTGCATCTTTTTTTACCATATCAGCCGTGAGCAAATCTTTTTTCCCAACTGCAGTTACTATAATGTCTGCATGCAAACATTTTTCTTTGATATTTTTGGTACATTTATTGCAGAGCGTTACCGTGGCTTGCATATTGGATAGCATAATAGATAAAGGTTTGCCCACAAGTGCACCAGCGCCAATGATAGTAATATTTTTTCCTTTTGGATCAATGTGAAGTTCATCCAAAATAGCACAGACCGCTGTGGGGGTTGGGGGAGTGATATAAGAAGTATTCATGACTAATTTTCCCAATTGTGCGTCAGTAAGGCAGTCAACATCAAGCTCTGGCTTAATTGCGTTTAATACACCAGTTGTGTAGAGCGGTTCAGGAAGAGGCAGTTGGACAATAAGCCCATTGAGTTTTTTATCTTTTTGGATGTTTACAATATTCTTAATTAATACATCTTTGGAAATGTCTGCAGGAAAATGGTGCAAGGCAAAATCAATGCCGACTTTTTCGGCCGCCTCCCGTTTGCGTCTAATATATGTTTTTGAAGGTTTATTTTTTCCCACAAAAACAACCGCAAGCTTTGGTTGTATGCCTTGTTTTTTGAGCTGTGCAACGTGGCGGGAAAGTTTTTTGAGGATTTTTTCCGCAATTGCCTTTCCATCAATAATTCTAGTTTTCATGAAATTTATTTTAATAACTCCACAAGTATACCTGTATATAGGCAATTTTTCAAGTTATATGCACTGTATTGACATAAATCGGTATAGTTTGTATACTATTTGCTGTTATATTCGTCGGTAGCTCAGCGGTAGAGCAGTTGGCTGTAGAACACAGTCTTTGCTATAATATGTTATTATGGTAAAAGACAAAAGAATATACCGTGTCCGTGCCAAGTATCTCATTCAAGCTGTTGATAAACGGAGAAGAAAAATCCGAGCAATGGCTGTTGAGTACAAAGGCGGCAAATGCATGATATGTGGTTATCATAAATGCCTAGAAGCATTTGATTTCCATCATCTTGACGCTAAGCAAAAAGAGTTTGGCATATCCAAAGATGGATTGACTAGGGCTTGGTCAAGAGTAGTAAAAGAGTTAGACAAATGCGTAATGCTTTGTGCTAATTGTCACCGTGAGGTTCATGCAGGTATAGTGCAGCTTTCCCAAGAAATTGGGATTGAAAAATAGGGTGAATTCAGGGGAGCCCCGTCATGGCGGGGTAATCCTGAGCCAATCCTTCGCTGGGATGCTACATATGTGTAGTTTTAGCGAAGGCAGGTGCAGAGACTAGTTGGTGAGTCCCAGCAATAATCCAACACAAGCGCCCTATCACCTAGGAAAGGTGAATGAGATAGTCCACGCTATTGCGTAAGCAGTAGATAAGTGTAACCAATTGGTCGCCGGTTCGAATCCGGCCCGACGAGCTCGCAAAAAACCTTTATAAAGGTTTTTTGTTTTCATGAACAAAAACAGAATTTTCTTTGACAATGAGTTTGGTTTATGAGATTATTTGTACTCAAATTATTTTATATTATATGAATGAAGAAGTGATTTTGAGATTTGATAATGTCACATTTGAATATGCTGATAAAAAACCAGTTTTAGACGAGGTTTGTTTTAGTATACGTACCGGAGCAAAGATAACCTTGATGGGGCAAAATGGTGCAGGAAAAAGTACAATATTCAAATTGACAAAAGGTGATCTAAAACCTACGCAAGGTAATGTATATGTTTCAAACAATGCGACTATCGCCACAGCCAAGCAGGTGATTGCCAAGGAAGATATGGCGCTAACGGTCGAAGAATATTTTGAAAAAGCATTTGAGAGTGTTCCGGGTAATATCAAAAGTCAGATAAGTAAAGTAATGGAAGCAGTAAATGTGGCTGTCCCACTTGATAGAAAAGTAGGGGATTTATCCGGCGGTCAGCAAGCCAGAATTTTGTTGGCTTTTGCGTTGATACAAAATCCTGACATCTTACTGTTGGATGAACCAACAAATAATTTGGATAAAGATGGCATTGACCATCTGATACAATTTCTCGTCATGTATGAAAAGACGGTAATTGTCATTTCTCATGATGCGGATTTTTTGAATTGTTTTACCGAGGGGGTTATTTATCTTGACGTATTTACCAAAAAAATTGAAACATACGTAGGCGATTATTATTCAGTAGTGGAAGAAATCTCAACGAGAATAGAGCGAGAAATAAAGAAAAATGCTCAATTGAAAAAAGAAATACAGGATAACAAGGACAAGGTCAATTTTTTTTCTAACAAAGGTGGTAAGATGCGCAGACTCGCAAGTAAACTAAAAGAAGAGATTGAAGAGCTTGAGGAAAATAAAGTAGATGTCAGACGTGAAGATAAAACGATTAGAGAATTCACCATCCCTGCTCAGGGTATTATTGGCAATGTCGTAACTATCTCATCAGTAAAAATAATCAAAGATCACGAACCAATACTCAAAGAAGTTGATATCGTATTGCGTCAGCGAGATAGACTTTTGATTTCCGGACCAAATGGTATCGGCAAGAGCACGTTGTTGCGTTCGTTGGTACAGGGAAACGCTGAAGGGGCACTGATTTTGAAAGATACGCGGGTGGGGTATTATAGCCAGGATTTTGCCACATTGGATTATAGCCAAACAGTATTTGATTCATTGAAAAGCGTATTAGCAGAAGGGATAGATATCCAAGAAATGCGTGCCGTTGCCGCAGGTTTTTTGCTCACCGGTGAATATATGGGTCTTACAATTTCTCATTTGTCCGAAGGCCAAAAAGGTCTACTCTCTTTTGCGCGGCTCGTGCTTATGAGACCAGGACTTCTCGTGTTTGACGAACCAACTAACCACATTAATTTTCGCCATATACCCATTATCGCGCAGGCAATAAATAAGTATGAGGGTGCAATAATTCTTATTAGCCATATGCCCGACTTTGTAAAACAAATTAGATTTGATGAACAGTTGGATTTAAGTCGGTTATAAAAATCGTCGAATAGACGATTTTTTACATAAATGGTGTATAAAAGAGGCTCAATATGTGGTAAAATAAAATTATAAAGTCAGTATGTCTAATATTAGTATCGAAATCTTTCTTATAATTGCTCTCATTATCTTGAATGGCTATTTTTCTATGTCCGAAATAGCATTGCTTAGTGTCAAAAAAAGTAGACTTAAACTTCTCTCAAAACAAGGAAACAAAAAGGCGCAAAATGCTCTTTTTTTAACCCGGAAATCTTCGGAAATGCTTTCAGCAATACAAATTGGTATTACCACGATCGGTATTTTGGCAGGTGCATTTGGCGGGGCAACTGTTGCCGAGCATGTAGAGACATACTTAATGCGATTTCCCTTTGTTTCTCCATATAGCGGCGCAATCAGCGTAACTATCGTGGTCATTATAATTACCTACTTGTCATTAGTAATTGGTGAACTGGTACCAAAACAAATGGCGTTATCAAATCCAGAAAAAAGGTCTTTAAAAGTTGCTGGCACCATAAAAATAGTAATGAACATTTTTACTCCTCTAGTAAAATTGCTTAGCGTATCAACGAATGGATTACTTAAAGTATTTCGCATCACTCCTACTTCTGAACAAATGGTTACTGAAGAGGAAATAAAACTGCTCATAGCGGAAGGCGCGGAGAGTGGTATATTTGAACGATCGGAACAAAAAATGGTGGAGAGCATATTCCATTTAGGAAATCGGCCCATAAAGGATTTTATGACACCAAGCAAAGAGGTCGTGTGGCTGGATATACACGATCCAATTGACGTCGTGAGAAAAAAAATTATTGGCAGTGATCGGTCTGTTTTTCCTGTTTGTGATGGAGATATAGACAACAATATTGGGGCGATTGAAGCGAAGGATGTTCTAAGTCACTTGTTTGACAAGGGTTTGGAACATATGGATTTAAAATCCCTGATACAGCCAGTTATGCGTATTCATGCAGATGTGCCATCACTTGTAGCTATAGAACGTCTCAAAAGGTCGTCAATCAGTATCGTGCTCATTACTGATAAAACAACAGCTAACGTGGTAGGTATTATTAGTTTTCATGATATTTTAGAAGAAATTGTTGGGGAATTTAAGCACAGTAATGAGTAGGTAGGTAGGGCCAACAAAAATGTGTATTCCAAAGAAAAAACTGCCGTATAGGGTAGTTTTTTTATCCACATCTATAATTGCAAATGATTCGCAATTGTGTTAAGGTGTACATATATGAAAGATTTTGCAAATATATTAGAACACGCAGGATACAAAATGACGAAGCCACGCAGTGCTATACTTCAGTTTTTATCCAACCACCATACATCGTTGTCAGCGCAGGACATGCACAAGAATATAAAAGGAGTTGATCAGGCGTCTGTGTATCGAACACTCAATGTATTTGAAGAATTACATATGGTACATGTAGAGTTGTTTGGAAAAGAAAAAAAATATTGTCTCGCAGATGAACCTCACCATCATATTATATGCAAAAAATGTGGATATATGGAAAAAATTAAATGTACTCATTCATTTAAAAATGTTAAACATTTTAAACATGTGTATCATCAACTAACATTAACCGGAGTTTGTAATCAGTGCAACTCATAATTATTATTACATATATGGATATTCTAATTAATTCTATCATTGCCACACTTGCCGTCAGCGCAATTTCATTTATTGGTGTTATTACACTAGCCATAAAACATGAGATACTGCACAAAATTGTTTTTTATCTTGTGGCGATTTCGGCCGGTTCTCTTATGGGCAGTGCATTTTTGCATCTCATTCCCGAAGCAGTTGAAAGTGTTGAAGGAGGAGCCAACAGTGACGTAATATTTGTTGCAGTACTCTTTGGGTTTGCATTATTTTTTATTTTGGAGCGTGTATTGCACTGGCATCATTGTCACAAACATGGTGGGGAATGTAGTGTACACCCATTTACGTATCTCAATATCATTGGTGATGGTTTTCATAACTTTATAGATGGCATGGTCATCGCAGCCGCTTTTTCACTTAGTACCACGCTTGGCATAGCCACCACTATCGGCGTCATCATTCATGAGATTCCACAAGAAATATCTGATTTCGGCGTTCTTATTTATGGTGGATTTAGCAAATTAAAGGCGCTGGTTTATAATTTTTTCTCAGCAACGCTTGCAATTTTGGGGGCGTTAGCTGGCGTGGCACTTGGCCAGATGACTCATGGATTTATGCCATTTTTGGTTGCATTGACTGCTGGAGGATTTATCTACGTATCGGCGTCTGATCTCATCCCTGAACTCCACAAAGAATCCAAATTTGGCAAGTCACTCATTGCGTTTATCTGTTTTTTTGTAGGAGTGGCTCTTATGTTTGTTCTAAAAATAGGAGATACCCATTAATTTTATATTCAAAAAATAGGCAGCATGCCTATTTTTTTAATATCGGAGTTTTATTTACGACGCAGGTGAGCGAAATGGCAGCCCAAGCTGACATTTCCGAGCCGAGGAGTAACTACAGGATCAATACCTCATAGCCCTGCCTGCCGGCAGGCAGGTTGATTCGAGGATCCTTTATTGGATTTGTAAAATTTTGTAGTCTATTGTAGAAGTTTTTAATTTTACTGATACCACATCACCCACACGATGTCCTATCAGTGAGGAACCCATGGGTGAATTGTGAGAAATAACGCCCTTGCCTGGATTTGTCTCAGAAGATCCGAGTATAAGGAATTTTTTTGTTTTGTTATCATCACAAAGTACCGTTACTTCTGTCCCTATTTCGACGGTAGTGGTACTTTTGTGTGCAGGAATGATGCTTGCGTTAGTCGTCTTGTTTTCCAGAAAAAGAATCGTGTGGTTAATAGTTCTCAGTCGAGCTTTGGCATTTTGATACCCTGCATTTTCTGAGAAATCTCCTGTTTCAGCCAAACGGGCAACCTCTTCTGCTGCTTGTGGCCGAAGTATTTTTTTCAAATGAGCAAGTTTTTTTTCAATTTCATCAAATTTTTTTTGTGTCATGAGGTTGTCTTGCTTCATCTGGCTAAATTTTCCTGGTTTTCTGTAGGGTAATTGCATATGCATTATAGTAGCATGTTTTTTATTGAAAAAAAAGGCCCGCAATGTTACACTTATGGCCATATGGATAGAAAAAAAAGGTTATATATCCCCGAATCAGAACTGCGCATCACGTTTGCGCGATCTTCTGGCGCTGGAGGACAGAATGTAAATAAGACTTCCACGAAAGTTATTATTCATTGGAATGTGGGCGCGTCTGCCGTGTTGCTTGATGAACAAAGACAACGTATACGAGTTGTATTGCGTAATAGATTGAACAGTGAAGATGAGATTGTGGTCATGTCAGAAGAAGAACGATCCCAGATTCAAAATCGGGAAATAGCTACCGTGCGTTTGCAAAAGTTGGTGAATGAAGCGCTGTATATACCAAAAAAGCGCAAGCCAACACGGCCTACCTATGCTTCTAAATTAAAAAGACTTACGACTAAAAAAATACGTTCAGATGTCAAAAAATACCGTAAAAAAAATTTTGATGAATAGAAAAAGTAACTTCACTGAGTGAAGTTACTTTTTTATATACGGTGAGCATATACCCCCACGTCAATTTTAATTTGTGTCGTATATATAGTTTTTGATTCATTCGTACATTTTTGTCAAGGATATTTGGCACATGTAATCTGTCCACAGGGGTTGACGGCAAAAGGTGTCGCGTTATACGATAAAACTATATGCACACAACGTTTGTTTGCACGCTCATAGCGTAAGCATACGCGGGAGGATATTTGTGTTTAATTGTGCTGATTTTGTTGATCCGACAAAAAATCATTTTAAACTCCCAAAAGGGAGTTTTTATATATTTCTGTATGGAAAGGAAAAATTTGTTTTTTGCCACGGTGGTAGCGGTATGTTCCACACTATGTATGGTATGTATGCACATATGGTTAATTGAAAGTACCTATAATGGCTATGCTGTTGAGAATAAAAAAATAAACTGGGAACATATAGAAAGTGGGTACACCCTGCACACCACCCACCCTGTGTTTGCCATGAGACCTTTGACAAACAATTTTGTCTACGGTTTTCACGTCTTATTTGACATTCCTATAGGAAGCGCGATCATTATTGTTCACGCATTTTTTTTAATGGCAGATGGCCTTCTATTATATATATTAGTTCGTGTACTTCGTTTTTCGCATGGTGCTGGTATATGGAGTTTGTTGTTATTTTATCTTACGTTTAGTATCGTGTTTGCATTTGCAACCAACATGCATACCTACGATGAACCAGTACAATATGCACTTTTGTTTACCACTCTTATTTTTTTATTTCAAAAAAGATATAGGTTGTTTTCTCTTAGTTTATTTTTATCCGCAGTTGCGCGAGAAACGAGTCTGATTCTCATACCTGGTTTATGTTTTTTAGCGTATACTTCTCGCGACCTTGCGCTTCGTCCCGTACTTGTCAGTATAACCATAGCTAGTATGCTGTATGGTGCATATTATATAGGCTATGGCAGTTTAATTAATGGTATTGGTGGTAGCGTGGACTATTTACAAGAAGAACGTTTTTTTGAGTGGCATTACAATTTCCAAAGCATACAATACACAAAAGAAAGTATTATTATGCCTTTCCTTGTGTTGTTTCCTTGGATAATTATTCTTTTTGAGTACGTTCGATTAAAATCAAAACGTGATGTACATATAAAATTTTTTCTCTGGGCTTCCATCCTGACGGTAGGTATTAATACACCTCTTACCCTATATACCGCGCGTTCGCAGGAAGCACGAATTTTTGCTTTGCCTCTGATATTTGTATGGCCAATACTCGGTTACATCATACATAGTTTTTTTGTGGAATTAAAAGCCAAAATAATAAACCTTTTATCGTATAAAATGGCTGCAGTCGTGGTACTATTGTTTATTATAGCTGGATATATTTCTTTTGTTTTTTTTGACCCCACGATAGAAGAAGGAATTACCCGATATGCCTACCAGGCCTATATGTTTGCTGTTCTCATGATTTTTATTATATATATTGCGCTAGTGAAGATGATAAAAAGAAATAAACTTATTCAATAAAATTAAAATTATGGACAAACAACCAAGTTTAAAATTGGAAAAAAAGCGCTCACTTCATTCAAATGAAAGGACGTTTTTATCCTATGTACGGACCAGTATGTCTGTTCTTGTCTTAGCCGTAGCTCTTTTTAAATTCTTTGAAACAAGGCTCATAATATATATAGGATGGTTTGTCCTTGTTGGAGGTATAGTGATACTTCTTATAGGAGTATATAGGTACTATCAAGAAAAAAGAGATATAGGAGAAGATTTGGAATAGATCCTTTATTATTTTTGTATTTTAGTCTAAACTAAGAGGTAGTTTGAAATATTTTTAAGGTCGCAGTTGTATACTGTATATATGCCGTCTCAAGAAAATTTGACCGACGAAGAGCTGATAGCCATAATTCGACAAAACGATAAAGAATTATACAGCGAGATTATCAGGCGCTATCAGACAAAACTCTCCCATTATTTGAGAAAATTTATTCGTAGGGACGATGAACTTGAAGATGTACTTCAAGATGTTTTTATTAAAGCATATAGGAATCTCAATGATTTTAATGTTCATAAAAGATTTTCTCCGTGGATATACCGCATTGCACACAACGAAGCTTTGAACATGATAAAAAAATATCGCAAAGAAGTAGTTTCTATCGATGAAAGTGAATGGGAAATTATTGATCAAAATATTGATTTGGGCAAATCAGTCGATGCATCGCTTACTAAGACAGTTGTCGAACAGGCGTTGACTGCTATGAAAGATAAATATCGTGAGCCAATTATCTTGTACTTTTTTGAACAAAAGAGCTACGAAGAAATAAGTGATATCCTGCGTATTCCGCGCAATACGGTAGGTACCCTGATTATGCGTGGAAAAAAAATTATCAAAGAATCTTTGGGTAAAACATTATATGGAAGACAAACATAGTACACAAAATATAGAAGACAAAATAATGTCTGAGATCAAGAGCGGCAACGTGAAGCTCCGGTCTAAGTATATTTTTTGGGTCGAAAAATGGGGTATGGGGAGTGCATTAGCCCTTACCATCCTCGGTGCCGTTCTTCTCTTTTGTTTGTTATTATTTTATCTACGTGAAACAGATAATTTGTGGTATTTAAGCTTTGGAAGTAGAGGAGTGTTTGCATTTCTTGAGTCATTTCCATATACGCTTGTTGTAGTTTTTATTGCCCTTATTTTTATCGCAGGATTTATTTTGAAAAAGACAGGTGCATTGTACGCTAAGCCATTTAGTTATGTATCCCTTGTGTTAGTTCTAAGCATTATGGCTCTCGGTACGGTGTTTACATTTGTACATGTTGCCGAAATTATTGAACGCCAGGCATTTGGTGGAAAACCTCATGGCATGATACTTCGTCCTTTTTTTGGACAAGGAATGGGTAAACGTATGTGGGGTATTGCAGGACGTGTCATTGCTCTCGATAAAAATTCTGCAACCATCCAAACCCCCCAAGAAATTATAGTCATAGATATAGAAAATTTGAATAAAAAAAATATCCCTCAACTTGAACAAGGACTATTTGTCGCGGCTGTAGGAGAAAGGACGAAGGATGTATTTAAGGCATTTGAGATTAAAGTTATCCCTGAAGGAAAAATGCCTATGATTGATAGAGGCATTGAACGTCGTTTTGGTCCACCGCGCATCAAAATGTTGATGAATTCAGAAGCGCGCGTGTGCGTTAAGGGCTGTGCTCAAAATCACAATACTCCCGAGATCTGCTTTGGGGAGTGTTTAGAAAAATATCTGCCTATAGAGTAAGTAGGTGGTCATTTTAAGAAAGAAAGCGCTTCTATACGCGCTTTTTGGTTTGAAATAATATAGTCTTGTATATTGTAATACTATATAGAAATGGCTAGCCAACAAACTAACTTTTAACTTCTACAATCTATGAAAAATAAATATGTAATTATTGTGCCAGCAGTAGCTATCGCTCTTTTGGCACTCGGCGGTACGGCAAAGGCATTTGGAGGTTTTGGTATGGGTATGATATCAAAAATAGATCCTGCAAAAGCAGCAGAGCAATTTCAAACAAAAATGGATGAAGGAGCTCAAATACTCGGTATTACTGCAGATGAGATGAAAGGTGCTTGGGCACAGGGAAAAAATATTCATGACCTAGCCAAAGAAAAAGGAATAAGTGACGAAGATTTGAAGACAAAAATGCAAGCTTTGCGTCAAGAGGAAATGAAACAATGGTTTTCCACGCTTGTAAGCCAAGGCATTATCACTCAAGCTCAAGCAGATCAGCGTCTGACGTATATGTCTGAACATAAAGGCAATATGGGAGAAAATATGAAAGGTGGACGCCGTGGCATGGGCAAGATGATGCAACAAAATACAAATAATACAAACACACAAAACAACTAATACACAAAGATTTAGTTGGCCCGTTTCATTCCGTATGGAGCGGGTTTCTAAATTTTTTTGCATATGAATAAGATACTTAATTTTATAAAAAATAAAAAATGGCGCGTGATTATAGCACTTGCGGTATTTGGTGTAGGGGGCTACATGGGTTGGCAAAAAATATTTTCCAAAACAGAACAAGTAACATACGTTACGGGGACTGTTGAACGCGGTTTACTCTCGACGACCATAAGCGGTACGGGGCAAGTATCGCCAGTTAGTCAAGTTGACATAAAGTCAGAAGCATCTGGCGATGTTGTTACACTCAATATTAAAAACGGACAAACGGTAAAAGAAGGTGATGTATTAGCCCAGACAGATTCGCGAGATTCAGCGTTAAGTGTAAATCAGGCAAAAATAAATTTGGATCTCGCACAGTTGCAATTGAACGAATTATTGTCCCCAGCGTCTGACGCAACATTGCTTACGGCTGAAAATTCTCTGCTCAAAGCCCAAGAGGATCTAACTAAATTAAAGGTTAGTCAAGAAACTGAATATGAACAAACCGTGGAAACAAAACAAAAAGCAGAAGATACATTAGAGAAATCATATGAAGATGCCTACAATACTGTAGCAAGCACTTTTTTAGACTTGCCAGATATTATGGGTGGTATATATAGTGTATTATTGAGTTCTGATTTATCTAAATCTGAACCGACCTTGGGTGGGTATGGCTTTAATGATGGTTCATTTGTTAATTCAATTTTATATTCTGACTCAGATAATCGGGAAAAAATGAGTGATTATGTCACTGATGCGAAAGTTGCGTATAATATAGCAAAAAAATCATATGATGCTGTAGTTGTATCTTTCAAAAATACCACAAGATATTCAGATAAAGATACTATTATGCAGCTTTTGGTTGACACACTCGAAACAAGCAAACAGGTTGCAGATGCTGTAAAAGAGACGGCTAATGTTGTCGATTTTTGGTCTGAATATCGAGAATCTCGAGATTTGGAAGTTTTTGATAAGGTATCAGAATATGAAACTGAATTGGCTTCATATACGTCTCAAAATAATTCACATGTATCGAGCTTACTTAGTAATGATCGGACTGTTGAAGATAGTGAAGAAAGTATTGTCAACGCGGAAAGAAGTTTGAAAGAAATGGAAGTTAACAATCCTATTGCTATCGTACAGGCGGAGCGCAATATAAAAGAATTAGAAGTTAAATATGATGACTTGAAAGATGGCAACGATGAACTTGATATACAAAACCAAAAACTCACCGTTGAACAGCGTAGAAATGATTTGTGGTCTGCACAACAGAGTTTATCAAATCATTATGTAAAAGCGCCATTTGAAGGAGTTATTGTGGACGTACCGATAAGTCGTGGAGATAGTATTAGTTCTGGCTCTACTATAGCGTCTATTATTACTTCTCAAAAAATTGCAGAAATAACACTTAACGAGGTAGATATTGCAAAAGTTAAGTTAGAACAAAAAGTAAATCTTACATTTGATGCTGTTGAAGATTTGGAAATAACCGGAAAAGTAGTTGAAATTGATAACTTAGGCACTGTAAGTCAGGGCGTTGTGAGTTATACAGTGAAAATAGCTTTTGATGTACAAGACGAGCGCATAAAGCCAAATATGAGTGTAAGCGCGGAAATTATAACCAATAGCAAAAATGATATACTTATGGTTGAAAGTTCTGCAATTAAATCTGACGTCCAAGGAAATTATGTCGAAGAACAAAATAATGGAAAGATAGAAAAAAAATATGTTACCACTGGTTTAACCAACGATACCATGACAGAAATTATACAGGGTTTGTCTGAAGGCGAGACTATCATTACTCAAACAGTGCGTGTCAATAGTACCAACACAACAAATTCTACACAGCAAAATAATCCATCACGCCAAGGAGGAAACGGAAATTTTCCAGTAGGTGGCCCAGGTGGTATTCTATAATATGATTCAGTGCAAACATCTCACAAAGACCTACAAAATAGGAGAAGACTATCTTACCGTACTGAGTGATGTGAGTTTTTCTATTGAAAAAGGCGAATTTGTCGCAATCATTGGTCCTTCAGGTTCTGGAAAATCAACACTCATGAATATCTTAGGTGCGCTTGACAGACCTACTGATGGAAATTTTTTTTTGGATGGGCAAGATGTTTTTTCTCTTGCTGATGACGACGTAGCTCATATTCGTTCGCAAAAAATTGGATTTGTTTTTCAATCATTTAATTTACTTGCACGTTCCACAGTGATGCGCAATGTCTCACTTCCGTTCATATATGATACAACACTTGAAAGGTCAAAAAGAAAGGAAAAAGCTGAAGTGGCTCTGCGTGCTGTAGGATTAGATGAAGATAGATGGAAACATCTTTCAAATGAACTTTCTGGTGGACAGATGCAACGCGTTGCTATCGCGCGAGCATTGGTAAATAATCCAGATATTATTTTGGCAGATGAACCTACAGGAAATTTAGACTCAAAAACAGGGGAGGTAGTCTTGCATACATTCCAGAATTTAAATAGAGAACATGGACACACCATTATCCTTATTACCCACGATAAAAATGTAGCAGCTTACGCAAATCGAGTGATTGAAATTAAAGACGGAAGAATTTTAAGTGACACTAAAACGAAAAATTCAAACCCGAATCAATAAAGGATCCTCGGAGCAAGCTCACGAGGTATTGATCCTGTAGTTACTCCTCGGCTCGGAAATGTCAGCTTGGGCTGCCATTTCGTTCACCTGCGTCGTAAATAATATACCATGTATGATATTTTCAGACCTCTTTGAAGAAACATATTTTTCATTATCTTCAAATAAGTCTCGCTCTGCCTTGACTATTTTGGGTATTGTTATTGGTATCGCGTCAGTTATTGCCATGATATCTGTTGGCCAGGGTGCAACCCAGGATATATCGAGTAGAATAGAATCGTTGGGGACAAATTTACTCGTAGTCACGCCGGGAAGCCAGAGACAGTCTGGTGGTAATATTGTAAGGGGTGGTGCAGGTTCTTCACAAACATTGACCATTGGTGATAGTGAAGCAATAAACGAAAAAATAGAAAATATTGAAGCAATCGCGCCAACCGTCAGTTCGCGTAAACAGGTGATTGTAAAAGGGCAGAATACGAACACCAGTATTTATGGAATTGATACACATTATTTTACTATTAAAACAGTCGCAATTGATCTGGGTGTTGCTATAAGTGAAAATCAAATAAACTCACATGCGCGGGTGGCAGTACTTGGACCTACCACACGTGATGATTTGTTTGGAGCAGGTGTCAATCCAATTGGGCAAAAAATACGCATTGACGGTCAGCAATATTCGGTAATTGGTGTTACTCAGGCAAAAGGTGGAACAGGGTTGGGAAGTTCTGATGATCTTATTTATATTCCCATTACTACCGCACAACAGTATCTTACGGGAAACGAATCCGTAAGTAATATCAATATCCAAGCTACGTCTGCCGATAGCATGAGCCAGGTTCAAGCAGAAGTGCAGAGTCTGTTGTTACAACGTCATCACATTACTGACGCTCTGAGCGCTGATTTTAGTATTTTAAACCAGGCAGATATATTGGGTGCTGCGTCGGAAGTATCAGGAACACTCACTCTCTTACTTGGCGCAATTGGTGGAATTTCACTTTTTGTTGGAGGAATTGGAATTATGAATATGATGTTGACCACGGTTACCGAAAGAACGCGAGAAATAGGTTTGCGTAAATCACTCGGAGCAACAAATAAAGATATCAGTGCCCAATTCTTGGCAGAGTCGGTTGCCCTTACTTTTATCGGGGGAGTTATTGGCATTGTAGTGGGATGGTTTGCTGCATGGGTTATTTATAAACTAAGTGGAACAACTACAGTGGTCAATAGCTCTTCAATTATTATGTCGTTTGGCATTTCTGCATTAGTAGGAATTTTATTTGGATATTATCCAGCAAAACGAGCAGCACGGCTTAATCCTATAGAAGCATTACGTTATCAGTAAGTTTAAAATTTTAATTAAAAATTTATTTATTTTTCTATATGAAAAAAACAATTCTCATTGTGGCAATCACAGCAATCGTCGTTGGTCTAGGAAGTTTTTTTGGTGGTATGAAGTATGAGCAATCAAAGCAACAAACAAATCTCCCTAATTTTGCTGGCAGAGGAAATTTTATGGGGCAAGGTGCTGCTATGCGTCAGGGTGGTGGAAATGTTCAGAATGGTCAAGGGTTCGCAACAGGTGAATTGCTCTCAAAAGATGCAACGAGCATGACATTGAAGTTGCAAGATGGCGGTTCAAAACTTATTTATTTTTCATCATCGACACAAGTTATGAAATCATCCGAAGGAACGACGGATGATTTAAACGTGGGTCAAAATCTTATGATAAATGGAAAAACAAACCAAGATGGAAGTATTACCGCGCAAACAGTACAGATGAGACCAGAGATGCCTCAACCTGGTAGCGTACAACTCCAGAAAGTTAATGAATAAAATAAAGAAAATATAATTACAAAAAACTGCCCGACTATTTGAGCAGTTTTTTGTGTGAGCTAGACGGTTTTGATTTTCATCTTAGCCGCATCCATAATCTGCTGTTCAGACATGGTCGTTCTCATTTTTTCCATGTATTCCGTATGTTCGTCATCGGCATGTTCTAGACCTTTTTTTATCACCTCTTCGTCAGTTTCTGCTTCTGCCACAAAATCACAATCGATACCCATACTTTTGCAAGATAATGTTTTCATATAGAATTAATTAAATGAATTAATTGGATATTTTTAGCATATCAGTTTAATTTACGTTAAGTCAAATAAGCCAATATTTCATAGATGTTAGGGGAAGTTATTATTTAAATTATGAGGATTAGTGCCTAAGGCTTGACATTTTAAATATATTCATATATAATTCGGCTAAATTTAGCCTAAAAATAAAGTATTAGATTGATATACGTATGGAAATCAGAAATATTGCAATCATCGCCCATGTAGACCATGGCAAAACTCGTCTCACCGATGCTCTTATGAAGCAGACCGGCATGGTGACAGATGACAGTGTGAGTATGGACAGCAACGCGCTTGAAAAAGAGCGCGGTATTACGATTTATTCAAAAAATACATCTGTTTTCTATAAGGATACAAAAATAAATATTGTAGACACTCCAGGTCATGCGGATTTTGGTTCAGAGGTTGAACGCGTGCTTAGATCCATTGATTCAGTCTTACTTGTGGTAGATGCGCAAGAAGGCCCCATGCCACAGACAAAATTTGTTTTGAAAAAATCACTCGAACTTGGACTTAAGCCTATTGTAGTTATAAATAAAATTGACAAGCCAGCCGCTCGGCCAGAATGGACCCAAGAAAAAGTTTTGGAATTATTTATGGATCTTGGTGCCAATGATGAACAACTTGATTTTACTACGGTGTACGCCATTGCAAAATTAGGAATTGCAAAAATGAAATTAACAGATGAATCAAATGATCTTACTCCGCTTTTGGATACTATTTTGGAAAAAGTTTCTGCGGTAAAAGTAGATACTACATTGCCTTTCACATTCCAACCATTCAATCTGGCATATGACAACTATCTTGGCCGCATGGGTATCGGCCGCATGTACCAGGGTGTTTTGAAAATGACTGATAAAGTATTTTTGAAAAAGCATGACGGTCAAATCATTTCAGGGGGCATTACGAAGATGTTTACGTTTGAAGGTATTACCCGGAAAGAAGTTTCTGAGGTTGTTGCGGGAGATATTGTGATGATTGCAGGATTGCCAGACATTTATATTGGCGATACTGTGTGCGCGAGCCGTGACGCGGAGCTCTTGCCTGCTATCAAAATTGATGAACCAACGATTTCACTTAATTTTTTGGTGAATAATTCTCCGTTTGCAGGCAAAGAAGGAAAATTTGTTACGAATAGACAAATCAAAGAACGTTTGGAAAAAGAATTGGAAGTTAATGTTGGTTTGAAAATAGACTTTTCCGCAGTAGATTATTACAAAGTATTTGGAAGAGGGGAATTGCACGTGGCTATTTTACTAGAAAATATGCGCCGTGAAGGATTCGAATTGCAGGTATCTCAGCCCCAGGTTATTATCAAAGAAATTGATGGGGTAACATGTGAACCATTTGAAGAAGTCACGATAGATATTCCACAGGAATGTTGTGGGACCGTGATAGAAAAAATGTCAAAACGAAAAGGCGTGATGAAAGAAATGCGTCCAGAACAAAATCATACGCGCTTGATTTACGAAATTCCCACGCGTGGACTTTTGGGTTATCGCAGTGAGTTTATTGTTGATACACGTGGAGAAGGTATTTTGTGTAGTGAAGTATTGGGATTTAAGCCCCACGCAGGTGAAATTGATAAGCGCGATGTCGGATCTATGATTTCTGGGGAAACAGGAAAAGTACTTGCATACTCACTCGCAAACTTGCAAGATCGTGGTACATTATTTGTCGCACCAAATGTGGATGTCTACGATGGCCAGGTCATTGGCAATACATCCAAAGGACAGGATATGACGGTAAATCCTATCAAAGGCAAACATCTTACCAATATGCGTTCATCAAACGCTGACATGGCAATACAATTGGTGCCACCAATGGAATTGACCCTCGAACGAGGTTTGGAAGTGATGGCAGAAGATGAATTTCTTGAAGTAACACCAAAGAGCATCCGTCTGCGTAAGCAAATTTTGAAAGATGTCGAACGAGTTAAAGCAGCACGAAAGAAATAAATAGATATGTTAAAAACCAGGTATAGCCCTGGTTTTTTGTTTTAGCAGTTATCCACAGTTGACCTGAGCACGCATTATTGGCATTCTGTATATTGTTATCATTAATTAATATATCTATGTCAGTAGCAGTCTACTCAACACCCACATGCCCATATTGTGTTTTGGCTAAACAGTATTTGCAAGAACGTAGCATTGAGTTTGTGGATTATAACGTCGCGCATGATCAAGACAAGGCGCGGGAAATGATAGAAAAGTCAGGACAAATGGGCGTCCCAGTGCTTGATGTGAATGGCACTATTATTATCGGTTTTGATAAGATGAGAATAAATATGGCGCTTGGGATTCAAGGATAAATCTACTATACATAACAAGATAAAACTCCACACTTGGAGTTTTTCTTTTTATATGATAAAATATGCAAGCTCATAACCTTATATTTTTATGCAAGACATTCAATCAGTTTTTAATCGGGTGCAAGAAGCAAAGCGCAAACAAAAAGACTTGCGCTCAATGTACAAAGATGCGCTGGTAGGTAACACAGAATATCAGGATCTCGTGGAGAAAAGAAAAAGTGTGCGTGAGACGATGAAACGAATTGAAATTTCAATACGTGAACAATTTTCAAAAGAGATGACAGAACTCGAAGATATAAAAATTGATATTGATTCTGATATGGAATTATTATCAGATATTGCATTGTCAAAAGTAACAAAAGGGGAGATTGTTGAGATTACTGACGCAGACAACAATAATTACGAACCCATTTTTTCTGTTAAGTTTAAAAAAGTCAAATAAATCCGGTAATCTTCTAGTTTTGAAATCTTTTAATCTTTTTATTTTGTTATGTCTCGTGAAGTAGTATTAGACATCGAAACATATGGTGACCTAAAAAATATGGATACCGTCAAGGTTACCGTTGTTTCTATCTATCAATACGAAACTAGCACATATACTTCATTTGAAGAGTCAGAGCTAAAGCAGCTGTGGCCCATTCTTGAAAAGGCACAGTGTATCATTGGCTATAATAGCGAGCACTTTGATCTCCCCATTCTCAATAAATACTATACAGGAGACTTACTTCGTTTTCAAAATCTTGATATTTTGAAAATCATCAAAGAATCAACAGGCAAGAGATATAGATTGAATGATATTGCCCAGGCAACATTGCAAATAAGTAAAAGCGCCGATGGTCTGCAAGCACAGACATGGTATGAGGAGGGGAAAATGGATGAAATAAAGAAATATTGCGAGCAAGATGTAAAAGTAACAAAGGAGTTGTATGAATATGGAAAGAAAAATCGCATGCTGTATTTTCCGACGCTGACAGGCGAAATACAGCCTTTTGCAGTTAATTTTGATGTTATTGAAAACTCCTTTAACCAAGAATCAAGCTCTGGAAAGGGCATTAATCTAACGCTTCCCTTCTAATCGAAGAAACCAGTGAGTTATTCACATCCCTCTCCTTTTTCTTCTGTTGACAATTCATGGTGTTTTGTATATCATACTCTCAAAGTATTATTTTTTTAATTGAATAGCCATATGATCCACATGAGTAAACAAGTTGACTATGCATTGCAGCTTATGTATGCATTGTCAAAACTTAAAAAAGATGAATATTTGAGTTTAAGAAAATTTGCTGTTGATAGCAAAATTTCGTTTCTTTTTTTACAACGTATTGCTCGTTCATTAAAAAAAGCTAATTTTATAGACGCAGCACGTGGCGTGCGGGGAGGTTATTATTGTTTGATCAATCCTAAACATATTACGTTAAAAGAACTGATGACCGCTGTAGATGGCCCATTTGGCATTACCGATTGTACCAAAGGAATGGATTGCCCGCGTAAAAAGACATGTACGGCATGCGATCTATTTTCAAAAATAAATAAACATATTGAACAGGTATTGAATCAAACTCGCATTCTTGATCGGGTATAATATTTTATGGTCTCACATTCTCTGAAAATACCCCATGAAAAAAAACTAGTATATCTTGATCACGCAGCAACAACATATCTTGATCCACAAGTCTTGCATATAATGGAACCATATTGGACAGATCATTTTGAAAATCCTTCTGCTTTGTATACCTCTGCACGCGAGGTTAATGGTGCACTTAATGATGCTCGGCGTAGTATTGCTCAATTACTCCATACATTACCTGATACTATACTATTTACCGGAGGGGGAACTGAGTCAGATAATTTGGCTATTTTGGGTATTGCACGAAAATACAAAGACAAAGGCAAACACATTATTACAACCAAAATTGAACATCATGCGGTTTTGCATGCGTGTCAAAAACTGGAAAAAGAGGGTTTTGAAATCACGTATTTGGACGTGGACGTCTATGGTTTTGTGACGGCAAAACAAGTAAAGAAGGCTCTTCGTGAGGATACTATTCTCGTCACCATCATGTACGCAAATAATGAAATAGGGAGTGTAGAACCGATTGCAGATATTGGACGAGAAATTCTGAAGTGGAGAAAAGAGAATGCAACCAGCTATCCTTACTTTCATTCAGACGCATGCCAGGCTGCGGGTGTGTTTGAGTTAGATGTAGAAAAATTGCATGTTGATTGCATGACGATAAATGCAAGCAAAATATATGGTCCAAAAGGTGTTGGATTACTCTATAGGCGACGGAATGTCTCCATAGAACCACTTGTTGTCGGGGGTAGCCAGGAAATGCGTCTACGGGCTGGTACGGAAAATATTCCCGGTATAGTTGGTTTTGCAAAAGCATTTGAACTTGCTCAGAAAAATAGGGAAGAAGAAAATAGACGTCTTATTGAGTTAAGAAATTATTTTTGGGAATTACTACAAAAAAAAATCCCTAAAATAAGGCTTAATGGACCGGATTTAGATTCAAAAAAAAGTGCAGAAGGCGAATTAAAACGTTTACCAAATAATTTGAATATTTCTATATTAGATATTGAAGGTGAAGCATTATTGCTGTATTTGGATGAATATGGAATTATGTGTTCTACTGGTTCAGCTTGCACGTCAGATTCACTTGATCCTTCGCATGTATTGCTTGCACTTGGGTTGCCTTATGAATATGCACATGGCAGTTTACGATTCAGCTTAGGGAAACGGAATACCAAAGAAGAAATTGAATATGTGATGAAATATTTACCAGGTATTGTCGAGACGCTTAGACAGATCAGTCCGGTAGATTTGAAACAGAATCCAAAAGAAAATATACACGCACAGTATCATCAGCGATAATATTTTATATATAGTATGGAAGAACAGCATGCAGGTGCAAAAATTAGAGATAAACAAGGTGGTTCTTGGCTGTACTCAGATATTGTCAAAGAGCATTTTTTTAATCCTCAAAATATTTTGTTCCATGGCGAGGAAGATAAATATAGTGACTATGCGATTGGTCGAGTAGGTTCACCTGCTTGTGGGGATGAAATGGTTATGTGGATTAGTATTGATCCAAAAACTGAAAAAATAATTGACTGCAAGTGGCAAACATTTGGTTGTGGGAGCGCAATTGCCTCAACCTCAATGCTATCTGTGATGCTTACTGAAAATGGTGGGATGACGATTGAAGAGGCTCTTAAGGTTAGGCCTCAAGACATTATGACGAGGCTTGGGGGACTTCCCGCACGTAAAATTCACTGTTCAGTACTCGGCGACAAAGCATTACAATCCGCAGTGAATGACTGGTTTCGAAGAATGGGCCAGCATAGCAGAATAATCACGTCTGGTGCAAAAATTATTGATAAAGAACTTAATATCACTGATCATGATATAGAAGAGGCAGTACTTGAGGGTGCAAAAACTCTTGAAGAAGTGCAGCATAAACTTAAAGTTGGCGCAGCAAGCCCGGAAGCGATTCCAGAAATTGAACAGCTCATTCGATTTTATAGTGAGAAGTATTACGGAGCTGATTAATTTTTTTATCTTATGATTACACGTGAAGAAGTTATAGAAAAACTCAAGACAGTTCTAGATCCAGACATTGGGATTGATGTGTGGACTCTTGGTTTTATTTATGAAATAAATATTAAAGAAAATGATGCGGAAATTGTTATGACGCTCACAACCCCTCTGTGCCATCTTCAATCATTCTTGAAAGAAGAAGTGGAAAATGCGGTACGAGAACTGGGGTTTGGTACTGTTTTTGTCCGGATAACATTTGATCCGCCATGGAAATTACCAGAAAAAGTTCGCAATATGATGGGTGTTTAAAATAAAATAATCAGAGCTATGCAAGGTATAGAAGTATGTTCTGGAGAGATGTGCTCAAAGAGAGGATCACAAAAAATTTATAATCTTTTATCTTCATCTAAAGAAAGCAAAGACAGACAAGTGAATTACTGCAGTTGTCTCGGACATTGCCAAAGAGGACCTAATGTTCTTGTTGACGGAACACAGATTTTTCATTATAGTAATCCTGACACTATTGAAGAACATGTACAAAAGCAACGTGGAGATCCATTCAAAAGACTGAGTGAAGAAGAACTTTTTGCCTCTGAAAATTTTTTAGGAGATTTATAAATATGCCATATGCCAGAACCAAGATTGCCAGATAATTTGCCCGAAGATATATCAATGAAAATACGAAATGGAGGAAAGATGAGACGAATCGTCGTGGATAAGCAAAAATGTATAGGCGCACAATCATGTGTCGTAGTAGCACCCGGAGTCTTTCAGATGGATGAAAATAACCTCGCATACGTGGTAGACCCTGATGGTACGCAGGAGGATATGATTTTGCTTGCGGCACAGTCCTGTCCAGTACTTGCAATACTCTTGTATGATGAGGAAGGCAAACAAATATTTCCTGAACAATAAGTAATATTGAAAAACACCCACTTAGCGGGGTGTTTTTGTTTTTGATAATTATTTTTTCTTTATTTCAATCTTGTTCTTTGAAATATCAACTTTTGCTTCGTCGCCTTCGCTGATTTTTTTTTCAATAATCTGCATGGCAAGCTCATCAAGCAAGTCTGTCTGGATGACGCGCCTGAGAGGACGAGCACCCAAATTTTCATCATAACCTTTTTTGGCGAGCCAGTCTTTTGCTTTGTCTGTAATATCTAACTTTATTTTCTGTTTTTCAAGCCTCTGCGCAATATGTTTGAGTTGCAAATCAACAATAGTACGAATATGTCCTGTCTGGAGGGTATGAAAAATAATAATTTCATCAACTCGATTCAAAAATTCTGGTTTGAAGTGCTCGCGAAGAGCTTCCATAACACGTTCATTTATTTTTTCTTCTTTTTGTTTAGATGTACCTTTTACATTATGTTTTTCCTCAAAACCAAAGTCTCCGGTTCGTCCCATTTGCATAATAATGTCGCTTGCAATATTGCTCGTCATAATAATGACCGTATTTTTGAAATTAACCCGTCGTCCTTTTGAATTAGTCAATTGCCCATCTTCCAGAATTTGAAGCATGATATTAAATACATCAGGATGAGCCTTTTCTATCTCATCAAACAAAATGACAGAATAAGGTTTTCTTCTGATAATTTCAGTCAATTGTCCGCCCTCATCAAATCCGACATAGCCAGGAGGGGAGCCAATCATCTTGCTTACTGCGTGCTTTTCCATATATTCGCTCATGTCTACACGCACCAGAGAATTTTCGTCATTAAACAAAAATTCAGCAAGTGTTTTTGCAAGCTCTGTTTTACCAACCCCGGTAGGACCCATAAAGATGAAAGATCCTATCGGTCGCTTTTCTTCAGAAATACCAGCTCGGCTTCGGCGTATTGCATTGGATATTGATCGTATTGCTTCAAGTTGACCTATGACACGGTGTGAAAGTTCGTCTTCCATTTTTGCGAGTTTAATTACCTCATCTTGCAACATTTTGTTTATGGGTACGCCTGTCCATCGTGAGACAACACGGGCAATATCTTCCTCTGTCACTTCTTCTTTTAGAATACTATTATTTTTTTGCAGATCAGCAAGTTTAATTTCAAATTTTTTGGTTGCTTCTTCTATCATAGGAATTTTTCCATACCGAATCTCAGCAACTTTTTGTAGGTCGCCTTTGCGTTCTTCTATATCTGCATGTTGTTTGAGTTTGTCAATTTCTTTTTTATTCTCACGAATTTTTGTGATAATTTCTTTTTCATTATTCCACTGCATTTCAATTTCCTTGCTTTGTTCTTTCAAATTTGCAAGTTCTTCTTTGAGTTGTTTTTCACGGGCTTTTACATCTTCATTTTGTTCTTTTTTGAGTGCGCGCAATTCAATCTCGATTTTCATCATCTTGCGCTTCATTTTATCAAGGTCGTCTGGCATTGAATCTATCTGCATCTTGAGGGCTGACGCGGCTTCATCTATCAGATCAATTGCCTTATCTGGCAAAAAACGATCAGTAATATAGCGGTGGGACAAAGAGACCGCAGAGATAATGGCGGAGTCTGTGATGCGCACGCCGTGGTGTACCTCATATTTTTCTTTTATACCACGGAGTATAGCGATTGCATCATCCTGGGAAGGCTCGACAACCATAATAGGTTGAAAACGGCGTTCAAATGCCGCGTCTTTTTCAATGTGCTTCTGATATTCTTTTAGTGTGGTAGCACCAATGATATGCAATTCTCCGCGCGCAAGGCCTGGTTTTAGCATGTTTGAAGCGTCTACCGCACCTTCAGAACTTCCTGCACCTACAATACTGTGTAATTCGTCTATAAACAAAATAATTTTTCCGTTGGAGTCGGTAATTTCTTTGATAATTGCTTTGAAACGTTCTTCAAATTCACCGCGAAATTTGGTCCCTGCCAAAAGCGAACCAATATCAAGCGCGATAATTTCTTTGTCTTGCAAATTTTCTGGCACGTCCCCATTTACAATACGTTGAGCCAATCCTTCTGCTACTGCTGTTTTACCTACTCCAGGTTCACCAATAAGGACCGGATTATTTTTCGTCCTGCGTGAAAGTACTTGCATAACACGGCGGATTTCATCATCGCGTCCAATGACTGGATCAAGCTTTTCTTTTCGTGCACGATCAGTTAAATTCATACCATATTTCTCAAGAGCTTGATATTTTGTCTCAGGTTCTGGAGAGTCCACCCGTTGGGTACCACGGATAGAAACGAGTACTTTCAAAATATCCTGATACTGGACGCCTTGACGTTGCAATGCATCTGAAATAGGATTTTTGTTAGTTAAAAAAGCAAGCAACAAATGTTCTACACTGATAAAATCATCTTTCATTTTTTTTGCTTCATTATTAGCTTGTTGAAGGACATACAGCATTGCTTGCCCAAGTAAAACCTGTCCAATGGCAGCTCCTTGGATATGGGTTTGTTTGGGAATTTTTTCGGTTAGTTGTTCCACAAGGTCTGTGAGTTCCTTGATATTAACATTTAATTTTTTAAAAATAGAGACAACAACGCCTTCTTCTTGCTCGAGCAACGCCAAAAAAAGATGGGGAGGTTCAATTTGTTGTTGACCATAGTCGAGTGCAATTTGTTGTGCGCTCTGTATGGCTTCTTGGGATTTGTGCGTAAAGTTTTGAGGTATCATATGTTTACGGATTACAGATAACTCTGATTTACGGATATAAATTATCATCAGTAAATCAGTATTATCCGTAATCAGTAAGTCAAGACTGGACTAGGGAGTATTATCACTCTTAATGTAAGAGTGCTAATATACCATACTGGAAAATGTTGTCAAGATATGATAGTATTATACCATAACTAAGCTAAATTCTGTATGTCAAGAAGGATATTTATCTCTTTTTATATATCCGATAAGGCAAAAGAAGCACTGGAAATAGTACAGAACACCCTTAAAGATAAAAATAGACATATCCGCGTGAATTGGACAAACCTGGATGGACTTCATATCACAGTACAATTTTTAGGAGAAATTGAGGATAATATCCTTGATATAGTAAGGGAAAAAGTAAGAGACCTCGCAATAAAATATAACTCCATCTCATTTGAGCTTGATAAAATTGATGCATTTCCAGATTTACAACATCCAAAAGTTATTATAGCAAAAGTTTTTGATCATTCTCGAATCAGTAATCGTTTACAGAAAGAATTAACCGATGCTTTGGTTAATAAGGGGATTAGTGTCGATTTAAAGATTTGGAAGCCACATATAACGCTTGGAAGAAATAAGATGGGTTTCAAATTGGCTGGGTTACAAGATATCGTTTTAGAAAATGTGTCATGGCAGGTTGATTCGATAGAGATTATGGAGAGTAAACTGACTATTGAAGGATCATCCTATTCAATAGTGGAGAGTTATCGATTGACAAATCATGGTTGATCCTGGCGATCTTGGTGGTCTGTGTTCAAAATTTTACAAAACACAGATTACTAGAATTTCCATGATGAACCAGGATTTTATAAAAATTTTAGATGTTCGTATTGATATACTAGATAAATCAAAAGCACTTCAGAAGGTTGCTGAATTTTTAGAATCTAACAAACAATATAAGATATTTACACCCAATCCTGAAATGCTCGTTGACGCCCAAAAAGATAGAGAATTTAAGGATATTCTCAACTCAAGTGATCTAAATATTTGTGATGGACGAGGTATACAACTTGTTTCAAGAGAAAAGATAGAGCGAATTCCCGGCGTAGATTTTATGTTGGATATATGCAAACTTGCTGAACAAAAAAAGTATTCAGTTTATTTTCTTGGGTCAGACAGCTCTGAGGTAATTAGTAATTTGAAATTAGTAATTCAAAATAAGTTCCCAAATTTAAAAATCGCTGGGCTTCACCGGGGACATAAATTACTAGTTGCTAATTACCAATTAAAATATGATAAAGAAAAAAACGATGAATTAATAGCAGAGATAACCATGGCTCAGCCAGATATATTGTTCATCGCATTCGGGCATGTGAAGCAAGAAAGATGGATTCATGAGAATCTAAAAGATTTGCCAAGTGTAAAAATTGCAATGGGTGTCGGCGGAGCATTTGACTATACTGCAGGCATGAAGAAACGAGCTCCGGCATGGATGAGAAAAATTGGTTTGGAGTGGTTGTTTCGGTTATTATATGAACCAAAGCGAATAGGGAGAATAATAAAGGCAACATTATTTTTTTTATTTTTAAATGTTTTTAAAAAAGCTCCTTAAAAACGAAGCCCCACCAAGTGAAAACACTGGTGGGGGCGACGACACGTTCACGTACAACAGTTCAGCTGCACAGGGGCTGGTTCCACACCAGCTCCACACAGACGATCGCGGAGACAGCGATGTCAGGACCCTGGAGACACACTACGAGTTCACCTCGAACCTGGGCGTGTCTGGGATTCAGTTCATCGTTGACACACTCACGGGGGTCTCCGTTGTGTGCGTGCACAATACGGAGTACACGATGCGAGTGTTTTGCCTGTTCGATCATCTGTCGAATCACTTGCACTGAGACGGCCATCTTTTTCCTCCTACTACCTATGCGAGACGGGTCGCTCGTGGCACAAGTATTTGTTATACTTACCTTTAAGTCAAGCGCTGAGTAGAAAATAATTATCAACATAATATATGCTATCACACAAAATTATCAAACATCTTAATCAACTCCAACAAAAGAAATACAGGCGAGAATTTAAAGAGTTTGTTGTGGAAGGTATAAAGGGTGTGGAAGAAGCACTTACTGCAGACGCAGAAGTCATTTTGGCTGTTGTTGAAGGCATTCGTAGGGATGAAGAAGACATACAAAAAATAATAAAACTATTGAACATAAAAAGTATTCCAATTGAATTTTGCGGTAGAAAAGAAGTCGACGAGATAAAAACAACAGATACATTCCCCGGAATGTTGATAGTAATTTCACAACCAGAATTTTATTTAGAAGATCTAGTAGAAGGACCAATTATATGTCTCGATGGGGTCAAAGACCCTGGTAATTTAGGAACCATAATACGCACAGCAGACTGGTTTGGTGTAAAAAATATTCTTTTATCAGAAGATTCTGTTGACCCGTATAATGAAAAAGTAGTTCGCAGTACTATGGGTTCTATTTTTCATCTCAATATTTTTGAGTCAGACCATTTAGTTAATTCAATTGTAAAGCTAAAAAATGATTTTGGGTACAAGGTCAAAGCGTTGGATACAAAGGGAAAAAATATTGATACGCTTAAGCCTGTGAAGAAGACGGTCTATCTATTTGGAAGCGAATCTCACGGCATTAGATCAGAGCTTGATGAATTGGTTGATGAACGGTATACTATCCCAGGTGGAGGAGAGGCAGAATCTCTAAATGTTGCAGTTTCTGCAGGGATTTTAATGTCATATTTATGATCAAAACACGTTTTGCCCCAAGTCCAACCGGTTTTCTACATGTAGGAGGTCTTCGTACTGCTCTATATTCTTATTTATTTGCCAAAAAAAATGGTGGTATCTTTATGATGCGTATAGAAGATACTGACCAGGAGCGATTTGTTGAGGGTGGCACTGAAAATATGATTAATTCACTCACATGGGCAGGAATTAGTATTGATGAAGGCGTTGATGTAAATGATGAAGGAAAAGTTATTCAAAAAGGTGATAAAGGGCCATATATACAATCACAGCGTTTGGATATTTACAAAAAATACGCTAATCAGCTCATTGAGCAAGGTCATGCATATTATTGTTTTTGTAGTAAAGAACGTCTTGAGGAAGTTAGAAAATATCAAGAATTAAATAAAATGCCTACGGGTTATGATGGTCATTGTCGAGATTTAGACGTTGTAGAGGCTCAAAAACGCGTTACGGCAGGGGAGAAGTGTATCATGCGCATGAAAATGCCAAAAACTGGGGTTACGGTCGTAGACGACATGGTACGAGGGAAAGTTGAATTTAAGAATGAATTAGCCGATGATCAAGTTCTCGTTAAGGCTGATGGATTCCCAACTTATCATTTAGCCGTTGTTGTAGATGACCACCTTATGGAAGTTACCCATGTTATCCGTGGTGAAGAATGGTTGCCTTCAACACCTAAGCATATTACCTTATACAACATGTTTGGTTGGGAATTGCCACAGTTCGGCCATCTTTCCATGCTTATAAATGAAGAAAAACAAAAATTAAGTAAACGACATGGAGACGTATCAGTTGAAGATTTTAAACAGAAAGGTTATCTACCAGAAGCAATCATTAATTTTATTGCATTTTTAGGTTGGAACCCTGGTGGAGAAAAAGAAATTTTTAGTTTGGCAGAACTTGAAAAGGAATTTGATTTTAGTAAAGTACATAAGCCTGCGGCTGTGTTTAATCGTGAAAAATTGAATTGGTACAATAAGCAGTATATTATGAGTCTTGATTCTGCAGAGCTAGCGGAAAGATGTAAATCTTTTTTTGAAAAAGAAAGTCTTAAGATTCCGGATTCGGGATTCGGGATTCGGGATGTAGTTGCACTGGAGCAGGGGAGAGCGTCTACTCTTGTCGAACTGGTAGAAAATGTCACATTCATTTTTTCCAATACACTAGACTACGAAGCAGAACTTCTTGTGTGGAAAAAATCTACCAAAGAACAGACAAAAGAAAAATTAATCGCATTGCTTGAATTTTTGAATAGTTTAGAGGGGGAGTGGTCTAAGGAAACACTGGAAAAACAGATCCTGCCCTGGATTAAAGAGAAGGCATGGGGAAATGGGGATGTCTTATGGCCTATGCGTGTCGCACTCTCAGGACAAAAGAATTCCCCAGGCCCTCTCGAGATTGCTGTGGCACTTGGTAAAGAAAAAACACTCGATCGCGTTAAGAACGCTCTTAGCATGTTATAAAAAATATGATATACTAAACACTGGAGTAACTATCTGGTGTTTTTATTTACTGCATGTGAACAAAAGACAAACGCTACTTCTTGTAGTGAGTATCTTCCTCTTCATCGTGGGTGGTCTTGTATTAAGGCCTGCTTTTGTTTTTTCAGAAGATACTGGAGGAAACAAGGCAGAAATAGACGAACTTAATAGACAAATTGCAGAAAAAAAAGAAAAAGTAAGACAACTTGAACAAAGCATTGAAGAATATAAGAAAAAAGTTCAGCAAAAACAAAGTGAGGCAGTATCTCTTTCAAACCAAATTGCCATTTTAGATAATTATACCGTTCAAATTGAGCTAGATATAGAAGCTACAGAAGAAAAATTAGGCACGTTAACTTTGGAAATAGAAAGTTTAGGACTCTCTATTTCAGAAAAAGAGCAGGTTATAACTCGACAGAAAAAGATTCTTGCCGAGCTTATACGCACACTGCATTACGAGAATAACAAAAAGTATATTGAAATTTTGGCAGCGTATGATTCATTTTCAGATTTTTATGGACGTGTTCATTATGTAAAAAATGTTGAACGTGACATGGGAGAAAGCACGAAGACTATACGCCTCGCAAAAGAAGATTTGGAAAATAAAAAACAACAAACCGAGGAACGAAAATTAAGTTACGAAGAATTGAAACAAAAATTGGATAATAGAAAAAAAGATCTTGAAGAACAAGGAGAATACAAGGAACAACTTTTATTTGCAACCAAATCTTCTGAATTGCAATACAAAACTCAGCTTGCAAATTTGCGTAAAATTTATCAGCAGATTGATGCCGAAATTTCAAGTATTGAACAACAAGTTCGACGCAAACTAGAAGAAGAGCAGCGATTTTCTGGTGTCGAAGATGACACACAGTTTTCATGGCCAACGCAGAGCAGATACGTCACTGCATATTTTCATGATGAGAACTATCCATACCGAAACATCTTTGAGCACCCAGCCATAGATATCCGCGCTTCGCATGGGACGGCAATACACGCCACAAAATCAGGCTATATTGCCCGTGCTCGTACGTGTACAACAGCGTCTTGTTATGCCTATGTCATGATTATACACTCTGGTGGATTTTCTACGGTGTATGGACATATGAGCTCAATTTCCGTGTCAGAAGACCAATATGTAAGCCGTGGAGACCTGATAGGGTATTCGGGTGCTACTCCAGGTACCGTGGGAGCAGGTCCTTTTACTACCGGTCCTCATCTACATTTTGAAATACGTAAAAATGGTATTCCAGTGAATCCATTGAACTATCTCGTTAAGGATTATTAGAGATATGTTTTCTTCTAAAATAATATTTTTCGATACTGAATTCACTCACCTTGATATTACCAAAGGTGAGCTTTTGTCTATTGGGCTTATAAAACAAACAGGGGAGGAATTATACCTCGAACTAGAATATGAAGGCTTAGAGATTCATCCGTGGGTTACAAAAAAAGTTTTACCATTTTTGACGGGGGAGAGAGTGGATAAAGAAATTGCAAGAGAGGAAATATGGAATTTTATAGGAAAAGATAGAAAAGAAAAGCCTTATCTTATGGCCTATGTAAATCAGTTTGATGCAGTCTATTGGTATAAATTTTTTGGTGATCCAAAGGAACATCCGGCATTCTGGATCCCGCTTGATTTTGCAAGTATTTTATTTGCAAGAGGGTATGATCCTGAGAGTATGCGTAATGATTCATTTTTTAAAGAACTTGGTATTAATAAAGAATCTTACACTCAGCATAACGCGCTTGAAGACGCGAAACTGTTACGTGAGGCCTATAGTGCGTTTATCAAAATAAATGAATAAAAGCACTAGTGTCGCACAATATTTCTTCTATTTTTAGAAATGTCAAAACAGGGGAGACAATACTATAAAAAATACATGGTCTGTGTGTCATGTATTTTATTATATTTTTTTATAAATTAATTTTAGATATACTATTACAATATTTTAAATTTTCTAGCTAATACACAACTTAGGAGTAATTTTTTTTAAAAAAAGTCATACAAGATTACCTGGCCTTTTTGAAACAAAAACTTGTTGTGTCGGAAAATATTAGCAGGGCATCATATATACCCGAGTTTGTAATTAGATACTATAATTCCACACATCTGCGCTAGAGGCTCTCTTAGCTAGTATAAGAAGTATGGTTTTAATCTATGCAACTATATTGGTTAATTTCTAGAGTCAACACCTTAGGGAAACCCAGGTGGACTGGGTTCTATAGTATATAGTGTCGCATAAGATATATTGTGCGACACACTATCAAACTATATACAGAGCAAAAACCCTATCCTCTCCTCTATTATGTATCTTTATTACATAGGCTATTGCCAATAAATTCTATCTGAATATCTTGTGTCAATATATTCCAAGGAATTAAGATCAAAAATTTTTTGATTAATGAGCGTTTCAATTTCGCTAATTTGTTGATCTACAGAACGCCCGGATCTTGTTTTGATATACCAACTCCCCTGTCTCATGTGTAGGTATATATTATCCTCATTTTCAATACTCACATATGACAATGTTGACCATTTTTTATCACGCAAATTATTAAACCAGTCAACGACCTCTCTTACCCTATCTGATGTGAGTGGTGTAGCCCCCAATTCAATGGTAGGATGTCTTTTGTCATAAATAACAGGATAATTCCCCATCTCTTTAACTACTGAAAGAGTATCTGGTTTGTGATTTCTCTCTATAACTTCAGTTGTATTTATTTCATTCCCTAGTGCATCCGTACTCGTTGTAGTTTTGGTTTTTTCATCCCATTCATACTGACTGACTGAACGAATAATTTCAACGACCTTTCCTTCCACGTCCATATAACAATATGTCTTTCCGTTATCATAAATGACCTGGGATATTTTTTCTTGCACCAATATATTCAATTTATCAGGAAAACGTTTTTGAACCACCACGTGTTCAATAGGAAAACGATTCATTAAAATATTCTTAATTTCCTCAGCATCTGCAAGGAAATATCCTCGCTTGGGCAGTATGCCAAGAATTTCAAAATCAAGAATACCATGCACTGCATTTCTCATTTCATTATCAGAGATACGTTCGAGGCCGCCGATCGTAATACGATTGATAGTAAAGGCTGAACTATATACTGCGAAAATAAATATACCTAAAATTGATACACAAAGTATTACTACATACAAAAAAATTCTCTTGTCCTCTTTGTCATGAACGAGATATGGATTTGCGTTTGTTCCATGCCAAGAAAAATCCTTAGCATGTCTGTCTGTTCCCATTATAGATTTTACCTTTGATCGGGAACGCTTAAACTGCCAACCGAGTTGGCGCTTCATTTTATGATGGTTGAAGACTTTGCGAAGGACAGACATGTTATAGGTTAGACTTTAGGAAAAGCCTCGTTTGAGTTTGCGGAATTTTTCTAATAGTTGCATGGGATAGTATTTCCATGAGAGTCCTAAATCTTGACAGGGTAAGAGATCTTTTTCAAAACCTCCAAATCCTTTTTTGAAATGTGTTATACCGGTGAATGGATGATTTTTAGGAGCACCCTGAGGGGCAATACCCCAAAAATTGTAATACTTAAGTCCGCGCTTCTTTGCTTCGTTAATTGCACACCATTGCAGTGCATACGACGTGGGAAGACGCTTATCTTGCATAAGCGATGCACCATGACGATAAGCGGCCATAGTGCCATAAAAATACACAACAGCAGAGGAATCAAGCCTACCGTCCGGCAAATAGGCAGATAGTACTAGGACTTCGTGATTGGGATTGAAAGATGAGAATTCTTTCTCAATATATTCATTTGGAAAACGAACAAAATTATGTCTTTTTGCAGTCTCATCATGAAGTTTCTGGAATGTTTGAAGTTCTCCTATGTCATCTGAGACCTGTATGGTAACACCTTCTTTTTCACAGCGTTTTATCAAATTTCGGTGATTTTTCTCCATATTTTTGAGAAGCGTCTCACTATCATCAGACAAACCAAGGATCCAAGTAGTCTCGGCAAGCGTATGCATGGGTGCATTTTGAAAATGTAATTCCTCAAACAATTTTTTATTGTCAGTATTATTATCCCAAAATGGGCTTATGCGAATGCAAACATAGTTATGTTCTTTTCCTATTTTTTTAAGCTGTTGAGTTAATAAAGATAGTACATGTACTTTGTGGTTATCTTCGGCAATAGGACCGTATGGAATATATAAAAAATTACCTCGCTTCGCATGCACGGTTGTTACAAATGCCCCGCCCACAAGTGTATCGCCACTATATACCCCAAAAATCCAAGCTTCTTCATCCATCAATTTATAAAAATTAAAATAATTCCATGATTGGGTCATGAGCATGTATTCTTGTTTCAACAAAAAAGTCTGCCATTCGTGAGGGTCTATAATCTGCTTTAAACTATATGACGATGTATTCATACTCCAAACTAATTATCAGGATGTCCTACTATCCTATTTCTTCCACGAAGTGCATATATAAATTTGACGATTATATATGTCAGCGGATTAATTATAATTTCATAGGCTTGAGGATAAGATTTCACTGCTCCTCCCCAACCTGCTTTAAAACGTGAAACACCAGATAGTGGGTGTATGTCCTCAAAACAATAGGTGTGAAAGCAAACAGTGCCTACATTTTCCTTTTTTGCAGGAGGAGCAATACCCCAAAAATCATAGGTATCAATTCCCTCTTTTTTGCCTGTATTAATAATATCCCAATGCAATAGATAAGGGGACATGGCATTTCTATATTCATTTGATGAAGCACCAAGCAGATATATAAATGATTTTTGATGACGCAAAATTATTGCAGATGCTACGGGAGTCTTATCAATGTATGCATTAAATTGAAATACGTCTGAGAGGGAGAGCAATTTTTCAATATACTGCCTAGGATGGCTTATAAATTTATTCCGTTCTGTGGTTGTCTCATTGAGTTTTAAAAATACATCTAAATTTTTGACGTGGTCGATGTATACTTCTTTTTTTTCTGCCACGCGAATATTATATCTTGTTTTAGAATGCATTTCTTGCAATAACTGTTCAGTAGTCTTATTAATATCTAAAATCCATGTGTATTGAGGCTGTCTATTTTTTACTTCTTGTAATTTTACTGAAGAAAGATTCATTTGTTGGGAAGGCTCTAACCTAATAAATGTATAATTCTTTTTTTTTGCATATTGTACAAGTTTCTCAAAAAAAATAGGCGCGATATACATGCGCGGTATATACAAAAATGTAATGAAACGAAACATAATATGTTCAACTGCTTGTACATATATCTTCTCCTCGCCCACTTGTATGCACAATCTCAAAACTTTTTTACTAAGGGAAATTAAAAATTCACCATAGGTGTATGATTGAAGAAACTCTTCTTGCTCTGGCCATTCATCTTGTTTTTTAATTTCAAAAACGGGCATACGTATTTATAAAATTTGAGATATATAGAGCATCTTTTTCTGTTATGTGGATATCTGTGGGCAAATTAATTGAATTTGAGGACATCTTTTCAGCTCTCGGGCATGACCCCAAAATATAACCAGACTTTGAAATATCGCAATCTTTTGGTGCAATCACGGTATCATACCAATTGCCGAGCAAAATTCCTCGTCTTTTTGACTCACGGTGCAACTCTTTGATGTTAGAAACTTGTAAAGGAAACCGTAAAAATATATGTTCAGGATAATCCTCAGGAAGAACTTTTTTATGCATAACATGCGAAAAAAAGATATGCGCAATACTTTTCCTATGTTCATTGAAAGATTTTAAACTATCCAATTGAGATAAAAGCAAGACAGCAAGTGCCTGAGGCAATTTTGAGGGATAACCTTTTACACTCTCTCCCCTCTTCTCTTTTTCGTACATGATGCGTCCCGTGACATTTAAATACTTGCATACAGCAAGAAAAATCTTTCCGCCAAATTTATATAGAGGCTTCCCAGCGGCGAAAAATGGAATAGTAATCAAATACTGGATAACTTTCAAACGTCTTGTCAGAGGAAGCCCGTCAGAAAGCTTTTGTAATTTTTCACCCAATGAGGAGTCAGATGTTATTGTAGCGCCACCGCGTATACATGAAATCACTTTATCACTACCAAAACTAAACATGCCAATATCACCAAAAGTCCCCGTAAGTTTTCCTTTATAGGTAGCTCCCAACGAATGAGCACAATCCTCAATTATCTTGAGTCCGTGCTCCTGTGCAATGGCAACTAATTTGTCTACATGGGCCGCCTGGCCAAAAGTATGTTGAATAATAAGTACTTTACTTTTTGAGGTAATTTTATTTTTTAAATCTTCTGGATCCATTGTATAGTCATGCAATATATCTACATATACGGGGGTGCCCATGGCAAAATGTATGGCATTACTTACTACCATACACGTATAAGCCTGTACCAGGACCTCATCTCCTTTTTCTATCTCTAACGCCTCAAGAGATTTTTGAAGTGCGGTGCGTCCGCTATCAAATGTTACTGCATACGGAACTAAAAAATATTTTTGTAGCCATTCCTCTACCTGTAAAGTAGCTATGCCTTTGCGTAAAAGAAACCATTTCCACGGTAATAATAAAAAGGAGAGGGCAATACTCAGATCCTTTTTGGTCGCGTTAGGTTGAAAACCGGTAAAAATCATGGGATTAGTTATACTTGATAAATTACAGGATTACATTTTTTGGTCTAACTCTTTTTTAAACACAGCAGGAATTCTATTTTCCAACAAGATTACACTATCTGTAGATTTAAACTTCTTCATGTATTCAACAAGCTTTTCAGGATTTGTTTTTATGGTAATCTCTGTATTGTATTTTGTACCAACACCTTGCGTTAATGGCTCTATGAAGTCAGGCGTAATAATAACTAATTCATCACCAATAAATGCGATTTCTCCTCCTATTTGTCTATGCAGTTCATTGCTTAAATCTCCAAGTTCAAGCATTCCTCGAGTAACAACTATTCTACGGCGATGTGAGGGATATTTTGAAAGTATAAATAATGCCGCGCGGAAACCATCTGGATTTGAATTGTAACTGTCATCAATTATCGTCGTACTACCATATGAATAGATACGGAGCATATTTTCTGGATTTTTAAGATTTCTGACAGCTTCCATATTTTCTTTACGATGCATGCCTAAAAAAGATGCAACTAACAAACACGGTGCAACATTTAACGCATTATGTTCACCAACAAGATGTGTTTCAACTGACCCTTCTATAATTTCGCTACCTTTTCTAAACCTTACGGTACCTCCCACGCCTTGCGGTCCTGTATGAATGTCTGTAATAAGACAGGTCGGGTTGTTTTCTTCTTCTGTACCAAACGTTTCAACTCTGCAATCCAACTCATGAATATATTCTATGCAATATGGATTATCCGAATTGGTGATGGCTAAACCGTCTCTTGGCAGTGATCGTAAAAGTTCATATTTTGTATCCTGAATATTTTTGAGGGACCCAAATAAGCTTAGATGCTGAGCATTGATTGCGGTAAGGATGCCGATTTTTGGATGAATAATATCGCACACAAGCTGTACGTCACCGCGAGCATACGCACCTATCTCGACAATAAAAACATCAACACCTTCAAAATCTGTAGATAAAATAAAACGGCTAATACCAATATCACTATTTACGTTTTTTGGAGTTCGTACTACCTTAAATTTTGTCGAAAGTATCTGATATAAGAATTCTTTTACGGTCGTTTTCCCGTAGCTCCCGGTAATTCCAATAACAGTCAAACCTGGGAAGTGTCTTAATTTTTTTTCTGCTCTGTAAAAGAAATATTTTTTAATAAGGTTAGTAAGTGTATTTAAGACAAAGACGACAATAGCTATGATGAAAAAACGTAATATCAAAGCAAAAAGTAAAACGTACCAATCACGTGAATATAAGAGCCAGGATGCTTCGACAATCATGGAAACCGCGACAATAAGTATTGCCTTCAGGCTAAATGTAGGATGTTTTATCTTTCTCCTATACAGACCAAGACATGTATGGATAAAATCAATGATATAAAAAAACAGGAGTATCCACTTAAATGTGGGAACGCTGTCAAAAGGTAGAAGGAAGAAAAAAAATATTGCTACTGATCTCCAAAAAATAGTATAGCTAAAGGCAAATCTTTTTCCTTGTTCCGTCGAAAGAAAATCTTTGAATCGATCTACGCGATACCATTTCAATTGCCAGACATAACAAAGATTGCTGTAGTCTATAAAAGCGCTTAAGACCCAAAAAAAAGCAATGGTGATGTTTAGAGATGAAACCATATACTAACTTTCAGCAAATTGTTTAATAACTGTATAAAAATGTTCAGGTTGTTGGATATGCAAACCATGTTTTCCCCTGTCAATTATTTCTAATTTTGCGTCGGGAATTAATTTTGTAGCTCTACGTGCATACGCCACAGGGACATACGTATCAAGCGTCCCATGGACAAGGAGAGTAGGTATGTTGACTTGAGGTAAAAGCTCTCCCCTATCTTGTTCAATAATTTTTTTAAAAATGTCTCTCTTTATGCCAGATGTTTCATTGTAATCAGAATGTGCAACTGTGTATAATAACTTTTTTGCAAATGAATCAAATTTTTCTAGAAAAGGAAGTTTGAATAGATACATACCTGCTCGAGCGATCGATTTAAAAAAAATTTTACGTATCGTTCGTTCTGGTCTAAATATAGCTGCTCCGCTTAGAATCAATTTTGAAAACATGTCTGGATTTGAAACTGCACACTGTAGAGCGACAGCCCCGCCAAAACTATGGCCTAACAGTATTAGTTCGGAGTTCGGAGTTCGGAGTTCGGAGAGTTTGTTTTTTACAAAGTCAGCATATTGCTCTACTCCCCACACTTCCTCTGGGCATGGTTCGTCGCCAAAACATGGTAAATTAATTACATGTACATCAAAATCTTGTTGTGCAATATCAACAAATTTTTGCCATGTTTCTTTTGTCCCTCCCCAACCGGGGAGGATAATCAGGCTTTCTTTCATACTAAATTTTTTCTTTTCCCAACCATTTCTTCAATACCTCTGGTACTTTTATACTTCCATCTTTCTGCTGATAATTTTCAATAATCGCAATAGGAAAACGACTGAGTACTACCGCAGTACCATTGAGTGTATGAACAAAGTCCAAAGTTCCATCCTCTTTCTTATATCTAATATTTAGACGTCGTGCCTGATAATCTGTGCAGTTGCTCGTACTCGTAATCTCACCATATCCTTGGTTCATGACCATCCAAGCTTCGATATCGTATTTTCGATACGCGGGTCCGCCTAAATCACCCGACGCAATATCGATGACACGATAGGGTAGTTCAAGCCCGTCACAAATTTCTTTTTCAATGGATAATAGTTCTTGATGATGTTTTTCACTATCTTCGGGCTTACAAAAGATAAACATTTCCAATTTGGTAAATTGATGAACACGATACAATCCTTTGCTTGTCCGGCCATATGAACCCGCTTCGGTTCGGAAACAATGTGACAAGGCAACATATTTTTTTGATCCATTACTAAAATCCAAAACCTCATTTGCGTGGTAGCCGAGCATGGTGATTTCCGCAGTACCAACCAAGCTCAATTCTTCCTCAACAATGTTATAAATCTGTTTTTCTGTTCCTCGCGGATTAAATCCTGCGCCAAGAAGGATTTCATGTTTTGCAAGATCCGGTGTTTCAACCATAGTAAATCCATGTGCAGTGACCACGTCAAGCCCGTAGTTGATTAGCGCCTGGTTCATTCTTACCATGTCATTTTTTACAAAATAAAATTTGCTTCCTGTCACCTTCGCGCCTCTTTCAAAATCAATTAAATCATGTTCGAGCATGAGTTCCTCGTGGTCCTTAGGCTCAAAATCAAATTGAGGTATGTTCCCGCACTCTTCTACCACTTTAAAATCTTCTTCACCACCAATAGGAGATTCCCCGTGCGTCATATTTGGTACCTGCAAAAGTAATGCGCTGTGTGCGTCTTCAATTTCAAGCAAACGATCTTCTAGTTGTTTAATCTTATCCCCCACTTCGCGCATACGAACTATTTCGTCTTCTGTCGGTTTACCTTTTGATTTTCTATTTCGTTCTGCACGTAAATCATCGACCTGTTGACGAAAATCTCTACGCTCTTCGTCCAATTGTAACAATTGGTCAATATTGACTTTTACATTCCTATTTATACAATTTTGTTTAACTTCATCTGTATTTTCACGGATAAGTTTGATGTCAAGCATATAAAGAATTAATTTTTAATAACAGTAAATTTATTTTTTAGCAGCAACACAATTAGAGTTGTATAAGCAAAAATTTGCAAAATAACAGTTAAACCAATTAATTCATAATAAATCATTGCAAAAATTAAAAAAACAATATATATGCCAGAAACTACCACCCCGATATTTTTTCCTAATTTTTGCCTTGTGTTTTGTTTACTTCTCAGTAAAAAATATGAAGCTATTAAACAAATACCCAAAAATGGAATTAGAACACCAAATACTAATAAATATAATAACCAGACTTCTTTCACTTCTGTTTTGTCTATAAATTTTTGTGAATCGATAAATACTATTAGGCTCCCGATATCAATTAATCCTAATAACCATAAAAGAAAGTTTTGAATTTTTTTATAAATTATATTTTTCATATCCTCATTTTTTATTTAAATTGACAATCTTTTTCAACTCCGGCAAAAACTTTTTAAACATTTTTTTGTCATTCCCAATCAAATCATATGTCGATACTTTATCCAAATCGACAAATTTTTGACCAAGATTTTCGGAATCTGATGGGTTACCTTTTCCCCCAACAATTTTGCACACATGTGGAATTAGATAGACTTGATATTTGTATGTGGGATATGATTGTTTGTCGGTCGCGATATGCTGAAGCATTTTGACTACCTGAACTTTGTATCCCGTTTCTTCATGAACTTCACGCACTACGTTGTCATGTATTGCCTCGCCGTACTCAACGCTACCGCCAGGAAATTCCCACTTACCATGATACGCAGGACGATGAGGATCATTTCTTTTTAGAAGTAAAATTTTTCCATTTTTTATCACCAAGCCAAACGGGACGACAATATGTTTTGTACCATATTGATTCTGTAAATAATATTTAACTTTTGTTAATGCTTTGCCTCTATGACTAATTGCATTTTTTTCATCCAGATTCATTTCTGCGTATGTTTTTCTTTTTTCAGGTATAAAAAATATTGAATCAAAAGTAAACTTATTTCCTACAGGTTTTTCAGTGACTCTCCCCTCTTTTTCACCATGTGCGATAAAAGAAGTACCTGATTGAGGATCATACAATACCAGAGTACATCTAAAATGAGCTTTTCTATTTTTCTTTCCTTTCATTCTGCCAAGAACGATACCGCGGCGTTCTTCATCAGTTGACCCTATCCGAGCACTGGTAACACCCGGCCATCCTCCTAGTGTATCAATAAATATGCCCGTATCGTCTGCTAACGTAATTAAACCGGTTTTTTGTGCATAGTACTCCGCTTTAATAAATGCATTTTCACTTAACGTTTTGCCTGTCTCTTCTGGTTCGATCATCTTCTTTTTTAAGTCTTTTAGTCCAACGAGCTGTACAAAAGGAAATGAACCAAGCACGTAGGAAAACTCTTTAAATTTATGCTGATTAGTTGTTGCAATAAGCAGTTTAGTCTTTTTCATATTAGACGATTCGTTCCATGTATTTTTTTAATTTGCTACTTTTAAACCTCTGTTCTTCATACGGGCGAAGCCTCACAATTTCAGCTTCAATACCATACTGAGTCAATGCATTTGCAAGATTATCTACATACGTCTTTTGGTCATACCCCAGTGCAATGACATGAGGACGCACGATACTAATATGATGATAAGGATCTTCGATAGCCCCCAAAACTACCTCGTCAATCAAATCAATATGTTTTAAAAACTCCAAACGTTCTTGTTCATTATGCAAAGGAGCTTCCCCTTTTACTTTTTCTGCATTTATGTCGCGTGCAACAGACACAACTAAGTAGTCACCATACTCTCGCGCTTGTCTGAACATATGAATATGTCCCGCATGTACAATATCAAACGTGCCGAATAACATTACTTTTTTCATATGTCTTTTGCAATCCGAGACGCAGATGAGACGGCGAAAAATTTTTTCTACCACACATGTGCGCTACAACAATAATTAAATTATTTAAATTAAACCTATTTTTGGAGCAATTTTTTTCATGGCGTCGATCGCTATCTGTAAAAAATTATCGAGTGTTAACCCAATTTTTTCACATTCAAGAATTACTTCCCGAGAAACATTGGCTGCAAATTTTTTATCTTTAAATTTTTTCTTTACCGAAGAAACTTCAAGACCATTTATTTTTTCCGGACGCATAAGGGCGGTCGCATAAATAAGGCCCGTCACTGTCTCACTACACGCAAGAGCATGTTCTAGTTCTTGTGTCCTTTTTTTATCTTTTAAGCCTGCACATTCAAAGCCATACCCATGCGACAAAATGATATTAATAAAATCTTCGTCAAATTTCATTTCACGCAATAAATCAGGAGCCTTAGTAAGGTGTTGGGTTGAGTCGTGTTCAGTAATTTCCCAATCGATATCATGCAAAAGCCCGAGCATGCCCCAATAGTCTTCATTACGCCCAAGATGCCGAGCCAACGCTCTCATAACTGCTTCAGATTCAAGGTAATGATTTAAATTAGCTTCTTTTTTCGTATATTTTTTTATGAGACTCAATGCTTCGTCTCGTGTCACAGGAAGCTCTTCATTGACATCATTTTTGACTTGTTTTGTTTCATTACTGTTTATTTCTTGAGGTGCCGGCTTCATGATGGGAAAAGCGGTAACTTCGCGCAAGGTATGTGATCCTGTGATGAGTGCAGCAAAACGATCAATACCAATTCCTGTTCCTGTTGCCGGTGGCATTCCATGTTCAAGCGCCTCGACATAATCCCAGTCATTCTCCATTGCCTCTTCATCACCTTGCTGTTTATTTTTTGTCTGGCCTTCAAAACGCTTACGTTGATCGAGAGGATCATTTAATTCAGTATATGAATTACTCAATTCAAAACCATTCACAATTAGTTGAAACATCTCCGTGTAGTGCGGATTTAAAGAAAGTTTTGCGAGAGGTTTTAATTCAACAGGATAATTCAAAACAAATGTAGGTTGTATAATCTTTGGACGAGCTGATTGCTTATATAAATTATCTAATAATTTTCCTCGTTCAGTAATATTTTCAGGATCATATCCTTTTTTTACCATTACTTCTCTCAATTCTTTTGGATCTTCATAAGCATCAATATCAATTCCTGAATGTTCAAGCACCGCGTCATGAAATGTCACACGCGGATAAGGTGGCTTAAAATTAATGAGATGTCCATCAACTTCAACTTCTAATTTTCCAATTGCTTTATCAATAATATAAGGAATCATTTCTTCATGTAGTTTCATGTTATCTTCATAATCAGCATACGCCCAATAATATTCAAGCATAGTGAATTCAGGATTGTGCTGATGATCTACACCCTCGTTACGAAAAGCCCTTCCCATTTCAAATGTTTTTTCAAATCCACCAACAAGCAACCGTTTTTGCCAAAGCTCTCCCATGCATATGCGCAAATGGACATCCAAATCATATGCATTGAGATGTGTATCAAATGTGCGTGCCATAGCACCTGAGGCAATAGTTTCAAGAACCGGAGTTTCAACTTCAACAAATCCCTTTTCTTCCAAAAATGTACGTATAAAACGGAGAATTTTTGATCTCACTACTATTTTTTCTCTCTGTTCAACATTAACCAAAAAATCAAGATAGCGCTTTCGATAACGAGTTTCTTCGTCGCTGAGACCGTGAAACTTATCTGGTAATGGAAGGAGAGACTTGGAGAGCAAAAACCATTTTTTAGCTAAAATAGATGGCTCACCTTTTTGAGTTGTAAAACGTTCTCCTTCAACTGAAATAATATCTGCTGAATCAATTTTTTTTTCAAATAAAGTAAAACTATCTGTGTCAATGACATCTGACTTGATGACCACTTGCAGACGACCGCTTTCGTCTTGGAGATGACAGAAAATAATTTTACCCATGGTACGTTTGGTCATAATTCGACCAACAATCACAGCCTGTTCTCCTTCGCCTATGTCCCGTGCCTGTGCAAGAGTATGTGTACGTCTACAACGTGCTGGATAGGGGTTTATATCCATTGCTTTAAGCTCATTGAGTTTTTCAATGCGGATAATACGCTCATCATGGATGTTTGTAGATTCTTTTTCCATAAATTTATTCTATAAAAAAATTAGAATAAAGCAAAAAAACATATGTTCAAAAAATGGCTTAATATGCTTATTTATTGTACCAAAATAGTGTAAAAAATACAAATACCCCCTATACGGGGGCATGTCTAATATATTTTGGCTTATTTTACTTCAATAATCTTATATTCTTGGATCCCTGAAGGCAATTTGACCTGAACCTTATCCCCCTTCTTTTTTCCCAAAAAAGAACTACCGAGCGGTGACTCGTTTGATATCTTTCCCGCAATAGGGTCAGCTTCTTGTGCACCTACAATTTTATATTCTTTTTCAATACCATTTGACCTAACACGTATAGATGAACCAACTTGTATCACAGACGTGTGGTCGTCAGTAATAACCACAGCATTTTCGAGAATATATTGAATTTCCTGAACTCTGCTTTGCGCCCATGCCATATCTTCGCGTGCGGCATGGTATTCCGCATTTTCAGACAAATCACCCATTTGCCGGGCTTCATCAATTCTGTTTGCAAGTGCCGGTATCTTATTGTTTTTCAAATTAACAAGTTCTTCATTGAGGTTGTCAATTTTTTCTTGAGTCATGTATTGAATTTGTGTATCGTCTTCCATAGTGCTTTATCCTATATTGGAGTAAAAAAATAACCCCGCGTGAAGCGGTTGAAAACAGTATAACACACGCACTCGCGAGGTCAAATAGCTTTATCCACACATACCCACAGCCATCATTATTTTTTATATGTTGACCACCATTGATAAAATTCGGCAGCAATGGGTTCTGCGGTAAGGCTCCCTTCACCGCCTTCTTCAACTAGGATAGTGACCACAATTTGAGCATTCTCAAGAGGGGCAAAAGATGTAAACCACGCATGGGTATCTTTGTTACTGCTCCACTGGGCTGTCCCTGTCTTTCCTCCAGAGGAAAAAGGCAAACTACGGAGCATCCAACAAGATCCCAAAATAACGCAGTCATTCATTCCTGCTCGTACTGTCTGTAAATATAGAGGGTCCACTACCTCGGACCGGATAATTTTTGTTTCAACCTCAGTCTTTTTATTTGTTTCAGGATTTATAATTTCTTTTATCATGCGGGGCTGGTACAAAGTGCCACCATTTGCGACAACCGAAGTCATCATCGCAATCTGCAAGGGCGTCGTCAAAAAATCGCCCTGTCCAATTGATAAATTATATGTATCTCCAACATACCATTGTTCCCCTTTTGTCTTCTTTTTCCACTCCATACTCGGCAAAAACCCTTCTACCTCTCCGGGAATATCAATACCTGTTTTTGCGGAAAACCCAAATCTCTTTAAATATTCAGCAATACGTTCAACCCCTAATCCTACAAAATCTCCGTATCCCCCGCCAATATAATAATAAAAAGTATTAACTGACCATGCCAACGATTTCCGCACATTAGTCATGCCATGGCCACCGGCAAGCCAGTCAGGAAAAAACCATGCACCGATTCTCAATCCGCCATTGCTTAAAAATGAGGTCGTAGGCGTGATAATTTTTTCTTGCAAAGCCGCAGATGCCATTGCAGGTTTTATGACTGAACCAGATGGATAGGTACCACCAATCGAACGATTAAACAAAGGTAAATTTTGGTCAGAAATATATGTTTGATACGTTTTCGAATCTATTCCTCCAGAAAAATCATTATTATCAAATGCAGGCATACTAACCAAAGCTAAAATTTCTCCATTTTGCGGATTTAGTACAATGGCTGATGATCTATTTTTATTTTTTAATTTTAGATGTTTCTGAACTATTTCTTCCAGCTTTATTTGCATGTTGTTGTCAATTGACAAGGTCAGATGAGAACCGGATACAGGAGATTCTTCAGCCAAAATCTGTTGTTGCGTGCCCTGAGCATTTACTTCGACGCGACGCCTACCATAGGTACCGCGCAAAAATGGTTCATAACTTTTTTCAACACCTGTTTTACCCAATGAATCCGAAGGGAGATATCCTTGTGTGTACAGCGTGCCAAGGTCTTCGGGAGAAAGTTTTCCAATATAACCCAAGACATGAGATATTGAATGAGGTGTACTTGTTATTGTCTCTTGAGAAATTTCTTCTATTGTTGTCTCCGTATCTTTGTTATCCTCGGGAGAAAAAACATATAAGCGTTTGCTCCCTCTTTGTACATGAATACCAGGTAATTCTGTAGCAGATAAAATACGCAAAGCAATCTCGTATGGTATGTCCTCTTCTATAGTGATTGAATCCCGTTGATAATTTTTGTATGTGTCAATAATTGTCTTAATTTCTGCAGGATCTTTTCCAATTATTTGAGACAAACTCGAAATCACTTGTGCAAGTTCTTCTTTTTTTCGAGGTAAATCTTGAGGTATGAGCGCCAGAGAAAAATTAGGTATATTGTATGTTAGCTGACTCCCATTTCTATCAAAAATCAGTCCGCGCTCTGATGGTATGGGTATGATGCGCTGGCGATTATCTTCGGCTTTTGCAAAGTAATCATGGCCACTAAGAATTTGTATAAATAAAAGCCGTCCGATTATTCCCACACAAAATAATGCCATTACCAGAAACAAGAAAAAAGTGCGTCTTGAAGAAAAACTGCTTCCCACATGTGATGTACTGGTATGAGCCATAGAGTCCTCACGCGACGTATCAATGGAAAAAGATTCTTCAACCCACGTAAGTTTGTATTTTCCATCCAGATTGGAAGAATTTTTTGGTTGTAACGAAAAAGGATTGGAAACTTTCATAAAGAAGCACGAAGTGAATGTCTTTTCGTAAAATTTTTTAGCACAAAATAAAAGATGAGTGTAAACATTGTGGTAAACATAATTTCATACCCAACATATGCAAATAAGGAAGGCCAATACACAATAAAATCACTTATCACCACAAGCATACCGTATAACAGTCTAAAAAAAATAAGACCAAGCATGGTGAGCGCGCCAATGGCCCAGAGTGAGTCATTGGTAAATACATCTCGATAAAACCAGTACACGCTCAAAATACTTACGACGCCTGGAAATAACAAAAAACCAAATGGCAATGAGCTGTACGTATTTAATGCAGAAAAAAGACAAAAAGCAATCCACACCACCGCACCTGATTGACGCAATGTAATCATGAGCATGAGTATACCAAAAGCTATATTTATGGAATCAAAAGGTGTGGGAAACAAGGAAACGGCGACTATATGGATAAAAGCCGCACATAGAGCAAGGATAAGACCTAATATAACACGCCATAATTTTTTCATAATTCAGTAGATGTAATTACTGAGACGAGTGTAATATGCGATAAGTCTGCAGCAGACTTGAGTACTGCTTGTTGAAATGGTTCATGTGGTTGTTTTTCTACGACTTCTACTATTCCCATGACAAGTCCTCTTGGCACATCCTCGGTAAGACCAGATGTCATGATGATAGTACCGGGCGTAATAATTTCATTTTGGGGTATATAATTCATGCGAATTCCAAGCCCATAGCCTCCTTCGACTAATCCGATGCTTTTTTCTTCATTCATAGCAGTCGCGCCTATTTTACTCTCACTGTCACTCAAAAGACGAACGACTGAAGAATGATTATAGGTATGTAAGACAAGACCAACTAAAATACCGTCATTTACTATTACGGGGTTGCCGACTTTAATGCCGTACTCTGTTCCTTTGTTTATGATAACAGTTGTACCAAGTGGATCAACGGTTCTGCTCACGACTTCGGCTCCGACGTGTGAAAATGAAAGATGGAAAGAAAAAAAATTTAATTGTTCCTTCATTTGTTTATTTTCATCTTGAAGCAGGGCAAGCGCTCCTCTATCGACCATATTGAGTTGGAGCTGTTTTTGTGCATGTTCCCATTCAACATACCATGTATCCTTTAATTTTCTTTTTTGAAAAAATTCATGCATCGAGATACGCATATGATAAAAAGGACGAGCCACCATCATCCCTATAGAACGAAATCCATTGCCTAAAAAGTCAAACCAACCAAGCCTTTGAATACCAATTACTAAAACAATAACAAACACTATAGCAATGAGTGTTTTCTTTTTTCCACGCATGAGAATCATAATTATTTTTCATTCCGTGCCGAAGGTAGCACGACTTCTTTGAGAAGTTCATCTTCATCAAGCAAAATGCCTGCACCGCGTACAACCGCAGTAAGAGGATCGTCTGCAACACGCACCGGTATTTCTACTGCTTCGGCAACTAATTTATCAAGGCCACGCAACATTGCACCTCCTCCGACCATAAGCAGCCCCCGTTCATGGATATCAGCAGTGAGATCGGGAGGTGTGATCTCTAAAGTCATTTTGATGTGCTCAATAATAGTATGTACACCGCGATCCAAGGCTTCTCGAATGTGATCATCTGTTATCATAATTTCACGTGGCAAGCCAGTCACTACATCTCGTCCTTTCATAGGGAACTCAATTTTTTCCTTGCCCGGTATTGCAGAGCCGATCTTAATTTTGATCTGTTCGGCTTGCGTTTCTCCAACAAATAAATTAAACATTTCACGCGCGTATTGCATAATACTTCGATTCATCTCGTCTCCTCCCACAGGTGTTGATTTCCATGTGACAACGCCATTCAGAGAAATAATCGCAATTTCAGTATTACCTCCTCCGATATCTACAATCATGTTTCCAATAGGCTCTTGAATGGGTAAACGCGCTCCGATAGCTGCAGCCATTGGTTCTTGTACGACAAATACTTCGCGCGCGCCTGCTGAAACAGCGGCGTCCTCTACTGCTTTTATTTCTACTTCAGTCACATCAAGCGGTACAACAATGACGACGCGAGGGCGAGATGCAAGCACGAAACCTTCTTGGTGTACTTTATCAATAAAATATTTCAACATTTTTTCCGTGACTTCATAATCTGAAATAACCCCGCCGGTCAAAGGACGTGTTACTTGAATATGAGGGGGAGTCTTACCGAGCATTTGCTTTGCTTCATTTCCTACAGCCAAAATCTGCTCTGTCTTTGTATTTATAGCAACAACAGAAGGTTCATCAATAATAATCCCCTTTTCAGGCGTATACACGCGCGTATTGGCCGTTCCCAGGTCAATTGCAATATCTTTACCAAAGCGTTTGAATAATTTTTTGAACATATTTACTTACTATTTAATTTGAAATGCCCAATGCAGATCTTCAAGTTCTTTGTTAGAGCACTCGAGTTGAGTCAATAACCCATTTTGGTTTAAATCACGCTTGAAGCATGTGCATGGCCCTGGTGTTCCGATACAACGATATTCAGTAGCACCGACCCCAATATCTTTAATCATAAATCCCTCGCAAGGACAATCTACCTTCCATTCACTTGTCCCGTCATAACCGCTTGGGCTAGAAAAATATGACAGGATTGGAAAAATAACAGTATGGTTCCACGCTTGTCTTCCACCCCACGTCAAAATAGATAAGAAAAAAATAAATAAAACAACTAACAAAATTATCTTCATCTTTTTCATACAAGCAATTTTACAATATCAACCAACTCACTTTTTTCTTCATTCCTCAATTTGACTTCGACACTCTTCTTTTCTAATGTCTTTGCACTTACCACAATTCGTTTTGGAATTCCAATTAAATCGCTGTCTGCAAATTTTGCACCAGCACTAACACCGACACGGTCATCATACAATACGTCAACACCTTTTTTAACGAGCATAGTATATATTTCATCAGCTTTTTTGACATCCTCATCCTTACACAATGAAACAAGATGAACGCTGTATGGCGCAACCGACTCTGGCCACATAATGCCCTTTTCATCATGATACACTTCAACAATGGTACCAAGAACTCTGCCAGGTCCAATGCCATACGCTCCCATAATAACCGGTTTAACACTACCGTCTTCATCGGTGTACGTAAGACCAAGAGGTTCACTAAACTTTGTTTTTTGCTTGAAAATATTGCCAACTTCAATCGCTTTGACTTCTTCAAGCTCGTCTTTCTTCAATCCTAAGTCATCCAAAACTTCGTCAATATAGACTTCTTTATTTACCGCAATATTTTTTTCTTGCGACAAATAAATAGTGTCCTCGCCAGATTCGCATACGGTTTGAAACTCATGACTGTATTTGGAAAAAGTACCGCCACTTGCAAACGTAATAAATGTTTGGTCGCCTATGCCAACTCGTTTAAAAATATTCACGTACGCTTGTTTTGCTTTTTCATAAAATTCATCGAGCTCACGCTCATCACGCGTAAATGAATATAAATCCTTCATAAAAAATTCTCGACATCGTAAAATTCCACTTTTTGCACGGGCTTCATTTCTAAATTTTGTCTGTATTTGATAAACAAAACGAGGCAAATCTTTGTATGAATTCACATGACTTCTCATGAGTAGTGCAAGCGCTTCTTCATGGGTAAAACCAAGACCCATCTCAGTTCCATTTTTTAATTGCGTTTTGAACCAATTATCGACAACTTTGTCATCCCAACGACCTGTTGTTTCCCATGTCTCTTTATTCTGCAATGCAGTCAAAAAAACTTCCTGTCCGCCAATTGCATTAATTTCTTCTCTAATAATATTATTAATCTTGTTTAATACGCGCAACCCAAGAGGGAGATAATCATAAATTCCTGCCATTTCTTTGTGAATAAAACCGGCGCGAATAAGCAATTCCGCGTTTTTGGATACCTCATCAGAAGGTATATCTTTTCGTGTCTTTGTAAATAAATGCGATTGTCTCATACCTATTGGTTATCTAATTGGGTGAATGAATTTTTTTGTGTGCGTCTAAGTGAAATACTCAAAGAAATAAAAATGATAAAAATTAATCCTAAAATAGTGCCATTTATGATAGTCAAATATCCGTTTCCTTGCAATATGAGAAACAACACAATAAAGCATGTGACGTAAAAAGATTGTCTAAAACTAATCTGTACATACCGAAACAAAGGTAAGTCTTTTGAAGCGAATAGACGATATATCAGAAATGCGATGAGTGAGATAGAACCAAGAAGCGCAAGGCCAAGGCTCACATAAAAAAAGACAAAGCCAAGGGTGGTAGTCTGGAATGGATCTACATTTGTGAGTACAAAAAACCATGCAGTCCAGCAGAGCATAGTGGCAAACAACATGGTGAACATGTATTGTCTAAGCGTCATAAGCTCAGTATCAAATAAAGGATCCTCGAAGCAAGCCCACAAAGTATTACTATGATTGGTAAGGAGTTACTTTTCGCAGCAAGCTGCAAGGTATAGTATCCTGTAGTTACTCCTCGGCTCGGAAAAACAAATGCGAATTTGCTTTTCTCTCGCCTGCGTCATAAATAAAATACCAGCTATATAGCTGGCCTGTATTTTACCTTTTTTGTAGCCTCTTTGCAAGTGTTATTTTTTAAGCTAAATACCGTATTCTGTCCACCTCATTTTTGCCTAATTTATCATTAATCTTCTGAACAATTTGAAGCTGATTAGTCCGGATTTCTTGGGCAACAGTAGAACTTCCACAACTCACGGTCAAAGTCCTATTTTTTACAAATAACGGTTTTGCCTCTTTTGAGAGGTCACTACCAAAAAATTCTGTAAATACTTCTTGCGCAACTTCAACAACATGACTCGCTTCAAGTTGGCGCTTCATAGGCCTATTTGTATCCATTTTTTCATGGAGAGTATCACCAAGTGGAGTAAATGAACTCATACACTATTACCAATAACAAGCTAATGAATCTTGTATAGATATATACTACCATGTTTTAGCTCGGGTTGCCAGTTTGGAAACTTAAATCCATAAGAAACTACGCGGCTTCCCGATTTCATTTCTTTTTGAAGTTTCATACGCAATCTATCCATTTTTGGCGCAATAAAAAATAAACTAACAATATCAGCACGAGATACGTCTGTCTTCCACAAGTCTTGTCTACGAATTTCAACATTGTGAACATTACTTATTTTTCTTCTTATACTACTCCACCAATACAAAAGAGGATTCATTTCTACACCCAAACTCGAACATCCTGTCCGTGCGGCTTGAAAAAGTATTCGTCCATCGCCTGATCCTAAATCTATAAGGTATTCTCCTTTCTGTGGATTTGCCATGTCAATCATTTCACGCACATGTTGAGAAGAAGTAGGTAAAAAAGGAGCTCCTTTTATCATGGCATACAGCGTATACCATATAAAAATAAAAACTAAAATATACAATACAACTAGAAAAAGATACAGCAAAATAACTACCATATATATCAAAAATTATAATTGACGAAATTCACAAATATCACGAAAATCACAATGCTGACACACATGCTTGCCTGGGGTAGCAGTAAAATTTCCACTATGAATTTTTTCTATCATTCCTACAATCTTTTCTTCCGCTTTTACAATATCTTTTTCTGAGCCAATAAATGGAATTTTTTTATTCTCATTTACATAATAAAACGACAGTTGAGATACTGGTCCAATATGATGATATTCTGGCAACCGCATCGCAGCCATTTGGTAAATAAGTAATTGTTGTTTATCATCAGTAGTTAGATCATCTTTTGCTTTGCCTGTTTTATAATCGATAATCTCAAGAGAATTATCACTAAGCTGGTCTATACGATCCATTCTGCCATTAATGATATATTCACCTATTTTTACCTTAAACCATCCCTCAAGAGCAACAGGGACGGTCCATGTCCCATTCTGTGACTCATAAAATATCTTTAAAAGGTCTTTTCCTTTGGTATAGTAATCTTCACGCTGACGTTTGCTTTTATACCAATCATCAATCCAGGATTCTTCGTACAAGGTCAGTAATTCATCTAATGAAGGAATTCTTATTTCTCCTGATGTTGGCTTTTCATCTTCAACCGGCAAGCCAAACAGAGAAGCCTGCTGTACACTGTTTAACTCCTGTATACGTTGGTAAAATTTTTGTAGTGTATTGTGAATACTGTTACCAAAACTAAAATTTGCACTTCCTTTCATGGGTAACTTGAGAATATATGCGAGCTTGTATTGATATGGACATCGGTCATATGAGTTGAGTTGGGAATAGGAAAATGTATTTTGCAAAGGTGTCTGTGACTGAGTGTCCGTCTGATTTTTTTTAGAAAAAATTGCTTCATTGTTAAGCTGCTTCATTGTTAAGCTGCTTACATATGTCTTTTGATCCCTGACCCCTGATCCCTGATCATTGAAGATGAACCCGAGCTCATCCAAAAATCTACTCAACTTTTTCTTTCTTACTCCCCCATAATCCTCGGCGCTCGTTAAAAACAATTTTTCTTTCGCGCGCGTGACTGCCACATAAAATAATCTTCGTTCTTCCTGATAATGAAAATCATCGGCACGCAATTCATCTTTTACCAACGCATCTGGAATCGCTATCCCCTCTCCTTTTTTACGCGTAGGAAAACGCTCTTCTACACAATTAACAATAAAAACATATTTAAATTCCAGACCTTTTGCACCATGCACCGTCATGATATTTACTGAATCGGGTGTATCGGTGGGCTGATATATTTTTCCTTCATCACCAGAATCAACGATATTCATAAGATGCCCGACAAAGTCAGACACATGCGCATCGGGGATAACATGTTCATAGGCTGATATGGAATCAAAGAATTGTTTGAGGTAATGAATCTGTCGTATTATTTCTCTATTTCCTACATTTTCCTCATGGGCTAAATAAGACAAATATCCGCTTGTTTCAAAAAATTCGTACAGAACTGTTGTCGGTTTTTCAAATCGTGCTGACTTCATGCCGGTATGGATCCATTCTAATATCTTACTACATATTACAGAGCCTTCTTGCGATAATCCAAATTCACCCGTTCTCTTGAGTGCCTCATAGTATGACACTGACTTTTTCTTCGCCATCATAGTAAACTTCTGCAGATCATTTTCCTTACATTCTGAAAATGACAGACAAAGCAGACGATATACTGCGGTGTCTTCGTGGTAATTATTTAAAAGTTTTAAAAAATTTATTGCGTCCAATATGATTGACTGTCGATATAATCCTGAGAATGCAATATATTCATACGGAATCCCTGCTTTCTCGAGTGCATTAATAAATGGTTCAACATGGCTATTAGCGCGTACGAGTATAGCAATGTCATCAAGAACCACAGATTTATCTTCACAGATTTCGCTAATTTTTGCTATGACTGCATATACTTCCTCGTCAAGCGTATCACAATGGATGTGTTCAACTGCTGAGGGAGAATATGTGTTCAGTGATCGGTGATCGGTATTTTTAGATTTTTGATCCCTGATCCCTGATCCCTGATCACTTTTTTTCTTTGAGTTTAGCTGCTTATTCACGTTCAATTTCACTTCCAGTCGGTCTGGGTTGTTATTCTGAATACTTTTATATGCTAAGTCCAAAATCTCCTGTCCGGAACGATAATTTTCAGTTAATACTATTTCTTTTGCATCTGGATAATCTTCTTTGAATCGCATGATAATAGAGACATTTGAACCGCGGAATGCATAAATAGATTGATCATCGTCGCCTACTACGGTCAATTGCGTACTTTTTGCATTCGTTAACAAACGAATCAATTCATACTGCGACCAGTTCACATCTTGAAATTCATCAACCAAAATATATTTAAATCGTTCTTGCAAACGTTTCAATATATTTGGACGATCTTTAAGAAGTTTTACTGTATAATAAATCAAATCACCAAAATCCAATGCATTGTTGTCTAGAAGAAGTTGGTTGTATGTGTGATATGCGTTGGCAACCTCATAGTACTTTTTTATGTCTATTTGGTCCCTGGTCCCTAATCCCTGATTATTAATCGGTGATCGGTGATCAGTGATCAAACTATCTGTGTCTAATTTTAAACTTTCTACATAACGCAAATACTCCTCCGTCGAAACCAACTCATCCTTGCACTTTGAAAAATGTTTGAGTAGTTCATGTATATTTCCGGTTGGATTACCCAATGGCCGATAATAGTCTAAACTAAAATCATACAAATGTTCACGCACGAGCAACCATGCATCTGTCTGAGTAAGTAACTTAAAATGTCGTGGCAGACCAATTTCCATCCCAAATTCTTCCAACAATCTCTGACAAAATGCATGAAAGGTTGAAATTTGTAAATCTACATACCCAATGTCAATCATTTCGTCCACGCGTGTTTGCATTTCTCCGGCTGCTTTATCTGTAAACGTCAGTGCCAAAATTTGCTCGGGCGTAGCAAGCTTTTGTTCAATAAGATGAGAAATTTTTTTTGTAATTACGGTAGTCTTACCCGTACCCGCTCCTGCAATGATCAAAAGTGGACCGTCGTTGTATTCGACGGCTTCGAGTTGAGATTTGTTAAGCTTATATGTGCCCATGAAACTAAGACTTTATAATGACGCATTGATACTTGGTAGTAACAATAGGCCTCTCCTGTATTTTATATTTTTTAATAAAATCTTCAATTGATTTTTTTATCCCTTCACAATATCTCCAACCATAGTCATCAAAGATCATAATTCCACCAGGCACCATTCGCTTATAAAAAAACTCCAAAGCATCAAAATTTGATTTGTATAAATCAACATCAATATATACAAAGGCAATTTTCTCTTTTTCTATCTCTTTGCCAGTTTTGGGAAAAATGCCTTTAAAAATCTGAACTGTTCTATCCTTTGCAAACAATTTTTTGATAGCAGATAAGTTTGTATCTGAAAATTTTCCTTTTGTATAATCATCAATCTTGAAATTGTGTTTTGGCAATCCTGAAAATGTGTCAAATAAATAAAATTTTTTGAATTTTGATTTTACTCGAGAAATCAGTCTTGCAGAACCTCCTTTATAAATACCAACTTGAGCAAATTGTCCGTGAAGAGAGTTAGCGTTCTGTGCAAATTGATATAAATTAAAACAACGATAAGGGCTCACTAAACTCATATCTTCAACTTCATTGTATAATCTAATAAATTCGTCATCATCCTGCCAGACAGGATTTCCTTCGCCAAGCAAAGTCTTCATGCTGATTCTAAACTGTTGGTCTTTTTGTTTTTTCATATATTATTTATTTCATCGTAATCAAAACCGCCCCAAGGGCAATAACCAGAGCTCCTACCCCTGTCTTCCACGTCAAACTTTCACCCAGAAATAATGCGGCAAAAATAATGACAAACACAATACTCAATCGGTCAATGGCAACCACTTTGCCTGCAATGCCATACTTCAATGCAAAAAAATAAAAGAGCCATGATAAAGCTCCTGCAATACCAGACAGAGTGATCAAAATCCAATCGCGTGTCGTAAACGCGGCAAACATTCCTTGCTGAAATTTTTTCATGATAAAAGCGACAACTATTAGAAACAATGCCATGATACTTGCACGAACAGTAGTTGCAAGAGTAGAATCAATATTTTTCAAACCTAATTTACCAAATATGGCAACAAGTGCCGCAAATATGGCAGAGAGAAATGCGTAGAATAGCCACATAGAATAAAAATTATTGTTTAGAAGATAAGACTTTTGCCCTTACCATCAAGAGCATAATAAAACTTGCAAATACAAGAATACTAATTGAATAAAATAATACATTAAATCCAAATCGTTCTGCCACAAAAGCGCCCAGGGTCGCAGTACCGGCCGTCCCCAACCCTATCCAAAAGTCATACATACTCCATTCAAACCCTTCTTTACCTTTATCAATATGACGGGTAAAAAGAGATAACCAGCTCGGATACGAGCAGGCAAAGCTAAATCCTATGACTGCCTGTATCGCATAGACATGCCATATTTCTGTCGCAAAGGTAAAAAAGATATACATAAGCGCCATGAGAAATACACCAAACCCAGCCATAAACAAATCATCTTTTTCTGACTTGGTGCTATCTATGTAAACGCCTATAGGAATTTCGCATAACGATTTAACAATGAGTGATATACTCGCGGCAATCCCGACATGTATAATGTCTCCGCCACTGATTGTATTGATAATAAAAACAGCAATAATAGGTGAGAATAGTTGCAGTGCTGACCAAAAAATAAAATCAGACGCGATAAGTAATTTTATAACCGGATTAATTTTATAATGTGCTATTGACCGATATAAATTTCGTGAAAACATAAGTTTTTTTAAATGATATATTAATTATAACAATATGTATAATCTAGGATGTGTGATTTAGGATTGATATAATTTCATCTACTAATTTAGTAAGTCTTTCTTTTAATAATGCATCACGTTCCATATTATTCATCTTTACAAAATCCTCAACTTTGGAAACTTGCACATCATTGGGCAATACACGAAAACCCATATAGCGCAGTGAAGGAATCAGATGTTCAATCATACGAACACCGCCAAATCCCCCATTTGATACGCCAACGACTAAAACCGGCTTATCTTTATAAGCTTTGAGTTCCTGATCCAAAAGCATTTTGAGTTCTCCGGGATATCCGTGATTATATTCTGGAGTTACAATAATAAAAGCATCCGCCTTTTTTACCACTTCTCTCCATGGCTTTGCGGCATCATCATGTTCCCAAGGAGGTATAGTTCGTGGAAAAAATATATAATTTCTTACATCTACAAACTCAAAATCAATATTCTTGCGTTCTTTCAGTAATTCAAAAATGTATTGGGCGACATGTTCCGAGTTACGACCTTGGCGGGCAGTGCCCAAAATAAGCGAAATATTTAACTTCTTCATAGAAATTTTAACCATCTAATTAGAGCTATTGTACCAGAATGTGCCTGTACAATCAAACCAAAAAGGGACACAATGTCCCTTTTTTCCTTTATTTACCACATCCGCCACAGCATCCGCCGCCATCTAAAGTAATCATATGTAAAATGTTAAAAATAAATAAGTATTAGTCGGCATTCCCCCCTGGGGCAAAAACACATACATTATTCTGGCAAAACGACATCTTTTCTACACACTGTGCATCTGTGGTACATGAAGAAGGATTTGTAACTACTTTATAGCAGGTAAAACCATTACACTTATTACCTATACCGCAATCTACATCTTTTGTACAATAAGCATCTACAGCCGGAATCGAATCAGCAGGTATGCATTCATTTACTTTACTGCCACATGCCTGTGCATTGAGGCAATGCCATCTGTCACCATTTGCGTTGCTACATGTGTGCCCACTGGGACCAGGCCATACGCATGTGTGATTGGAACATACAAAATCATCACTCAAACATTCTGGATGGTAGTTGCAAGTGGAAGGCACAGACGTACAACGTCCTTGAAAACAAGCCACTCCTGCACCACATTGGCTGTCTGAGGTACAAGAAGATCCTGTGGCGCCAGTTGTAGATGGAACAACACAATGTTGGTCTAAACAAACTTTACCACCCCAACACTGATCATCTCGACTACACAATATCTCTCCTGTCACCGGATCCTTGGGCAATACTTGCTCCGCAGGAACACACTGCCCGTTTGAACATAATTTTCCAGAAATACACTGGCCATTTGAACTGCATGGAGAATTTTGTGTTGCTTGTTGGACAGGACCACAGTATCCATTCAGACAGACTTCACCGGACGTACAATCAGAATTAACTGAACAAAAAGGTACATTTCTACAATCACCCGACTGTGTTCCACACCATTGATTTTCGTCACAACGCCAATTCTGTTGGACGCCATCCACATAGTAGCTACATGCCTGGCCACCTGTCGTAGGTTTTTTAGCAGGAGGAGGTGTTATACATCCACCATTTTGGCATACCCATGTTCTGACATCACCACAATCCTCATCAACGTTGCATACCGAACCAGTAGTTATAATACAATGTTCTTCTATACAGACCTTGCCATTCCAACATTGTGCATCTGAATTGCAAAGCAACTCACCAGTCACAGGGTCTTTTGGTAATACTTGTTCAGCAGGTAGACACACACCATTTGAACACAATTTTCCTGGAAGACATTCGATATTCGCACAAGATGTACTAGAAGGATTATTTTGTTGAGACGGTCCACAATATCCATTTACACAAACTTGATTAGATGTACAATCAGTATTTGTTGAACAAAAAGGCACATCCCGACAATCGCCAGATTGTGTGCCACACCACTGGTCATTTTCACAACGCCAATTTTGTTGAACGCCATTCACATAGTAACTGCACGCTTGACCTCCTGGAGGAGCTGCAACACAAATACTGTTTTCACAAACTAACTCTTTACTGGCACAATCTCCTGTCGATTGGCAAGACGTTCCTAATCTGAGAGAATTATCATTCTGTTGTTCTATTGGTACAGGTGATGGCGTACATGCTGCACCAAGCAATAGAAAAAAACAACACACAACGAGAAAATGGGGAAATCTCATATCTTGTGTTAAAAATAAATAATGAGGAGTTTAAAAATTATGGATTAAGTATATAACAGAAATATAAAAAAAGACAGGGGTATCATTATCCCCTGCTTTTTTCCCCCATTTTTGTGGATTAACATCCACATCCTCCTACTTTCCTTTTAGTTCCCATATAGAAATTAAATAATTAACCATTTGTATGATGACTTCCACCTCCCTAGTGCTTTGCAACCAGGGAGTTAGTATTTGTATAAAGGATATGAGAAGTTTTGATTTTCTTTCGCTATATCTGCAATCTCACTTCTTAGTCTTAATATACAATACTTAAGTCATACTAAGTTAGTATAGTATTAATCAGATGTCCTGTCAATACTAAAAAACAGCTATTTAAAGCCGTTTTTTAGGTTGTGGATAAGTAATCCTTATAAATTTTGATACGGATACGCGTAATCTTCATGAGTCCATATGCCATCAATGCAATAATACGTATTTTCTCCTGATGTATAACTGGCATTTTCGACAGAGCAAGCATTTGGATCAGATGAAACACTATTATCCTCTACAATGGGGACATCATGAATAATTGCTGAGGGGTTATTGCCTGAATAGTCTTCCACGGCATTATTAGCAGATGACTCAGGAGAATTCTCATTTAAGTCTTGATATGGATATACATAGTCTTCCATAGTCCACACTCCGTCGACGTAATAGTAGGTTTCACCATTGCTTGCGGTAAATTTCTGCATTTGTACTGGATTGAGAGGAAAACCATTCGCATCATAGGTCATAGTGTTTGATGGTTTTGTCGTAGGTTTTGTTACATTTACATTGGAAGGCTTATTAATTTCAGGCACATCCTCAGGGGCAGTATTTGTTACGCTAAGTGTAGTATCGGGACCCTCGATAGGTTTTACATCTGGCATGTAATTAACCTGTGGTTTATTTTCAACTGTCGTCGTATTACTATATTGTGGTAGACTATTTGCATTTTCAATTGGCTCCACTACTTGTGAACAACCAGCTCCAATCAACATAAATAATAACACTCCCAGGTAAAAAAATCTTTTCATATATCTGTGTATATTAATTATTATGTTTATTCGTTACACCCACATTCTGGATCGCTATAGCCATCTGCACAATTGCAACAAGAATTACAGCAGGTCCCCTCGTCACAACATTTATTTTCTTCAGATAAAGATGAATCACATTTAATGCATTTCATAGTTGATTTTTTAAAATTAAATGTGTATACAGTATAAAAAATATTTTTTCTTTTGTAAATAATTTATATAGATCATCTATATACCCAAGGCTGTCTGGACAGAACTTAAATTTGGACAATCAAATACATACGAAACAGGGAAACCAATAAAATTCGTATATTCCATGTGAAGCTTTAATTTTTGATGTTTGGTATCGGGAACAATTTTGAAATTTGTTTTTTGAACATAGGAAATACCTTTCAATTCCTGCTTTGTCGCGTCGCTTGGTGAATTACCAAAAACAATAACAGAATGAAGCCAAGGGCCATTGGTAAATATAAACATGCGTTTATTTGTTATCTTTAAACGGATCTTTCGATACGAGTTAGCTTGAGCATTTGAGGTGACCGTCAAACGCACACCCAATTCTTCATACAGAACTTTTTCATCGGGTTCAAGAGGAAAATTTTTTTCATTCAGCTTAAAAGCTCCCCAAGCAATAAAAGAACCTATAATAAGTATAATACCCAGAGCAACATAGCTAATGATAGAATAATCCATAAAATATGTATCAAATTAATAGACAGGTATAGTATACAAATAATTAGAAAAAGAGACAATACCTAAAAACAAAAATCCCGCTTTTTTTGAGCGAGATCTTTCAAACATGTCTATGATTCTCTTTTGATGCCATCTTCAAGCAACTTGCCGTCTTTATAGGTTACGGTAAATCTAGGCAATGGATTCCCGTCATCATCATTTGCCAACCTGGTTACTGTCTCATTTAATTGCGCCTCTCCTTTTTTTTGCATAGCCTCGGCAAAATCTTCAATGGAAATTTCACGCCCTGCGCCAGACTTTATAATATCGTTAATGCCTTTAGCTATTTCTCCACGAAGAAATTTCACTGCCTGCGGGTGGTATACGAATGTTTGGGTCCCTTCTGCACCGATGGAAGGCGTCATGGTTGGAATTTTAGTTTCTTTATTTATGTCTTTTTCCTCCACCAGAATAGTTACTACTGCACCTTCTGTATGTTTACCTGATAAAGTAACAAACTCAACATTTTTATTTCCTGACCATAACTTTTTGAAGAATGCTTTTATCATACCCTGTATCAATTCTGGACGCATGCCATACTCTTTTGAATTCTTCATAGCCAGCTTGAGGTGTCCGCAACCAATATTTTCTGGTTGTGATAATTTTTCTAGCAATTGACTTCTTTCTCGTGTGTTTTCATCTGGTGGATTATCAATATCTTCTGTTTTTATACCTGCGTCCTCTAAAGTGTGGCCATCAGTATGAAAATAAAAATTTCCATATTTTTCTAGATAGGCCTCAAAAATCTTTTCGATCTGATCTTCAATAAGGACTTCTCCTGTCATATCTTCGTACGTGCTCACAACCAAGACAAACTCACCCGCATTACCTCCAGGAACACCTAC